>JBKOZJ010000013.1:0-42721 GCA_046725875.1 Actinomycetota bacterium
CCCAGATCACCGACAGCCCGATCGGCACCGTGATGTCCCGGCTGCACCGCGGCCGGCACAAGCTGCGCGACCTGCTCGAAGACCACGCCCGCGAGCACGGACTCCTCCCCGCCAACCGGACCGACTCCGCCGCCTGATCAGTACCGGTTCCCCGAGATCGACTGACCGAGCAAGCTCCGATGGAGGTTCCTCGATCGCGCCCGCCGAGTCGCGCCTTCACAGGGCGAGGCGACGTCGGCTATGCGCCTCGCTCGAGAGTCTCCGTCAGCTTCTCGCATCGTGCTCACCGCGACCACCCGCCGCTCCGGCCGCAGCAATCCACCACAGCCACATCCCCAGCACGGCTCGGCAGGGGAAGTCGACGGCGCCCGAGCTGAGCCCGCGCAGCGTCGAGCTGTTGGCGGGCAGGCATCACCAAGCGAGTGCACACGCAGGGGCTCCGGCACTCGCTCGCTTTCGACCTGGCCCAACAGGGGTGCCCATGCACGCGACGCAAACGCGGCTGCGCCTCGCCTCGCTCGCTCACACCGACCGGTACGTTCGGCACCTGATGCCGACCGAGGTCATCGCGATGATGAGGCAGCGCACTTGGGCCGAGGAGTGTGGGCGGCCCGGCACAGGCGTGACCGTTGCAACCAAGAACGGAGACCACCATGCTGCCTGACGGGCGACCACGTGGTCCCTAGGTCGTAGCAACACCCCGATCTCATCACGCCGGCAAGCAACAGCTGGCCCTTGGAACCGGAAGGTCCCAGTTACCGTCCAAGGTCTGGGCTCTGGAACATCTGATGGAGTGTCGATGGATCATTCATGGCGGGCGGCTGTGACCTCGCTCGCGTTGGTGTTGAGCGTTTCGGCCGGTGGGTGCGGTCGCCTAACGAGCGGGTCTGCGGGCCGGGATGCTTCGTCGCCTGGCGCGGGGAATCCCTCCGGCCCCGCCAACGATCCGGCCTTGGAGGTGGCGGCAGACTCGATCGAGCCGTTCCTAGAAAAGTCCCTTCCGGATTCGTTTTCCGGGCTAGTGCTCGACCATGCGCACCACATCATGGTCATCTATAGGCGGCCCGATCCAAGGTTGGATACGGCCGTGAAGGGACGCATTCCGCAGGTTAATGTTGACTTCCGTGATGGGAAGTTCTCGTTGAAACAGATGAAACAGCTCGCCGATCGGATTGTGGCAGACAGGGAGTATTGGCGAGCGCGTGGAATCGATATCCAGAGTGTTGGGCCGACGAGCCACGGTTCGGGGGTGGCGGTCGGGACATCACGCGGAACTGCTGACACGGATAAGCTCGCCAGTCGGTATGGCGCGGGCGTGCTGCCTGCAGAGAAGGTGGATATTGCCCCAGCATGACCGTGCGATCTCCCGTTCGATGCGCGGAGTCCCGAAAAGGAATCTGCCTGAGAGGAACCGAGCTCGTGTGGGCACCTCTCAGGCAGAGAACGGTATTCGATCTCATTCCTTACCGCGCGTCCGGGTTACAGCGAACCTCTATTGATATGAACCCCAATGAATGGTAACGGGCGTGATGCACCCGTCATATCAGCCCTGGACCTCAATACACAGGTGGCTGCACCGGCGTTCCAACTGCCCTGGTCTGGGATGTGCCAGCCGCCAGCGAGGATGATGATCTACGGACCAAGCTCCGCCCGCATCGAGGGCTACGTGGAGGCGCCGAACTTCTACACCGGCGTCGGACCCGCACTATTCCTCGCCGGCGGAATCACGGGATGCCCCGACTGGCAGGCCCAGGCCGTGCCATTGCTTCGAATGGCAGGAGTCGACTGGACGATCCTGAATCCTCGTCGACCCGACCATACCTTGGCGGATCCGGCCGTCGTCGCCGACCAAATCGCGTGGGAGTACCGGCACCTGCTGGTAGCACAGGCGATCCTGTTTTGGTTCCCGCGATCTTCTTTGGTCCAGCCGATTGCCCTATATGAACTCGGTGCGGCCGCGGTGGGCATCAAGCCGCTGGCGGTCGGTGCGGATCCGGGCTATCCGCGTCGGCTAGACGTCATTTTGCAGCTGGCACATGCTCGTCCTGGCCTGGCGGTACGCGACACGCTGGACGGCACGGTTCGGGACGCGGCTCACATCTGCAGGTAAGCCGGGGAGCAACGACTGACAGCCCTGTTGAAATGAGCGCCAACCTCGCGGGTGAGGATCACCATTCGATCTCGAATTTCCAACCCCGTTTCGCCGCTTCACCAGCCGGGCCAGTAGGTCGGTGTTCTCCTCTTCGCTGATCGGGGTTCCGTCCGCCCACTGCGTGGAACGGTGGACGACGACCGGTAGGAGGCAGCGAATGCGGAAGATTTTTTCGAGGTAGGACGTGGACATCGGTTGGGTCAACCGCGGCCTCGTCGGGCTGTGGACCCCCTAGCGCCTCGAACAAGCGCCCACCGGAAGACCACCACCGGCCCCAAACGCGGCACCATCGGTGAGCGGCGGTTCCTCGGGCAACGCGCAGTCGCCCGCGGGCGGACAGGGCCCAGCGTCACTGCCGCCGACCACCAGCACTCGGTCTTCGATTCCCACCGCGATGGCTTGCTCGCGTGGACTCAGTAGGCCCGGAGGAAGCAACCGCCACGATCTGCTCGATGCCGTTGTCGACTCAGTTGGCGCACTGCACGCCGTCGCGACCAGCGCGGTCAGCACAAAACTGCGAGTCCGATCCGACGCATGCCGGTTGGACACCCCTGTCCCACCGTTCCTACCGCTATCCCTGACATGAAGCATGACGCCGCGAGCGCGCTCGCACCAGATCCTGTATGTGCGGCCAGCTGTCCGATCCCGGTGCGTATTAGTGGATCACCCGCGACTCGTGCCGATTCGCGATTCTGAGCTGCGAAGTGCTATGAGGTCGTTGAGGCATCCTCCACATCCCCTTGCCGATGCGGCCATCGCTCGGCGCAACGCGGGCTGGTTGCTCCGCGCCGCCGGACACGTTCGCCGACCTGCTCGCGGCCGCGCGCTCTGGTGGAAGGGCGCGGCGCGAACGAAAGCGAGCTGCCCGCCAACGACCGCTACGAGGACGTCGAGCGCGCTGAGTTCGCGCACGGCGTCTCTGACGAAACCGTCGATGTCGGCGCGCGATCTGACATCGTCCGTGAGGGCGAAAGCCTGGACACCGGCTGCGGCGCATCGGCGGCTGCTTCATTTGCGCGCTGTCGATCGATGTCGACGACTGCGACGGCGCTGCCCGCGGCCGCAAGCGCTCGTGTGATCGCGCGACCGATGCCGCCACCCCCGTCGCCGACGACCAGCGTGCCCTTTCCGTCGAGCTGCCGCCCCCACGTCGCGATCCTACAAACGGTCTCCGACGCGCTCGACGCGACAACGTGCTGCGGCGATACGGCGTGCCCGCAGGAACACTAGCTCCTGCGGTACCCGGTCGGGGTGGCCGGTCACCAGGTCGTACAGCACCTGGCCGTCCGACTGGGGGATCTGGCGGTACAGCAGGGCGGCGGGCGCGACCACTAGCACCCTGCCGGGCTCGGGCAGGATCTTCGGGAGCGGCTGATCCAGCAAGATGCCCAGATAGCAGTCGCTGACCCGGGCGGGCTGCAGGTACTCGCCGTAACCGCGGGGCCAAGCCGCGGCACGAGCATGCTCCTTGGTTCGCGCCTCACCACCGCCCAACTAGGCTCCCGAGCGCGGTCGCCCCGTCTGAACGAGCGTCCTGGTTCAGCCACGGGTTGACCGTGCAAACCGGTTCCGCTCGGCTGGGGAGGCTGCCGCTGGGTTGGCCGTGCCCACGCCCGCGGTGCTGAGGGGGTCGGCCGCCAAAGCGGCGCCGAAGAGGTCGCCGGGCTCGGCCACACCGGCGATCCCCGGGCTGTTTTGGGTCCACAGCTGGTTGCCGCTGGCGGTCAGTCGGTTGGCCGACCGTACAACACGTTGACCGCCCCGGCGAAGTCGTCCTCACCGTAGACTCCAACGGCTAGGTCGGCGGCGCCGTCGCCGTTGAAGTCCCCGGCCGCCAAGGCGAAGCCGAAGAGGTCGCCGGGCTCGGCCAGACCGACGATCCCGGACTGTTCTGGGTCCACAGCTGGTTGCCGCTGGCGGTCAGCCGGCCCGTACAGCCACATTGACCGCCCCGCGGCTGTCCGTCCTCGCCCAGTGCGCCGATGGCCAGGTCGGCGGCGCCGTCGCCGTTGAAGTCCCCGGCCGCCAAGGCGAAGCCGAAGTCGTCGTCGGGCTCGGCCACACCGACGATCCCCGCGCTGTTTTGGGTCCACAGCTGGTTGCCGCTGGCGGCCGCTCAGCCAGCGGCGGGCGCGTTGGCCAGAGAGCCGGAGCCTAGGTATGCGGTAGTGCGGTGTCAAGGCTATTTGTCTGTATTGCGCTGATCGCTGGGCCGGCGGACCGGCCGACCAAGCCAATGACTCCGCAGAGGATCGGGTCTAGGTTCAAAGCGACGGGATTCGTCTGACTGGGGGGCAACGGATGGTTGTCGCCAGCACATGGAACGTCGAGAACCTGTACCGGCCCGGCGGCGAGTTCGGCCCGAAGACCGAAGACGCTTAAAAAGCTCGCCGCGCTAGCCGAAACCATCACAGGGGGGTCGCCCCGAACGTCCTCGCGGTCCAGGAGGTTGGGGAGCCCGAGGCGCTGGCCGACCCGGTGGCGGAGCTTGCTGGTGCCTGGCACGTGGCCCTGTCGTCGCTCCCGGACCCGCGTGGCATCCGGGTGGGGCTTCCTGTCCCGCCTGCCGATGAGCGTGCTGGTCGACTCGCCGGACTTCCCGCAAAGAGCTCAAGACGCCCGGTGCCGACCGCCCCGACATGGGCGACACCATGCGCCTGTGGAACCTCGCCCCGCCTAGCCCGGAGGACTCGTTCCCACGGAGTGATCCTGAAGCGGTATGCGAGGGCGTATCCAGTGCTCATGTGGGGCTCCGCTTTGGGTTCGGGACCGTGGAGTGCTCCTTCCGTAAGCGGTCAAGCCTGGACGGCGGTTGGCCGGTCGGGTCGGGGGCCTCTTGCTTACCCACGGTGGTGCTCCCTTCCGACTCGGTCCGGTCCGTCGGTGCCATTGCATCCCGGCGGTGAGGGTGGCTGGATCTCGCGGACCGCGGGGATGGCCGCAGCGAGGGTGGCCAGCGCCTCTTCGCTCCACGGGCTCGAGTGCCCGACGACCATGTGCTCGATCCCGAGCGCGGCGGCGCCCGCGCAGCGGCGGGTGAACTCGTCGCTGGACTCGCCATCGTCCAGGCGGGTGCTCAGCGTCTTCTCGATCGCCGCATATGGTCGGCCGACGTCCTCGCAGTGCCGCGCGAGGACTGCCAGCTTTTGCTTGACTGTGTGCCCGCCGTCAGGGATGTCGAACACGTTGCACGCGTCGGCGTACCGCGCGACCAGCCGCAGGGTCCGATGTTCGCCGGCCCCGCCGATCAGGATCGGCGGGTGGGCGCGGTGCGCGGGACCGGGGATGCCCACCGGATGCCGCAGCCGGTAGTGGGTCCCGTCAAACGGCGTCTCGTCTCCGGCCCACATCCGTACCGCGATCTGCAGCGTCTCCTCCAGCCGCTCGAACCGTTCGGCCGTGGCGGGCAGCGGCAAGCCCATGTCCTCCGCCTCGTCGCCGTGGTAGCCGGCACCGATCCCCAGCCAGGCCCGCCCACCCGAGAGCACATCCAGGGTGGTAACTGCCTTGACCAGCAAGGCCGGCGGCCGGAAGGTCACTCCGGTCACCATGGTGCCCAGCCGGACCCGCTCGGTGTGCGCCGCGAGGAACCCCAGAGTGGTGTAGGCCTCCAGCATGTCACGTTGGTCGGGGGCGACGGTGGGGTCGGCCTGGACCAGGTGATCGACGACCCATACGCTGTCGATTCCGGCCTGGTCGGCGGCCTGGGCGACCCGCACGAGCTCGCCGCCGAGGCGCGGCGGGCCACTTGGCCATGAGAAGTTCGTCACTGCGATGCTGACGCGCATCCGCGAAACCTCCCTCTCCGACTGACCGTCCCCGGTTACCGGCGTGTCTCCGAACAGCCGTCATTCAGGGGCGGGGCGGCGGTCCTGAGCGGCTTCGCATGTCGTGGACCTCGGACTGGTACCATCCTGCGACCGGGTTTAAACTGGGTGTAAACTTCTATTGAGTGTAAGACTGTGTCCCCGCCGTGGTGATCAGCTCGGGCTTCGCGAGCGCAAGAAGCAACAGACCTGGGGCATGATCGCTCAGACGGCGCCGCCTCTTCCAGGAGCACGGCTTCGACGCCGTCACCGTCGCCGACATCGCACGCGAAGCCGACGTCTCGCGCAAGACGGTGTTCAACTACTTCCCGACCAAGGAAGACCTCTTCTACAGCGGGCTGGAGTTCTTCGAGGCCCGGCTCCTTGACGCCATCCGCGAGCGCCAGCCCGGCAAATCGATCCTCGCGGCCATCGCGCGGTTCGTGACCCAGTCGCGGGGCCCGCTGGCCGCCGAGCACCCCAACGCTGGATTTCCAATAGCCCCGCGCTGCTCGCGCGTGAGCAGCAGATCTACGCCGGATACGCCGCCACGCTGGCGGCGTTGATCGCTGAGGAGATGCGCGCGCGCCCAGCGACATCGCACCCTGGGTCGCGGCGAATGCAATGATCGGGCTGCACAAGGCGCTGGTCGACGACGTCCGCCGGCAGGTCCTGGCCGGCGAGCGCGACCGGGCGCGCATCGCTCGCCGGCTGCGCCCGCAGGCCAGGCAGCCAGTTGCCCTACTCGAGAGCGGGCTCGGTCAGCTGGGCACCACCGACATCACAGCGGGTTGATCGTCACTGAGTCGGCCGGCTCCAGCTCGGCTAAGTCGATCACCTACTGCGCGCTCCCGAACGGCATCGTGATCCTGCCGTACCGACCCGCGTTCTGATGTCCACGTCCCGACCGGCTCGCTGCGCTCAGCGACGCTAGCCACGTGCACGCCATCTGCGAGGAATACCGCGCCGCCGCGACAATCGATCGCGACCACGACGCTGCCGATCGGGCAGCTGGCCACCGGATTGGGTGTCCCGTCCTCGCGCTGTGGAGCCGCGGCGGACCCCTATCGACGTGGTACAGCGATGACGGTGGCCCACTGTCGCTGTGGCGAGAGCTTGCAGACAACGTGACCGGCCGGCCGGTCGACGGCGGTCACTTCTTTCCTGAGGAGCACCCCGAGCACACGGCTGCCGCGCTGACTGACTTCCTCGGTCACTGAGATGGCCTGATCTGGATCCAAGACCGACTCCCCCATCGGCCCTCACCGGGTGGGGAATGGCCCAGCGGCCATCGCGCCGCCGTCGAGCACGAGACTCTGCCCACTTATGTACGACGAGTGCGGCGAGGCAAGGAAGACCGTCGCATCCGCGACCTCCTGCGAAGACGCCGCGCGGCCCATCGGTATCCAGTCAAGCTCGTTATGCGCCTGAGCCGCTTGCGCCACCGGCGTGGCGACCGGGCCGCAGGTGACGACGTTCATGCGGATCCCGTCTCGGCTGTACTCGCCCGCGACCGATCGGGCAAGGCTTGCCAACCCCGCCTTCGCGGCGCCGTACGCGGCCTGCATAGGGCTGCCCGCATTGGCGGTGATCGAGCCGACGCTGACGATCGTCCCACCTGTTCCCTGCTCGAGGAACACGCGCAAGCTCGCCCGTACCGTGCGCGCGACGTAGTGCAGGTTGACCTCGAACATCAGGTCCCAGTCCTCGTCGGTGATCTCGTGGATGGGCGCCGCGCGAACGAACGCGAGCTGCCCGCCAACGACCGTTACTAGGACGTCGAGCGCGCCGAGTTCGCGCGCAGCGTCTCTGACGAAACCATCGATGTCGGCGCGCGATCTGACGTCGCCCGTGAGCGCAAAAGCCCGGACGCCGGCTGCGGCTGCGTCGGCGGCTGCCTCATCTGCGCGCTGGCGATCGATGTCGACGACTACGACGGCGCTGCCCGCGGCGGCAAGTGCTCGTGTAATCGCGCGACCGACGCCGCCACCCCCACCACCGACGACCAGCGCGCCCTTTCCGTCGAGCAGCAGCCCCACGTCGCGATCCTACAAACGGTGTCCGACGCGTTCGACGCGACAACGTGCTGCGCCGATATCGTGGCGCGTGGGGCCAGGGTGTCACATCTGTGGATGCGGTCTTGTCTTATGAGGTGTGGGTGATCCCTCGATTCAAGGGGCCCGATTGATGCGAGTGTTTGTGGTGGGTGCTACGGCAGCGGTCGGAAAGCAGCTGTTGACCGAGATCCGGGACGCCTCGAACGCCAAGGCCAGGCGGGAGCTCGGCTGGCAGTCGTGCCATCCGAGCTGGCGGCGGGGGTTCGCGGCATGACCGATCGTGAGCAACTGCTTGACGAGCTGCGGCCGGTCGCGTTCGCGATCGCCTATCGGATGCTCGGCAGCGTCTCCGAGGCCGAGGACGTGGTGCAGGAAGCGCTGCTGCGGGTGCATCGGGCGCTTGAGGACGGCGAGCAGATCCAGTCGCCGCGCGCGTTCGTGACCACCGTGACCACGCGGCTGGGAATCAACGAGCTGCGCTCGGCGCGCACCCGGCGCGAGGAATACGTGGGCGAGTGGCTGCCGGAGCCGATCATCACCGACGGCCACGATGATCCGGCCCAGCACGCTGAGATGACCGATTCGCTGTCGCTGGCGCTGCTGGTGCTGCTGGAGAGCCTCTCCCCGGAGCAGCGCGCGGTGCTGCTGCTGCACGACGTGTTCGGCTACGACCACGCGCAGATCGCGCAGATCATCGGCAAGAGCCAGGACAACGTGCGCCAGCTCGCCACTCGCGCCAGACGCCACGTCCAGGAGCGGCGCCCCCGCTTCCGAACGACACGCGAACAGCAAGAGGAGCTGGCACGGCGGTTCTTTGCGGCCGCGGAGCAAGGAGATCTGTCGGGGCTCGAGGCACTTCTCGCCCACGACGTGGAGCTGACCGCCGACGGCGGCGGCAAGGTTCCCGCCTTGGCACGCGTGCTGCGCGGCCGCAGCCGTGTCGGCCCCGCGCTGATCAACTACTGGGTCCGCTTTGCCGCCCGCTTCCCGGGGGTGTCGTTGCGCCCCATCAAGGTCAACGGCAGCCCGGGCGCGCTCTATCTCGACCGACAAAAGCGGCTGATCGCCGTGGTGGCGCTCGACATCGCCGGTGGACAGATCACAAGGATCAACGCGATCCTAAACCCCGACAAGCTCACGCACCTCGGGCCAGTCGGCGACCTCACATCCTGGTGAAGTCTGCGGGATGAATCCGACGAGAAACTCGGCCGTCATGCGTCGCGGAGTTTGAACAGCGCATAGCCGAGGAGAACGGCTGCGCCCGTGTAGGCCGCGAGCACGCCCAGGCCGGCCCAGGGGCCAATGGGGACGCTGTCGGCCCGCTCGACGGTGGCTTGGACCGCCAGGCCGGCCGTCATCGGCGAGTAGGTCTGGATCGTCTCTCTGGTTTCCGCCGGGATCGGCACGATCAGCACGAGGATGAAGGGGATGTAGAGAATCGCCAGCACGGTCGTTATCGCCACTGCGGTGTGCCGGACGATCGCTGCGACGCCGATGCTGAGCAGGCCGACCAGGGTCAGGTACAAGACCGTGCCGACGACGGCGCGCAGGGTCGGCTCGTCGGTCAGCGATGGCGGCGGGTAGCTATTAGCCGCGGTGAACCCGTTGCCAGGCAGGATGCTGCGGCCAGCGATCAGCGAGCCAAGGACAGCGAGCGCACCGGCGCCGAGCACCGCCATGGTAACGACGGTCGCCTTCGCGGTGAGGACGGCCCCGCGCCGCGGATTCGCGGCGAGCGTCGCACGAATCATCATGGACTCGTACTCCGCCGACAGGACGAGCACGCCAAGCAGGACAACCGCGATCTGCCCCAGGTAGACACCGGAGAGACTGAGCACCGTCGTGTCCTCGTCGCAGCCGGTCGTTGGTGGCGGGCAGCCGGACGTATTGACCGCCGACGTCACCAATGCCGTGAGCGCGATGGTGAACACGACGATCCCGAGCAGCCACCATGGTGTGCTCGGCACGGTACGCAGCTTTGTCCATTCCGCGTGCAGGGAACGCCTCATGCGTCCCTGCTCCTTAGCAGCCAGTACGCGACCGCGAGCGTGACCGCGGCGTAGGCGCACAGAACGCCCAAGCCCGCCCATGGGCCAATGACGCTGCCGGGGAGGTCCATCGTCTGCTGAATCGCGAGGCCGGCGATCGGTGTAACACGGTTGAGCCACAAATCGGCGCTCGTACCGGATCCGGGCTCGGTGTCCTCCGACAAGACGGACGTAACGATCTGGGCGACCACGACGAGTGCCACGACGATGACGATCGCGCTGGCCGTGCGGCGGACAATCGCGCCGACGCCGAGACTGAACAACCCGATCAGCGCCAAGAACAATGCCGTCCCGACGACCGCGCGCAGCACGGGTCCGTCGGTCAGTGACGGACGTGGATACGCCGGAGGCGCGTAGCCGTTGTCCCGGGCGACGGGCAGTGCGAAAAGGAACGCCGCGAGGCTCGCGATGAGGCCGACGACGAAGACGGTAACGCCGAGGACAACCGCCTTTGCTGCCAGCATTTGACCCCGCCGGGGACTAGCGGCGAACGTCGTCCGGACGATGCCGGTCTTGTATTCGGCCGTCATGACCAGCACACCGAGCGCGATGACCACGACGACACCGATCTGGACACCGACGAGGGTGAGCCTGACCAGGTCGTCGAGCGGCGTCAGTTTGATGCCTCCGATGCCGATCCGCCCGAGGTTGCCGACGCCGGTTACCGTGAAGACGCCGTCAGCCTCGGTTGCGCTGCCGCGCCCGCCCTGGCTGGGCTGAAGACCGCCGCCAGATTTGGCCGGACTCGGAGCCACATCCTGGTTCCTCCATCCCCCGGGGAGAACGTCTTGCTGCCGGGATGAGCCGGACGACTGTCCGGACGCGCCATCGACGCTCACGTGGTCGAACGTGGCCTGACCGGCCTTAGAGGTCCATGTACCCCTAACGCTGCCAGGCCCGACCTGGGTGAGATGTTCGGTGTCGGGCGATGCCACGAACATGCCGACCTCGACCGTCTGTGGTAGCCCGCTGAGGTTGACGGTGCCAATCCGGTTCCAGGTGGCTCCGTCGGCTGACTCGTACCCCGTGATCGAGTCGCCCGAGCGGGTCAATTTGAGCCAGCGTGGCGCGCCGCCGGCGCTGCCGGTGAGCTCCGTCTCGAAGTCAGCCTGCATTCGAACGCCGTGCCGCGGGGTGACCATCAGCGCCGTGTACGGCGACCCGCTCGTGGTGTCCCGCTTGATCATGATGCCGGCCTTGGCCCACTCATTGGTGTTCTGCTGCGTGGACACCCGGGCGACGATGGTGCCGTCGCCGCTGAGCGACCGGTAAACGAACTGGAACTGGTCGATCGTGTGCGGGCCGTCATTGATGGAGGTGCTGCTTCCGGCCGCTGCGAGCACGGAGATCAGGACTGTAAGGGCGATGGTGGCGACCCCGGCCCAGACCGTGCTTCGCACCGATCTGAGCTTCGTCCACTCGCCACGCAGTGCCGAGCCGAAGCCGCCGCCTGTGGTAGTTACCGCGGGACGGTGGACCGTCGTTGTCATGACGCCTCTATCGCCTCGGGCGGGCGCGCATGCGCGTGGAAGTCGACCGCGTCTCGGGTGAGCTCCATGTACGCCTCCTCGAGCGACGCGCGATGCTGGGAGACCTCCGAGAACGGCAGACCAGCATCGGTGAGCAGCGCCACGATCCGCTGGGCGGGCAGTCCGGTGACGGTGACCGCCTCGCGATCGATCGCGGCCACAACCGCACCGGCGTTTGCCAGCATGGTCATCGCGTCCGGGCGGTTGGACGTACGCAGCACGACCCGATCGCCGGACGCGGCGGCGAGCAGGTCCGCAACGCTGACATCGGCGACGAGCCGGCCGCGGCCGATGACGATCAGGTGGTCGGCGGTGTCTTGCAGCTCGCTCATCAGGTGGCTGGATACGAAAACGGAGCGCCCCTCCGCGGCCAACGATCTGAGGAGACCGCGTATCCACAAAATGCCCTCGGGGTCGAGGCCGTTGACCGGCTCGTCGAACATAAGCACGGGTGGGTCGCCGAGCAGCGCACCCGCGATTCCGAGCCGCTGCCGCATGCCCAGCGAGAAGCCGCCGGCCCGCCGCCGCGCCACTGTGGACAGACCGACCTGCTCGAGCACCTCATCTACCCGCTGCCGAGGCAGTCCGTTGTAATGCGCCATCCACAGCAGGTGGTCCCGCGCGCGGCGGCCCGGGTGGATCGCCCCCGCGTCCAGCAGCGCGCCGAGCTCGCACAGCGGGGTCCGCAGAGCGTGGTAGGGCTTGCCGCCGACGAGCGCAGTGCCCGCATCCGGAGCATCCAGTCCGAGGATCATGCGCATGGTGGTGGACTTGCCAGCCCCGTTGGGCCCGACGAAGCCGGTGACTTTGCCTGGAGCGACGGTGAACGATAGGTCGTCCACCGCTACCGTCCGCCCGTACCGCTTGTTCAGGCCGGCTGCCTCGATGGTCGCCTCCATGTCGAGGAGGCTAGGAGATCGAGCGGGTGGCGGTCGTCCCGCCTGATGGCCGTCTTGGGATGCCCCGGTGAGGGTGACGGTGCGTCCCCGCATCCCTCTCGCGGGGGATGCGCGGGCGCTGATGTTGGGTGACGCCACGCGGCGCAGCCTGCCGGACAATGGCGTACGTGAGCCGGGCAAGCCCACTCATCGAAAGGGCGGTCGCGGTCGGCCGGCGGATGGCCGCGGCGCCGGACTTTCCAGCGGCTGCCGGCGCGCTGCTCGGCCTGCTCGCGTTGGTCGAGACCGTGCTGCGACCCGACGGTGCGGGAACCGACCGGCCCACGTCGGAGATGTCTACCGCCCTGCTGCTGGCGCTGGGCACGACGACGCCGTTGGCCGTCGCGCGGACCCATGAGCTGGCTGCGGCCGTAACGGTTACCACGGCGACCTTTCTGACCCTCGGCAGCGACGGCCAACCGACCGTTGCCGGCGTGGTGGCGCAGCTGGTGGTCCTCTACCTCGTGGGACTCCGGCGTTCCCGGCAGGTCTCACTCCTGATGTTGTTGCCGTTCCTCCTGAATGCGATTGCGCCGTTCGGCGACGCCGTTGGCGGCACCGCCTTCGGGGTTGGGTTGCTGCTGGCCGCGTTTGCCGTGCTGGCAGCGGGCAGTCTCCGGCGGTACCGCAGCGAGGTGACCGAGCGCGCGGCGTCCGGGCGAGCCGCGACGGACACCCTCCTCGAGCATGCCGCGCGCGGCGAGCGCGCGCGCATCGCCCGCGAGCTACACGACGTGGTCGCCCACCACATTTCCATGATCGCTGTGCAAGCCGAAACCGCCCGGCTCACCACGCCGGGCATGCCGCCCGCTGGAAGCAAGCGGCTGGTCGCCATTGGTGACACGGCCCGGCAAGCGCTCACCGAGATGCGCCGGCTGCTCGGCGTGCTCCGGGAGGACGCCGGAACGGAGACCACGCGTGCGCCGCAACCGGGACTAGTACAGCTCAATGAGCTGGTCGACGAGGCGCGGGACTCCTCCGGCGCCAGCACTCGTCTGATCGTGCATGGCCGGGTGGTCTCGCTTGACCCGGGCATCGAGCTGACTGCCTACCGCATTGTCCAAGAGGCGCTGACCAACGCCCGGCGGCATGCACCTGGCGCCGCCGTCGACGTCGACGTCGACTACGCCGACGGGACGCTACGCCTGCGCATCCGCGACAACGGTCCGGGCGAGGCCGGCGACGCACCCGCCACCGGTCACGGCCTACTGGGTATGCAAGAACGGGCGGCCATGGTGGGCGGCAAATTGTCAACCGGTCCGGCACCGGGCGGCGGCTTTCTTGTTGAGGCCGTGCTGCCCACGGACGGTGCCGCCGAATGAGCTCACCACCACAGATACGCATCGTGGTCGTCGACGATCAGGCGGTGGTGCGCGCCGGGTTCGGATCGTTGCTGGATACGCAGCCGGATTTCGCGGTGGTCGGCAGTGCGGCCGACGGGGCCGATGCGATCCGGGTCTGCCGTGAGCAACGACCCGACTTGGTGCTGATGGACGTCCGGATGCCGATCATGGATGGCATCGAGGCGACCCGGCAGATCGTGGCCGAAGCCGGAGGTGGTGGCCCACGGATCATCATCCTCACGACTTTCGACCTGGACGAGCATGTGTACGACGCGCTCGGCGCGGGCGCCAGTGGCTTCCTCCTGAAAGAGGTGACGGCCGAGCGGCTCTTCGACGCCGTACGCGTGGTCGCGGCCGGCGAGGCGCTGCTGGCGCCGACGATCACGCGCAGGCTCATCGGAGAGTTCGTACGCCTGCGGCCTCCCGGGAGGCACCGTCCGGCACCACTGGAGGCACTCACCCCGCGAGAGATTGAGGTGCTCAAGCTGATCGCAGATGGACTATCGAACACGGAGATCGCTGACCGCCTTGTCGTCAGCGCGGAGACCGTCAAAACCCACGTGAGCCGCGTACTCAGCAAGCTCGGCCTGCGCGATCGAGCCCAAGCGGTCGTGGCTGCCTACGAGTCGGGACTGGTCGTCCCCCGCGCCGGCCACTAACCCGCTGGCCGGCATGATCGTGGTGGACCCCACCAATCAGTACGGACCAGGTGGTGTCCGCCGCCACGTTGCGAGTGTCGTCACCTGCCCGCCGCGTCGGCGGTCCGGGCCGCACGTGCGAGCGCCTTGGCTCGACGGATATCCCGGTCTCGCAAATCGAGTGGAAGAAGCTCGTCCCAGTCCCAGGCGGGCTCGCGCCGCGGCTTGGGCTTCTCGATCTGGCTGCGTTTCATGTCATCCCCTAAGCCAGTCGCCTCCGCCGTCCCCCCGAAGCCCGGGGAGCCCGTCCGCATCTCCCAATCGGTAACGATGCGGGCGCGTATCGGCTGTGGAACCTCTAGCTGTGAGGATCGACCGCCTGTCTGAGCGGCCGCCAAGGCTGCCCTAAGAAGGTGATGAGAATTGACCGGCGCTTCGCGCTCGGTGGCGCCGCGTACGCTGGGCTGCCTCCTAGCGAGGAGGTGCGGGTCGTCGGCATGGGCTACCTGACGCAGCTCTCCGGCACCGCGACCTTCGCGAACAGGTGTGGAGCGGGCGCCGGCAACTCCCAGCTGAGTCGATATCCTGATCAAGGAGGTAGGCATGGAGACCTTGACCGCTGGAGAGGCTGCTGCTCTCGCGCGCTCCATGCTGAAGGGCGATGTGGACGATCTACGTGGCGTCTGGCGATTCGTGATCGTGCAGCTCCTCGACGACTACAGCTCCGTGAAGCGCTTTAGGGGCCTTGCCGCCGCAGCCGATCTGTTCCGGGAGCCTCCCGGCGCGATGGGTGATAGCAGGGTAGATGCTGCCTTGGCCGCCCTTGCCGAGCATCTTGCGCGCCGGGACGGCTGGCCGACCCCGCTGTGGGCGGCCAGGCATCTTGGTCCGGCGATCCCGTGGTGGTTTGTCTCCGAGCTCGAGTCCCTGCAGGCGATGGCAATCCAGCAGTCGCCGCTGTCGTTTCGTAAACGAGGCGTGTTTATCGTGCACGGCGCGCTGGACCGCGTATGAAGGGCTCACTCGACGGCGAGACCTTGCGCGCAATGCTCACCGAACTCGCCGACGAGCTAAGAACTCGCGGCGTCACCGGTGAGCTGTTCGTCGTCGGCGGGGCCGCGATGGTTCTTGCATACGACGCCCAACGGGCAACCCGTGACGTCGATGCGGTCTTCGAGCCGAAGCAGAGCGTGTACGAAGCAGCGGCTGAGGTTGCGAGGCGACGCGACTTGCCACCCGACTGGCTGAACGACGCTGTAAAGGCATTCATGCACGGTGACGATCCCGGCGCCGTCCAATACCTGGAGCTTCCGGGCCTCCGGGTCGACGTCGCCTCGCCGGAATACCTCCTTGCGATGAAGATCTTCGCGGCCCGAGCGGAGCTCGACGTCGAGGACATCCGGCGCCTGTACGAGCTATGCGGCTTCACGACCGCCCGCGAAGGATTGGACTTGGTCCAGCGCGAGTACCCGGGTCGGCCCATCCCGCCGAAGGTGCAGTTCATGCTGGAAGAGCTATTCCCGGATGCCTCGCGGGGTCACCAGGTGGAATAGCCTCGGCGCTGCGGCGCGCGTCGGGCCAGGTTCCCTCCTGGTGGCACGCTCCCGACTACACCAGACCCGACGTTTCCTGGCCGTTAGCAAGAACGGTGACGCGGAACGTCACCATCAGGCGGCATCGATCGCGTCTCGATGAGCAGGCTCGTCGAGGCGGCCATAGTGGTCGCCGGTTAACGCACTGAGAGATTCACTCAGCTTGGGCGCAGCGCCATCCAGAAGGCTTTGGCCGGCCGGGCCGACGGGTTGGACCACCGATGCGGGCGGTCGGTTCGAAAGTGGAGCGAATCGCCGGCTGACAGCACGTACGTCTCGCCGTCCACGTCGAACTCGAGGGTCCCGCTCAGAACGTGCACGAGCTCCTCGCCCGAGTGCTCCATCGGCCGTGGGCCGCTGTCCGCGTGAGGTTCGACGGTCGCAGCAGCACCCGCGATGAAGAACCGGCCATAAGGACCGCTGATGCTCTCCAGCGTGAGACCCTGCTTCGACGTGTAGACCGGCTTGCGGTCGCTCTTCCGTACTAGCGCGACGGCGCTGTCGATCTCGCCGTCTTCATCCACGAAGTATGAGACGGGTCGGTTGAGGGACGCCGCGAGTTTGATCAGTGTCGTGATCGTCGGGACCATACCGTTCCGCTCGACCTTGTGAATCGCGGCAGCCGATACGCCCGAGCGCTCCGCGAGCTGCTGCAGGGACAAGCCCTTCTGCAGGCGGAGACGGCGGACCTTCGGCCCGATCGATTCGACGATCTCGTCGAGCATTGGTCCCCCTAAGGACGCTTCTGTGCGGGCCCAACCTGCGGCTAGTATAAGCGATGGTCCGTTTCCTATCGGAAACGGACGCCTGGTAGCGCCGACCGGGATAGGGGGTCGCCCCGTGCCACCTCGCGTGATCGTAGTTGGCGGCGGTGCCGGCGGGATCGGCGCCGCCGGAGGTGCGAAGCAGGCCACGCCTCAGGCATCGGTCACGGTCTTCACGGAGTTCGAGGACGTCGCCTACAGCCCGTGCGGGATCCCGTACGTCCATGGCCGGGAGATCGACGACTTCACCAGGCTGTTCCTGGCCGACAAAGAGACATACGTCCAGGCCGGCATCGACATCCACTATCAGACCCGGGTCGTGGCGCTCGACCTTGACGGGCAGACGGTTCACGTGCAAGCCGACGACGGTGGGCAAGAGGTTCCGTACGACCGGCTTGTCCTGGCCACCGGCTTCGACTATGCGAGCCCTGGCGTACCCGGGAGTGACCTAGACGGCCTCTACTACGTCAAGAACATCCGACGGGCGATGGAGTGGGACAAGGTCCTGGATTCGGTCTCCCGCGCGGTCGTCGTCGAGGCCACCCCGCTCGGCCTGGAGATGACCACCGCGCTCGCCCATCGCGGGATGGAAACTCACCTGATCGATCCGCGCCCGTGGCCGCTCGCCGACGTCGCCGACCCCGACGTCATGGCGCCGGTCGAGGAGTCGTGGGCCGAGCTTGGAGTGATCACACATCTGAATACGAAGCTTGTCGGGTTCATCGGCGATCGCCAGGTCGAGGCCGTCGCCACCTCGGACGGCGATTTGCCGTGCGAGCTCGCGGTCATTTGTACACACAAGCAGCCACAAAATGAGCTAGCCCGCGCGGCTGGACTCGACATCGGATCCACGGGCGGGCTGGTGGTCGACGAGCGGATGGAGACATCGCGCGGCGGGGTTTTCGCCGCCGGGGACTGCGTCGAGCTACCCCACGGCGTCACCTGGGTGCCGGTCCAAGGCCTCTCGGGAAGTCACGCGTATGCCCAGGGCAAGGTAGCCGGCGGGAACGCCGCCGGCGGCGACCGGCGGTACGTGCCCGTCTACGTGCCGTGGGCCATGGTCGCGGGCAAGTGGATGATCGGCGGCGTCTCCTTCGGCGAGACCCTCGCCACGGCGCTCGGCATCCCGTACGTGGTTGGGGTCGCCGACGGGATTTCCCGCGCCCGCTACTACCCGGGAGTACGCAAGACACATGTGAAGCTGCTCGCCGAACCGGGGACCCTACGGCTCATCGGCGCGCAGATGGTCGGCGGTGAGGGCATCAAGGAGCGGGCTGACTTCCTCGCGATGGCCGTCCGAACGGGCATCACGCTGGAGGACCTCGCCTGGATGGAGAATGTGTACTCGCCGCCGATCGGCGCGCTTAACGAGCCGATCGCGTTGGCCGCCCAGAACGCACTTAGCCAGTTGCAATCATGACAGCCAGAACCACCGCCAACACCTCGACGCGCCGGCCGGTGCACCGGGTCAACCTCCGGATGGCCGGGTGGCTTCGGCGTAACTCCGAGCGGTATCTCCTCGAGGCCGCCCAGGGCGAACTCGCGCGACAGGTCGGACGCTCGCCGCCGGTGCGAGTGACGGGCCCGGCGGCGCTGTTCTGGCGGCGCGTCTTCGTCCCCGTCTACCGTCGCCTGCCGTGGTCGGTCCGACGCCGCGTCATGTCGCGGATGCCGGGTAGCCATCGGCGGGCGTGGCGACCTGCCCCTGACCGTCGCGATCCCGCAGTGTGACTCATCCAGACAGGAGTGACCAAGCGATGCCAGAGCCGACCGTAAGCATGGAGCGTCCCGCGGAGGGCGCCTACCTCTACAACACCGAAGCGAAGGAGTTCGAGGACATCCAGGCGAATCCTGGGGAGAAGGCGTTTGTCTTCATTCATACAGTGCCGTACGAGGGATCGGTGGCGCTGGTCAACCTCCTCACGGCGACCCGGCTGCGTCGTAAAGGGTTCGACGTGCACATCGTGCTCTACGGGCCCGGCGTACTCCTCGCATCGGGCACCCGCGGCTACCCAGCGGTAGGCCAAGAGGCGTTCCCGGGTCACCTCGCCATCAACAATCAGATCAAGACGCTGCTGAAGGAAGGCGCACACGTCTACGCCTGCCGGTTCGCGATGGGTGCGCTCTACGGCTTCCGCGAAAGCGACCTGCTCGAGGGCGTCACGGCCTTCAACCCGCTGGATGTGCTCGACGCGGCACTGACCGCGTGGCGCGAGGGCGCGTTCCAGCTGAACACCTGGACTGTTTGAGCCGACTGACCGGTCACCGCGCCGCCGGGCGGGCCAGCGGCAGCCGATCGTAGACCCCGCGGTGTTGCTCGGCGCACGCCGACCAGCGAAAGCGCCGAGCCACCGCCGGTCCGGCGGCCGATAGGCGCGCGGCCAGCGGGGGGTCGGTGAGGATTGCCCGCAGCGCGTCGGCCAGCGCCCGGGGGCTGGCCGCCGGCGTCATCAGGACACCTTCGCCGTGCGTAAGGTACTCCCGGAAGACCGGAATGTCCGTCACGACGGTCGGCAGGGCGGCTGCGAGAGCTTCGAGGACGACCAGGCCCCAGCCCTCGCTGACCGACGGGAACGCGAGCACGTCGGCCGCGTGGTACCACGCAGGCAGCTCCGCATCGATGACAGTTCCAACCTGAACGATGTCCTGGTCGAGCGCGAGGCCGAGACCCGCCGCACGGGACAGCGCCCGGTCGCGGTACGCCTGGTGATCCTGGAACGAGTGCCCGCCGATGACGGCGAGCACCGGTCCGGGGTTGATCTCATGGCGCAGCGAGGCGAGCGCCTCGAACAGCTCGATGCTTCCTTTGCGCGGCTCGATCCCGCCCACGGCGAGCACCAGCGGGCGGTTCGCGGCGCCGACGCTTGTCCGTAGTCTCGCAACGACTCCCGGCCCCGGCGGCTGCCCGAACCGATCCGCATCCACCCCGTTGTGCACGACGGACGCCGTCACGCCGTAGTCGCGGGCGAGGATTTGCTGCCAGTAGCGGCTGACCACCAGCACCTCGTCCGGCTCCAGGATCGCCTGCCGCTGGCAGGTGACGAGTGCCTGAGTGGTGAAGTCGTCGACGTGGTGCACGGTGCGTACGACAGTCACCGGCACACCCTCGTCCCTGACTCGTGCCGCCGCCCGGGCGGAGATGCAGTCCTGGGTGTGCAGGATGTCGTACGAGGCCGCCATCTCGCGCAACGCGTCGGCCAGGGTGTCGACGGCGGCGAAAACGCGTCCCTCGAGCGTTGGCAGCCAGGGCGGCGCCGGCACGATCGTGGAAGGCGTGGCCACCTCGGTGAACCAGCCCGCTTCCGGGTCCCCGAGCGCCACGATCTCGACGCGCTGGCCAAGCCGATGGAGGGCGTCGGCGAGTCGGAGCGTGTGCACGACCCCGCCACGCGGGCGGGTCGAATAGCTGACCAGGGCGATCCGCTCGGTCATGGAATCTCCTCGACCAGGGATGCGTCCCGCGTCGCCACGGCCGCCGCGAGCAGTGCCGCCTGCGTCCCGCTCGGCGCGACGAGACATCCCGCATCGGCCAGGGTGCGCTGCTGTTCCTCGAGCCCCTGTGGATCGGTACCTGTGCCGAGAACATGGACAACGATGATTGGCCCGGTCATGGACTTGATCACCGGAGCCAGCACGCTCGCCGGGTCCGGGTGCGCCCCGTGGCCGAGTACGACGTCGAACAGCAGCACTGCCGTCGTCGGATCATTACCCGCCTCCCGCAGCAAATCCACGCGGGCCTCCGCGTCGATCATCGGATGCGGCCGGGAGGTGGTGAACTCCTCCTCGCCCGCGTCGATACACGCGTGTCCGCCCGGTGGTGCGGGTAGCCGCCAGCTGGGCTGCAGCGGGGTGTTCGAGTAGACCGGACCAAGCCGCTGGGACAGCACGAGCATCGCCTGGTAGCAGAGGGTGCCACCGGAGAAAACGCCGCGAACTCCCGTGCGCCCGGAGTCCAACTGCTCGATCGCAGTTGCAGCCATAGGGCGCAGGTCGCCGCCGAACCTCACCGGCGAAAGCCCCAGCTCGGCCAACGCGGCCTGAACCCCCTCGTCGAGGGTGCGCACCAGCCGGACCTTCGCCGGCGTCGGTGCCTCGTCCACGCCAAGCGCGACGATCACAAGCGGCTTTCCCTCCGCCGCCGGCAGGACGCCGGCCAGCACTTCCGGGTCGGGTGGCTTCGACACCAGGAGGAGAAGGTCGACATTGGCATCGGCCGCAAGCAGTCGCAGCGCCGACCGGGTCATCCGGCCGCCCACCGCGCGGGACAAGTCGCGCCCGCCCACTCCGACCACTGCTGCGACCCCGGAGCCGCTGGCTGCGAGCAGCGCGAGCACCTCTTGTGCTCCGGTGCCGGCGGCGGCGACGACGCCGACTCGCCCCGCCCGAACGGCATTCGCGAAGCCAAGTCCCACTCCGCCGAGGACCGCCGTTCCCGCGCCCGGACCCATGACAAGCAGACCAAGGGAGTCCGCGCGAGCCTTCAAGGCGACCTCGTCCTCGACCGACACCCCGTCGCTGAACAGCAGCACGTGTAGCCCGGCGGACAGCGCCCGGTGAGCGGCGAGCGCTGCATAAGGGCCGGGAACCGAGACGACGGCAACATTGGCGCCGGGTAGGTCGGCCACCGCCGAAGCGATGGTCGACGGCCGAGGCGCGGTCCCAGCCGCATCGACGGCTTGCGAGCCGCTGAGAATGGCCTCGGCGGCGTCAAGGGCACGCTCGGCGGCGTCTGCCGAGCTGGCTCGCGCAATGAGCAGCAGGTCGTTGGCTCGCGCGTCCGGCGCGGCCACTCCCTCGTCGGCGAGCAAGCCGAGGTTCTGCGGTGTCCCCATGAGCGCGACCCCCCAGGTAACCCCTGGGCTGGCGGCCAGCGCGCGGGTAGCGGCCATCAGCCGCATCGAGTCGTGGTACGCGTCGGCATGCCGGCGCACCGCGGTCGTCAACGCAACCTCGTTCGGACCGGACTTCCGCTCACCAACCGGGTTCCGTGCCGGCCGGCGAGCCCGGCGGCGACGTGATCGGCGTTGGTGATGAGAGCGAGCTCGCCGCCAGCGGCGAGGAACTGGATGGCGGCGGTGACCTTGGGTCCCATGCTGCCGGCGGCAAACTGTCCGGCAGCCAAGTGGCCTTGCGCCTCTACTATCGTCAGCTCGTCGACCGGCCGCGCTTGAGGGGTGCCGTAGTCGAGCGAGATCGCGGGTACGTCGGTGACGAGCACGAGGGTGGCGGCCTCGAGGGCGGTGGCGAGCATGGCGGCCGCCAAGTCCTTGTCGATGACGCCGTCGACCGGCGTGAGCCGGCCGTCTCGCGCCACCACCGGGACGCCGCCCCCGCCACCGGCAATGACCACGGCACCGGCCGCGGCGAGGCGCTCGATGGGCGCCGCCTCTACCACCGCGCGCGGGCGGGGCGAGGGCACGACGCGGCGCCAGCCCCGGCCGGCGTCGTCGGCAATGTTCCAGCCGTGCTTCGCGGCGAGTGTGCGCGCCGTTTCCTCGTCCAAGAACGGGCCGACCGGTTTGGTCGGCCGACCGAATGCCGGATCGTCTGGCTCGACGACGACATGGGTGATGACGGACGCAACGCTGGTGACTCCACGGGCATTCAGCGCGAGCGCGAGGAGACTCCCCAACTGGCCTTGCGTCATCGCGACGAGCGTCGGCAACGGCTGCGCCGGCACGACCGCCGATCCCAACTCCTGCTGGAGTGCGATGTTGCCGACCTGCGGTCCGTTGCCGTGGGTGACGACGATCCTCTTTTCATGCCGCCACACCGCCGCGACCGCATGGGCGATCCGATCGGCGTTGGCCTGTTGTTCCTGGGCGGTGCCACGCTCACCCGCACGGATCAGCGCATTGCCACCCAGGGCCATGACGATGGTCATGCCGCTCCATTACCGATAGCGGACGGCACGTAGAGGATAGTGTACGGTACCGAAGTGGGCAATCGCGCGATGCAGCGCTGCCGGGCTGGACGCGGCTGGGTGCTGCGGTCCACGATGCGATCGTGAGCTCCGGCATCGATGAGCCGGTCGGCCCCGACCAGCCGGTCGAGCTCGAAGAGCTGGCTCGCCGTTGGCAGGCGGCCGAGGACAAGCTGTACCCGGTCGTGCTGGTACGCCCCGACGTGTATGCCGCCGCCGTGACCTTGGTCCGCGCCGTCGCCGACCGGCTGGCCGATATCGGGAGCGTGGCGGAGCTTGCCGCGGCGTTCAGCTCGTCCGCGCAGCTGGTGGCGGACGTCGTACGCGACACCGGGGTTAATACCGAAGGCGTCGATCTCGGGCTGATCGCGGGCGCGGCATTCAGCATCCGCCACCGCGAGCTGCGCACAGCCGCCCAGCGTGAGCAGGCCAAGCAGCGCATTCGCGAGGCGGCCGCAGCCGGCCGGGACTGGGTGGTCCTGTTCGAGACGGGCCGCCTCGATCTAGCTCCGCTCGCTCCATACCGGCGACTGGAGATGCGCCGTAGCGACGGTCTGGGACTGCACGTCTCGGTCAGCCTGGATCCGTCAACCGGCGGTCCGTCGTTCGCGGTGGAGGCTGTGCAGCTCGATCCCATGACCGGCGACTGGGTTCATGAGGCGGAGCCGTCAACAGCTTCGAAGACGTACTCAACGCTGGACGAGTGGCAGCGCGCGATTGCGACCCTGCACCGCACCGGCGAGCTCCCTTCGCCCTTCTCTTGACACGGTTACGCGTGAGGTGCGAGCTTTTACTATGGTGAAGGCTCATTCGCCAAAGTGTTTGGGGTGGTGACGGCATGCCCACGGACAAACTGTGGCGACGGGTCATCGACGGTCACAGTCACATCGGCGAGATGCAGGCGTGGAAGTTTTACGACCTGGCCGAGCCGGTGAAGCCGACGGTCTACGAGTTCGGGTCGACCACTGCCTACGTCGACCACATGGACCGGCTTGGCGTGGAGCGAGGACTGGTCATCCCCAACTACGGCATCCCGGTACAGAGCCAGCCGTTCGAGCTCAACCAGCTTGTACTCGACTCGGTGACATCCAGCGATCGCCTGGCCGGCGCGCTCTGGGTGTCCTTCCTTCCGCAGAACCGCGAGTTGACCCTCGAGGCGCTCAAGCACGCCGGCGAGCGTCGCATCGTCGCGTTGAAGACGACCTTCCTGCTCGGCGGGACGCCCGACCCGGGCGGCTGGGACGAGGCGACGACCGAGGTTGCCGAGGCCTGCTTCGCCGCGGCCGAATCGCACGACCTTGTCTTTCACTTCCACACCAGCCCTGGCGGCGCATCCGACCTCAACAACTTCATCCCGCTCATCGAGCGCTATGGCAAGCGAGTCAAGATCTACTTGGTCCACTTCGGCGGCGGCGTGAGCGGCCACATCAGGCTGGTACCGAAGTTCCTCGACTGGGTCGAGCAGGGCTACAAGGTCTACACCGACACGACCTGGGCAGTGGGATTCGGCCCACGCTGGTTGCTCACCGAGATCGAACGCCGCGGCGTGGGCGGCGACCGCGTCCTTTTTGCCTCGGATGAGCCGTGGAGCGACTTCTGGGGCGAGTTCTACAAGATCGAGGACACGCCGGTGAGCGAGGAGCTCAAGGATCGCGTGTTCCATGCCAACTTCGAGGCGCTTTATGGACACCGGCTCGGCTGAGGCATCGCCGCTTACGCCGCAGTTGGCCGGTCTGCTGGCGGATCTGCAGAGCCTCGGCCTGCGGGTGGAGGAACCGCTGGAGTCCCGCCGTGGCGGCGCCGGGCCAGCCGACGCCGGGATGCTGTGGGTTGAGGGGGTCGCGGTGACCGTGCCGGTTGCCGCCCCGTTCGCCGCGAGCTCACCGTACGTGCTGCGCGCCGAGGACGACGATGCGTACGGCATCTACCGCGACGGGGACCGCGTCGCATCAGCCCGCCGGACAACGCGGCCGCGGTATTACGACCTCACCACCGCGGACGGCATTCCCTACTGGCAGATCGCGCTGCTGCACCTAGATTCGGTGGCGAGCACGGTCATCCAGACCTGCATGTATTGGGGCACCGACGATGTGTGCCGGTTCTGCGGGATCGAGTTGACGCTACAGGCCGGCCGGACGATACCGGTGAAACGACCCGAGCACCTCGCGGAGGTCGCCGTTGCCGCCCGTGATCTCGACGGTGCCGTCGATGCGACCCTCACGACCGGCACCACCCATGGGCACGACAAGGGCGCGCTCTATATCGCACGCTGCGCGAAGGCGATCAAAGACGCGAGCGGGCTTCCGGTCGAGGTCCAGTTCGAACCTCCGGACGAGCTGACCGTCCTCGACGCGGTGCGGGAGATGGGTGCCGACTCGGTCGGCATGCATATCGAGTCGTTCGATCCCGTGGTCCTCGCCCGCGTGGCGCCGGCGAAGGCGCGTACCGGGATCGACGGATACGTCCGCGCCTGGGAGCGGGCAGTCGACGTGTTCGGCCGGGGTCAGGTGTCGACCTACGTGATTCTCGGCATGGGAGAGGACATCGACCTCACCCTCGCGGGCTGCCGGCTCGCGATCGATATCGGCGTCTACCCCTTCGTGGTGCCGCTGCGTCCGGTGCCGGGCACGCCGATGGGTGACGTGCTGCCGCCGAGCTCCGACTACATGGAGGCGGTCTACCGCCGGGTCGTGCCCTATCTCGTCGAGCGCGGCCTCGGCTCTTGGAATGTTCGCGCCGGGTGCGCCCGCTGTCAGGCATGCTCGGCCATGACTGCGTTGGAGCGATCCCTTGGCAACGGCGAGCGTCGAAGCCTCCCCCTCGTCGACATCCGTTGACCTGCTGTGCAGGGTCGTCGCCGGCCCGGCCGAGGCCGCGACCCACCATGCGATCCGGCGTCAGGTCTTCGTCGTGGAGCAGCACCTTTTCGAGGGTGACGACCGGGACGAGCACGACGAGGATCCCGCCACGCTGCACGTGATCGGCCTGGTAGGCGGTGTTCCTGGCGGCACCGTGCGGCTGTATCCGCTCGAGGAGCGAGGGCTGTGGAAGGGCGACCGCCTGGCGGTTCTGCCGGAGTTCCGCCGGCACGGCCTCGGCGCCCCGTTGGTCCAGTATGCCGTGCGAACCGCCGGCCAACGGGGTGGCGACCAAATGATCGCCTACATCCAGCTGCCCAACGTTCGTTTCTTCAGGGCGCTCGGCTGGCAGCCGGTCGGGGAGCCGGCACCCTACGTGGGAGTCATCCACCAGCAGATGGCGATCCCGCTAGGCCGGTGACCGGCTCGTTGGGGAGATCGAGCACGGTGGCCGAGTCGGCCCCGCGGGACAGGCGTACGAGGCCAGTGCCGTCGAGCGTCGCAATCCGCGTGCACGCCAGCCCGCGGGCGTGGAACCGTGCCGCGCAGGCGGCGGCTCGCCCCGGCGGAGCACACAGCAGGAAGGCGAACGCGGGAAAGCACACGAGCCACTGTCCGAGGTCGACTCCGGCGGGGCATTGCAGTGCGTCCAGGTCGACCGTGACCCCTGCCCCGCGCCACTCGAGGAGCATGCCGAGCGAACCCACCAGCCCGGCCATGCTCACGTCCTTGGCCGCGACGACCTCGCCGGCCTCGGCGCTGGCGGCAAGTATTCGGACATCACCAGCCAGCCGATCGCCGCGCGCCTCCACCGAGGTGAAGAACGGGAATTCCGCGTGCATCGTGCCATCGAGACAGCAGGCGAGCAGCAGGTCGAGCCCCGGCTCGACATTCCGGGCCGACAGCACGGCGGCGGCCTCGCCGACGCCGAATGCGGAGACGGCTGGAGGGCCATCGCGTACGGTCAGATGCCCGCCGGCGACGCGCACGTCGTAGAGGCGAGCGGCGTAGGCAATTCCGCCAAGGACCTCTCGCGCAACGCGTGAATCGGCGATGACGGTGTCGAGGATCGCCTTGGGGCGAGCACCCATCGCCGCCAGGTCGTTGACATTGGTGAGGACCGCGGCGACGCCGGCTCCGAATGGATCGGCAGCCACGAGGGGCGGCCACAGCGCCTCCCCGCCAGCGAGGATGGTGCGGCGCCCGCACTCGGCGACGGCCGCCGCGTCGTCGCCCGGTCCGGCCAGCCAGTCGGTCGGCCCGAGGACCTCACGCACCAGGCCGATCGCCGCCTTGCCACGAAGGCCGGGGTGTGCCCGAACCACGGCTGCGAGCTCGGTCGGCGAGACCGTCACGTTGCACCAAAATAGACGCGCATTTACGATCGGAAAAGTGCCGCCGGCCGACTTCCTCGACCTACCAGCCCGCAGCCGCAAGCCACGGACGGTCGGGTTGACCCATGTACTGGACAAGGGCCTGCCGATCGAGCATGTCCGCGCCTTGCTCCGCCAGTGTGCTTCATATGTCGACATCTGGAAGTTCGGCTGGGGCGTCGCATACATCGAGGATGCGGTAGCGGAGAAGGTTGCGTTGCTGCGCGAGTGGCAGGTGCTGGCCTGCCCGGGCGGGACACTGCTCGAGCTCGCCTGGGCGCAGGGGCGCTCCGCAGACTTCCTGGCGTGGGCGGCAGCGTGCGGGTTTCCGTGCGTGGAAGTGTCGAACGGCACAGTCGGAATGCCGGCGGCCGCAAAGCGCGCGCTCGTCGAGGCGGCTGCCGGCCGTTTCAGGGTGCTTAGCGAGGTGGGCTCGAAAGATCCGAACGTCCCGGTGTCGACTAGCCAGTGGTCGGAGCAGGCCAGGGCCGACGTGTCGGTCGGAGCGGAGTGGGTGATCACCGAAGGGCGGGAGAGCGGAAGCGTCGGTCTGTATGAGTCCAACGGGCAGGTTCGCGGCGAGCTCGTGTTCGCGCTGATCGACGCGGTCGGCGCGGAGCGGCTGATCTTCGAGGCGCCGCGCCGGGAGCAGCAGGTGTGGCTCCTCCGCAGCCTCGGGCACGAGGTGAGCTTGGGCAACATCGCGCCGGCCGAGGTGGTCGGCGTCGAGACGCTACGGCTCGGGCTGCGTGCGGACACCTTCTCGCCCGTCGCCGGTCGAGCTGCGGAGGGGCGATCGGGGTGACGAACCTCATGCCCGACCGCTACCGCGAGGTCAGCCTCACGACTGTGGACCACGAGCTCTCTGCCGCCGCCGTGCGCGCTCACCTCATGGGTCGTGAGGTATACCGGCGCACGCGATTCGTCGTGCTGCGGCACGACGGTCGCGCAGCCCTCGCCGCGGTCACCAAGGCGGATGAGACACCGCTTTTCGCCCCGGTGGTCGAGGTGGAGGTGCTTGCGCTACCGGGGGAGACGACCTGGGTAGATGCGCCGGAGGTCGACACGAGCGTGCCCAGCCAGCTCGCTCGGGCCGCGCGGGAACACGCTCCCGGCGCACGCTGTGCCATCGTGGCGGGGCGCCACGGCCACGTGAGCTTCCTGCTCGATCCGGCACCGGCGCGCGTTCGCGTGGTCGACGTTGCGCCGCCGTACCCCGCGAAGCTGGTGGACCAGGCTCAGGCCGTCCTCGATGTCGCCGACGAGATGCCGCCGGTTGAGCTTGTCGCCGGTGTCATCGACCTCGGTAATCTGGCGGCAACCCACCCCGCTGACCGCTATGTGTTGCCGTGCCGTGGCTCCGGGCTCGTCCTGGGGGCCGACACCGCGTATCTGGACGAACGACCGCCGGATGCGGACTGGGTGCTCGTCGGCTGCGCCCGGTCCCGGGAGATCCACGAATGGTTCTATCAACGAGATGCGCCGTCGGTTGAGATGTGCCCGCGGCGGCTCGTCGCGAGTGACCGTACGGACATGACTATGCCGACACTCACTCGGTGCTGTCTGCTCGAGGAGGAGCGGTACGAGTGCGCGGCGGACGTCGCCGTCGTCCCCTGGGGAGCTTCGCTGTCATTGATCCGGACGGCCATCTCCGATCTGATCGGCGATGGAGGGAAACATGTCGGCACCGCTGAATGAGATCCAGGTCCACGGCCATCTCTGGGGCACTGACGAGCTGCGCGCGATCTTCGCCGAACGGGCATGGTTGCAGGGCTGGCTCGACGTGCTGGTTGCGCTTGCGGACGCTCAGGCCGAGCTCGGCATCATCCCTCCGGCTGCCGCGAAGGCCATCGAGGCCGAGGCGCACATCGATGCACTCGACCTCGATCTCATCGCCGCCGAGACCAGGCACACTTCCCATTCCACCCTTGGCCTCATCGTTGCCCTTCAGCGGCAGCTGCCAGCGGACGCCCGCGAGTGGGTCTACTACGGCGCCACTGTGCAAGACGTCACGGACACCTGGACAGCCACGGCGATCAAGGACGTCTGCGCCGTTCTCTGGCGTGATCTACGGCTGCTGGAAGCAAGGTTGCTGGAGGTCGCCGAGGAGCACCGGGACACGGTGGTCGCCGGGCGAACGCACGGCCAGACGGGAGCGCCAACGTCCTTCGGCCTCAAGGCGGCGAGCTGGGCCGACGAGATCCGCCGTCACCTTGACCGACTGCGCGAGGGTGCGCCCCGATGGCTCGTGGGCCAGCTGGCGGGTGCGGTTGGCAACCTCGCCTTCTATGACAATCTCGGCCTCGAGCTACGGGAGCGGTTCTGCGCCCGGCTTGGGCTGGCCGATCCGCGTGTTTCCTGGACCTCCTCGCGCGATCGGCTGGCGGAGTTCGGCATGCTGCTCGCGCTGATAACCGGCACACTCGCCAGGATCGGCTCGGAGGTGTACCAACTCGCCCGTCCGGAAATCGACGAGCTGCGCGAGCCGGCGCGGGCCGGCACGGTCGGCAGCATCACGATGCCCCACAAGCGGAACCCGGAGGCGAGCGAGCATCTCACCACCCTGGCTCGGTTGGTCCGTTCCTCTGCCACCGTCCTGGTGGAGGGCGTCGTTACCGAGCACGAGCGGGACGGTCGTGGCTGGAAGGCCGAGTGGGTTGCATTGCCCGATGCCTGCCTCCTGACCGGTGCCGCGCTTTCCTTCGCACTCGCCCTCGTCGACGGGCTCGAGGTCAACATGGCGGCGATGCGCGCCAACCTCGGCCCGTTCAGCGGCTCGGAGCGGGCACTCGCACTGCTCGCCCCGCGGCTCGGCAAGCACCGTGCCCAGCAGTTGCTCCAGGAGGCTCTGGCAGCCGGGCGCGAGCGAGGCGTGCCGCTGGCCGAGGCCCTGCGGGCGGCGGACCTGTTGGATCCGGCGCTGGAGCAAGCACTTGCCACGCCCGATATCGGCAGCGCAGACGAGATGGTCGACGCCGTCGTGCAGCGCGGCCGAGCCGCCCGCGAGCGCGAACCGGAGCGCTGGCCTTGATGACCGCGCGACTCCCGCTCTCGCTCGCGATGTGGCCTACGCCGCTGATCCGCGCCGACCGGCTTGCGCGGTCGCTGGGGCGTACGGAGATCTGGGTCAAGCGCGACGACCTCACCGGTTTCATGCTCGCCGGTAACAAGGCTCGTCAGCTGGAGCGACTGGTCGAGGACGCGCGGGCGAGCGGGGCAGACACCTTGGTCACCGGGGGTGGGCCGGCGTCGAACTTCTGCGCGGCCGCGGCGGCGGCCGCCCGCCTCGCCGGGCTGCGCTGCGTGATTGTGCTCTACGGAGACAACGGCGGACCCATCCATCCCAACCTCGCCCTCACCCGGTGGCACGGCGCCGAGGTGAGCTTTACCGGCAATGCCGACCGGTCGTCCGTCGACGAAGTGCTGGACCAGGCAGCAGCGCAAGTGCTCGCCAGCGGGGGACGGCCCTACGTCGTGCCGCGCGGTGGAGCCACCGTCGTTGGCGCGCTCGCCTATGTCGATGCGGGCCAGGAGCTCGCCGATCAGCTGACGGCAGTCGGTGCCCGGCCAGCAACCGTGCTCGTCGCGGCGGGGTCGGGCGGAACTGCCGCCGGCCTGGTGGCGGCGGCGGTGGGAGGCGACCATCCGTGGCGGATTGTGGCCGCGGCCGTGAGCCGTCCTCCAGAGATCACCGCCACGCGTGTGCTCGAGCTCGCTCGGGCGGCGGCCGAGCACCGGCGCTTGCAGCGGCCCGCTGAGACTGACGTAGACGTACGGGACGCGCGCGGTCCCGGTTACGGCCTCGCTTCGGTGGACGGCGAGCGGGCGGCAGAGCTCGCCGCTGCCACCGAAGGCCTGCTGCTCGACCCGGTGTTCTCGGCGAAGGCACTTGGCATCTTGCTAGCGAGTCCGCAGCTGCCCGGTCCGGTTGTGTTCTGGCATACCGGCGGCCATGCGGCTGCGCTGGCGCACCTCACCACACTCGCCAAGGAGTCGTAGCGAGATGACGAAGCTACGCGGCCCGGCCGCGGAAGCACCGGCGCCAGAGCTGATCGCCGCGGGGTTCGCCCTGGAGGTCGCGGACGCACCCCTGCTGCATCGCGACCTCGGCCTCGCCGACCTGGCCCACCTGCTTGACCTGCGCGGGCGAGGGGTCGTACCGCCCGAACCGCTTGGCCGGCTAGTGGCCGCCACCCTCGATTCGCTGCAGATCCCGGCGGCGGAGTTCCCGTACGACGCCGCATACGGCGAGCTTTACAACTGCCGGGAACGGTGGTTCGTGGAGCGCCTCGGCGACGATGCGGGCTGGTTGCACGCGGGTCGGCCACGTCGCGAGGCTGCCCGGATCGCCCTGCGGCTACTGCTACGCCGATTGGTCGCCGACCTCGCCGGTGACGCCGCTGATTTCGCTGCGGCCGTCACTGAGGTGGCCGGTCGGCAGGCCGAGACCTGGATGCCGGATCAGACCTACCTGCAGCAGGCGCAGCCGTCGACGTTCGGTCATTACGTGCTCTCGTTCGCGTACCCGGCGATGCGCGACGCCGAGCGCTTGCTCGACGGGCTCGACTGGGTGAACCGGTCACCAGGAGGAGCGGGCTGCGTCAACGGGAGCCGTCTGGTCGGCGACCGGGACCACGTGGCTAGGCTGCTCGGGTTTCCCAGCGTGATCGAGCACACCCGGGATGCGATGTGGCAGCTCGACGGACTGGTCAGCCTTCTTGCGTCGGCCGCGAGCCTGGTCGCGAGCCAAAGCAAGCTGGCCGAGGATCTGGAGATCTGGGCAAGCGAGGAGTTCGACTTCGTCGACCTTGCCGGACCGTACACCAGGGCCAGCGTGCTCATGCCGCAGAAGCGCAACCCGTACGCGGTGGCCATCGTGCGCGGCGCCGGCGGAGTCTTGACCGGTCGGTTGTCGGGCTTCCTCGCGGTGGCCAAGACACCATCGGCGCGGAGCGACAACCTGATCTTTGCGTACGGTGAGGTGCCGCGCGCACTTGACCTGGCCAGCAGGGTGACCCGGCTGATGTCCGGTGTCGTATCCAGTCTTGAGGTCCACCCGGCGCGAATGTGGGAGGTGCTGCTGAGCGGCTTCTCCCAGGCAACCGACCTCGCCGAGCATGTGATGCTTACCTGCGACGTGGACTACCGGACGGCCTATCTCGTCGTGGGCCGGGCGGTACGGGCCGCGAGCGAGCGTGGCATGCGCGGCGTCGACCTCACCGGTGAGCTGCTCGATGCAGCCGCAGTTGACCAAATCGGCCGCCCACTCGGCCTGGCCGGCAGCGATCTGTCGACCGTGCTCGATCCGCGTGCGGTCATCGAAACACGGATCGGTGCAGGCGGTGCGGCGCCCGCGGTGGTCCGCGATATGGCAACGCGCTGCCGGCTGGAGGCGGTTGCGATGACAGACCGGATCAAGGCGCTAGCCGCGGCGTTCGCAGATGCCGAAACCATGCTGATCAGACGGGCCGAGGAGGTCGCCCACCATGCAGTCAGTCCATTATGACGACCTCGAATTGCGGGGTGGTCAGCAGTGTGTTCGATATGTAGCAGTAGTTCTGGGCACGCTCAATGAGCGGCTCGAGCTCGCTCCTAGGGAGTGTGGACCGCACGGACACCCGCAGCGCCGAGAAGCGGAGACCCGTGTAGTCGCCGTCGACATCAACGGCCAGGTCTGGCAGCGCGACGTCGCGCTTGCGCGCGGCGTGGGCGACCGACGCGGCAAAGCAGGTAGCAAGCGAGGCCAGAAAAAGCTCGGTCGGCATCGGTCCCTGGTCGTCCCCGCCGGCCTCGGGCGGTTCGTCGGCGACGACCTCGAAGCCGCGCACCGAGGCCCGAACGTGGTAGCCCCCCTGCCAAATCGCGGTGAGTCGCACAGTCATGGACGGTAGCGCGCTCGATCGGGCCTCGCTGCCCGCCGAGGTGAAGGTCGTCAACGTCGGGCTCGCACTTTTCGCGGACGCGGTGCGCGAGCAAGGCGCCGATGTCGTCGACGTCGAGTGGCGCATACCGGCCGGTGGCCAAGCCGAGGTCGTGGCCGCGCTGACCCAGCTGGCCGGCCCACAGCACGAGCAGGTGGCCGCGGCAAATGCGGAGGTTCTTCGTCGGCTCAACGCGGGCACGCCGCTGCTCGTCGGCGTTGCCCCCGCCGGCAAGGTTGTACCCGATCTCGAGCCATGCACCGTCCTGCATAGTGGCCCACCGATCGACTGGACGGGCATGTGTGACCCATTGCGTCGCTCCTTCTGCGCGGCGGTGGTCGCCGAAGGCTGGGCGAGCGACGTGGGCGAGGTGCCGGGGCTGGTGGGTGCGGGAAAGGTTCGGCTGGCGCCGGCAAACCTCCACGACACCGTTCTGCCGATGGCCAGCGCCATCGGTCCGAGCGCGCCCGTCGTGATCGTCGAAAACGAGTCGGGTCCGACGCGGGCCTTCTCTGGAATCAACCAGGGTCCCGGCCGGGCCCCGTGGCTCGGCGTCGACTCGCCAGAGGCGATCGAGCGACTGGCCCTGGTACGGGACGTGGTGGCGCCGGCGCTTGCCACCGTGCTGGCATCGGCTGGACCGGTCGACGTATTCGCCCTGGTCGCCCAAGGCCTGCAGATGGGCGACGAGTTGCACATGCGGTCCCAGGCCACCACGAACCTGCTCTGGCGGACGCTGTTGCCGCACCTGGTGGAGGTCGACTCGCCGACCATCGGCGCGACTGCCCGCTTCCTTTCTGGCAACCATCTGTTCTTCCTGAACATTGCGATGGCAGCGGCGAAGGCCGTGCTCATGGCGGCGTACGACGTCCCCGCCTCGAGCATCGTGGTCGGGATGTCGCGCAACGGTACGACGTTCGGGATTCGGCTTGCCGGAACTGGCCCGGCCGAGTTCGTCGCGCCGGCACCACTCGTGGGCAATGCGCTCTACCACTCGGGATTTGGGGAGGATGCCGCCGCCCCCGACATCGGCGACAGTGCGGTATTGGAGCTGGTCGGACTCGGCGGCGCGGCGGCGGCCGCGTCCCCAGCCGTCGCAGCCTTCCTCGGCGGCGCGGTGCAGGACGCGATCGCCACGTCCCAGGCTATGGAGACGGTCTGCGCTGGCCGCAGCGCACGGTTCACGCTGCCGTTGCTCGAGCACCGCGGCTCTCCGCTCGGTGTCGACGCGTGCGCAGTCGTCGAGACGCAGACCACGCCTGCAATCAACACCGGCATCCTCCATAGCACCGACGGAGCGGGCCAGATCGGAGCGGGCGTCGCGCGCGCGCCGCTCGAGTGCTTCGAGGCTGCGGTCCTGGCGCTGGCCGGCTCACTCGGCTAGACCCGCTGGGCCCCCGTTGCCCCAAGCGGCGCCTAGCCGATCAGGCTCTTGACTTCGATCCCGACAAAGAATGCGATGACGATCTCGCTGATAATCCACGAGTTGGTGTTCATCCAGTCGCGAACCTTAGGCAGGAGGGCCCTGGCCCGCCTTCCCGCCACCAGCACCAGGAGCACCGGAAGCGCCGTGAGAAGCAGCGTGACGAGGACGAACGGCAAGCAGTACCACCACGGGTCGTCGTTGCGCGCGAGGTATGAGCCAACCGAGATCGAGGTAATGATGTCGGTCGGAAACACGCCGAGCAACAGCAGGCCGAGGGTGAATGAGAGCCGCGGAGTCGCGGTCTGCAGTCTGCCCATCCACCTCGGCGGCTCGGCTTTCTTTCGATTGAGAAATACGAACACCCCAGCGACCAGCAGGAGCAGCAGGAGGATGACATCGACCACCTGTCCGGAGCCCTCTTTGTGAGACCCGCCGGCGGCGTTCCTCAGGAGTCTGGCGACAATGTATGCCAGCGTCACGAAGAACGTGACCGTGAGCAGTACACCAACGAGGAAGGCGGCGGAGTTCTTCCGCCAGTTTTCGCTGGTGGCGAGGAAGACGGCGGTTACGATCTGTGGACCGGCGATCATCACGAACGCCAGCGGGAGGACCGTCAGGAAACTGGGCATTTCGCGTTCATCTCCCGTCAGGCAATGACGGTGCTGTTGCTGTCTGTTATCGCCACCGGTCTGCTATCCCTTGCAGCTCATGCCTCTCAGATGACGAGGTCACGACGCTAATCCTGCTCATTAAGCGGCGCTTAAGACCGGACGGGTAAGGTGCGGGGCGCGCCTGGGCCCGCGGCCCGCAACGGGGGATGCTCTGGACGAGGGCCCAGGCTGCGAAAACGTAGCAGCTGATGACCGGTCCGTCCTGATCCGTACTTAGATGGCCGGTCCACTACTGCACTTACTGGGCCTAAAGGGGGGCCTCTATGAGCCCAGATGGCAAATCGTCATGGATCGGCCGGCACCACGGCGTCATCCTGGGGCGGCGGTAACCCCGGCCACCTCTGCAGCATTGGTGGCACGCTCGATCACGACCATCTTCTCCTCGAGCGTTGCCGGGACGTCGTCGATCTCAGCCGCGACCTCCGCTCGGTCGAGGGCGGCCTTAACTCGTACGGGATCGGCATCAGCGACGCGGACCTTGCGGCCGACGAGCGTCACCGCCAGCCGGGCGGCGTTCAAGGCGTCGAAGGCATCCACCCACCTTGGGGCGCGCACCTCCATCGCGGTTGTTCCGCCAACGATGTCGCGCTCGGTCCCCTCCGCCACCACCCGGCCGCGGGACATCAGAACGAGCCGGTCGGCCTGGCTGGCTTCCTGCATGTAGTGGGTTGTGACGAATACGCCGACGCCTCGCTCGGCCTGCTCGTGGATGACATCCCAGAGCCTGGCTCGGGCCAATGGGTCGACGCCCGAAGTTGGCTCGTCCAGCACGAGAAGTTCCGGCTCGTGGTCGAGTGCGGCCAGGAATGCGAGTCGTCTCTGCAGGCCGAGGCCGATTCCGCCGACCAGCTCGTGTCGCATGGCAGCGAGGTCGGCCGGCAGCTCTGGCCTGGGGACGCCGAACGCCCGCGCGATGAACTCCAGGTTCTCCTCCACGGTCAGGTCGACGTACAGGCCGAGACCCTGCGGCACATAACCGAGACGGCGGCGCGCGGCGCGTGAGGGTGGGCCGCCGAACAGACGGACCCGACCCGAGGACGGCAGCAGCAGGCCGAGGAGCATGCGGATCAGCGTCGTCTTCCCGGCCCCGTTTGCACCGAGCAGCCCGACGATCTCACCGTTCGAGACGGTGATCGATGCACGATCGACCGCGGTGAAGGACCCGAACCGCGCTGTGACAGCGTCGATGCGAACCAGCGGCGCGCTCACCGTGCTCCCTCCATCTGGTACGCCAGGGCGGCGGCGACGACCGCGTCTTCGAGATCTTGTGGGGGCTTCCGCTGCCCCGAACCGGCGGGTTGTGGATGCCACTCTCGCCACGTTCGTCCGCGCCGCCAGGCAAGCGCGCGGTTGGCCGGATTTGTCGTCTCGACGACCTCGCCAGGCGCTGCCGCAACGACATCCTCGGGTGACCCGAACAGGAGCGTGTGACCCGCGTCGAGAACCAGCACGGTGCTGGCCCGCTCCGCCTCATCGAGGTACGTCGTGGACAACGCGACTGCGGTGCCGCGCGCCGCGGCCTGCGCAATGAGTCGCCACAGTTCAACGCGGCTGACCGGGTCGACGCCGGTGGTGGGCTCGTCGAGGACAAGCAGGGCGGGCTGGTGCAGCGTTGCCATCACGAAGGCAAGCTTGTGCCGCATGCCGCCCGAGAGCCTGCCGGCGAGACGATCGGCGGCCGCGGACAGACCCGTCGCCTCGAGCAGCATGGACCTGCGCTGGTCAAGAACCTCCCCGCGAACCTCGTACGCCTCCGCCACGAACTCGATGTTCTCCGCCACGGTAAGGTCGCGGAACGTCCCCGTCGCCGTGGGCATGGACCCAATCTCCCTCAAGTCGGGGTGCTCCACCCGTCCGCCGGTGGGCGCGATCGCACCAGCGATCGCCCGCAGCAGCGACGTCTTACCGGCACCGTCGCCGCCGACGACCGCGGCCACCTCGCCCCGCGGAACCGGCAGGGTCACCCCGGACAGCGCGGGTCGGCCTTCGTAGCTGACGGTGAGGTCGAACGCACCCCAGGTCATGGCGCCGCCGCCCCGGTGAGCTCTGCCGCCTCGCCGGCGGTGTCGTGTCGATGGGCCGGCGCAAGATCCCGACGGAATCGCAACATGGCGAGACCGAACACAACAGCAGCGAAGATCGCGAGAGCGATAAGTGGGAGGGCGAGTGAGTCGATCGGGGCGCCCCGCAGCATCACTCCGCGCGAGACCATGACGAAGTAGGTCAGCGGCAGCAGATAGCCGATCCAGCGCACCCCGCTCGCCATCGATTCCAAGGGGAAGATCATCCCGGAGAGCAGAATCTGCGGCAGCATCGTCATCAACGTCAGCTGGATGGCCTGACCGGGAGTCTCCGAAACCGTGGAGATCAGTACGCCGACACCGAGGACGACGAGCAGGAACAGCGCTGAACCGAGCGCGAACAGCGGCACCGACCCTGCGAACGGCACGTTGAAAATCCACACGCCCAGCAGGGTGATCAGCGTCAAATTGAAGGCCGCGATCAGCAGGTAGGGCGCCACCTTCCCCACAATCACGTCGCTCGGTCGGAACGGCATCACCGCTAGCTGCTCGAGCGTACCCGCCTGGCGCTCCCTGACGATGCCCAGGCTGGTGGCCATGGTTCCGGTGAAAACAAGGATCAGACCGATGATCGCCGGGATCATGACGTAGGAGGTTTCGAGGTCCGGGTTGAAGAGATTTTCGATCGGGATCGGCTCGCGCGCGCGGCCGAGCGCCGAGTTGGCGGCCTGCGCCATGAAGAGGTTCGAGCCGTCCACGAGCGCCGTGACGTTCTCCTGAGCGACGATGACGACGTCGGTGTCGCCGTCGCGCAGCAGGTCGCGGCCGTCCGCCTCGCCGTCCGACGGACGCACGGAAGTAACGTCGAACGGATCCCGAAGCTCACCCGCGACTTGCTCGGCCCGAGGTCCGACCACGGTCGTGTCGATCCGGTCCACCCCGAAGTCAGCCGCATAGCCGAAGATCACCAGCAGGAGCAACGGCATGATGATGAGCATCGCGACGGTCCGGCGATCTCGACGCAGCTCCCGGAATTCCTTCTTGATCATCGCAAGCACGGAGGCACCTCCAAGACTGCCGACCAGGCGTAATTCATCTTAGGGTGAATATACTCCTACGCTAGGCGAGAGCGAGCGCTTCCGCTACGGCTCATCCGGCAACGGCGCAGCCCCACTGCAACCAGAGGGGTTGGCCGCCCCATGCGATCCCTGCGCTATCAGGGCGCTATCCGGATAACGCAAGGATGGGGAGTGCGCTATCCCGCTCACAGAAGGGATGACTCCTATGGCCGCCCTCGGCTGGCCGTCCTGGATCGGCGTCGTGGCCGATGACCTCGCTCGCCAGCGCCGGTTCTATCGTGAGATCTTGGGGTTTACCGAACTCGCCAAAGGCCCGGACTGGGTCCAGTTCGATCTAGGAGGATCGCGTCTACTCGAAATCGTGCAGCGAAGCGAGCAGCCACAATACGACAAGGTTCGTTACCAAGTCGGGTATGCGGTCGAGGACATTGAGGCAGCTCGTGAGCAGCTGATCTCACGCGGCGTGCAGTCCATCAGTGAGCTCGAGGGCGACGCCTCGGCGGGCGGCCGATGGTGTTACTTCCTGGACGCCGAGGGCAACGTGTTCGAGCTCAAGGAGCATCCTCGAGTAGGACCTTGACCTCCCGGAAGGACAGCAAAAGGACCTACCTGCCTGGTCCAACGAGCAGCTTGGTCAGGAGGGTCCGCAGCTCCGCGAGCCCGTCACCGCCGAGGGTTTGTAGCACATCGGCGTTGAGCCGCTGCGATACCTGGTGTGCGATGGCGACACGTCGGCGATCTACACGGTCAGCGGATCGGCGCCGACGCTAGGCGATATCTGCCGTGGCTGCTCGATAGCGCGAGCCCCGAGCGTACGGCGTTCGTACTCGGCCGGCTACCCGAACAGCTGCGCGTCGCTTACCGAGACGAGCTGCGCGTCGCTTACCGAGACGAGTGGCTGCCGGCTTACGCGCGGCTGGATCTGTGGGGCAGCACGGACCCTGCCGCCTCCTAGGACGCACTCCCCTGCACGGGATCTTCGCTATCATCTGGATCTCCGGCCCAGGGGGTGCAGTGGCCACGTATTCCGCTATCAGGACCGACCCCGTGCCTTCGCGCGCGAATCTGTGATGGCCGCGGCCTTCGGCTGGGGCGCGCTTGGCGCTTCGGCATTGCTGTTGGGCGCGGTCGTCGCCTACCGGCTCGCGCCGACCCGTGCCGTGATAGCTGTCGTGATGGCGCTGGGAAGCGGCGTACTGATCGGCTCGGTCTCCTTCGAACTCATCGACGAGGCCCTTAAGACCCGTACGGTCGCCGCGGTCGCCTTGCTGGTTCTGGTCGGAGCGGCCGTCTTCACATTCGGCGATTGGTTCCTGATCCGCCGTGGTGGTGGCGAGCGCAAAGACCCCACCGGCGCGCAAGCGGAGGGGTCGCCCCTGGCGATCGTGCTCGGCTCGATCCTGGACGGCATCCCGGAGTCGTTCGTACTCGGCCTGACTACTCTGCAGGGCGGCGTCAGCGTGTCGCTGCTGGCCGGGGTGGCCCTCTCGAACTTACCCGAGGGCATGTCGTCCTCGAGCGGGCTCAAGGCGGCGGGTTGGCCGGAACGCCGGGTCGTGTGGATGTGGTCGGCCGTGGTCCTCGTCTCGGCTATTTCGGCAGCCGCAGGCTACGTCCTGCTGGACCCGGCTGGCGGCCGAACCGGCGCACTAGTACAGGCCTTTGCCGGCGGCGCATTACTGGCGATGCTGGCCGACACGCTGCTTCCCGAGGCGTACGAGGTCGAGGGCATCTACACCGGTCCACTGGTGGTCGCCGGGTTCGCGGTCTCGCTCGCGCTGTCGGCGATCTGACTCAGGGCATTCCTCCACCCAACCAGGACCGCGGAGACCGGCAGCGCGCCTCGCCGGAGCTTCGCTTAGGACGGTACGTCATCCCAGGGAGAGGCAGAACGAGTGGCCGGCCGGATCGGCTTAGACGACATCGGCGCCGCTAGATGGGACCTACAGTTCGGTGAGGCGACGCTGCAGGAGTCGCTGCTCGGGCTGGCCGGTTGGCGCCAGCTCAAGCGCCGCCTGGTAAGCGCGCCGCGCCTCGTCGCTGTGCCCGAGGCGGCGCAGGAAGTCCGCACGAGCCGCTGGCAGAAGGTAGTAGCCGCCAAGCGCGTCGGCGTCCAAAGCGTCCAGTGCCGCCAACCCAGCCTGGTAGCCGTCACGAAAGCCGACCGCAATGGCCCGATTCAGGGCGATCACCGGCGACGGCTGAGCGGCAAGCAGCGCGTCATACAGAGTCACGATCGTGCCCCAAGCGGTGGACTCAGGGGCCGCGGCAGTCGAGTGGCAGGCAGCGATGTGCGCCTGCAGCCGGTAGGGCCCAGGGGGACGTCCCGACCTTGCCGCACGACGGAGATGCGAATGCCCTTCGTCGATGAGCGCGGCATCCCAGCGGGTGCGGTCCTGCTCTTCCATTGGAACGAGATCGCCGTGAGCGTCGAACCGGGTGGCACGCCGAGACATCTGGAAGGCAATCAGTGCCAGCAAGCCGCGAGCCTCGTCCTCGGCGGGCATAAGGTCGACCAGGAGTCTGGCGAGCCGCAGTGCCTCGACGGCCAAAAAGTCCTCCGTCTGGCCGTATCCCTCGTTAAAGATGAGATAGAGCACGGCGAGCACTCCAGCCGTACGCTCGGCGAGCAGCTCAGCGGGTGGCACCCGATATGGGATTCGGGCGTTGGAGATCTTTCGCTTAGTGCGCAAGAGCCGCTGAGACATGGTCGGTTCCGATACCAGGAACGCCCGCGCGATCTCTGCGGTGTCCAGGCCCGCCACGGTCTTCAAGGTCAGTGCGACCTGGCCATCCAGGGGCAGTGCCGGATGGCAGCAGGTGAAGATCAACCGCAGGCGGTCATCGGACTCGGGGTACCCCCAACGGACACTGTCGTGCTCGATCTCGTCCATGATCGCGCGTTGTTGGAGTTTGGCCCGCTCCGTCTGGCGGCGGCGCAGTACGTCGAGGGCGCGGTTGCGCGCGGCCGCAGTTAGCCACGCCGCCGGCGAGCGTGGCATTCCCTCCCGAGGCCAATGCACGAGGGCCCGCTCGACCGCGTCCTGGACGCAGTCCTCGGCCAAGTCCCACTCGCCCGTGACCCGGATGAGGCTGGCGACCATGCTCGTCCGTTCGGCTGCCACGACCGAGGTGATTGCCTCGGCCATGGCGCTGTCCGCATCGATGCTCAAACCTCGTCCGTTTGGAATGGGCGAAGCTCGAGCTTGCCCCCGTTGGCCTGCGGGTGTCGCGCGGCGATCGCGATCGCCTCGTCGAGGTTGTCGCACTCGAGAATGTCGAAACCGGCGATCCACTCTTTCGACTCGGTGAATGGCCCGTCGGTAACGAGCAGTTGGCCGCGGCTGACCCGGACCGTGGTTGCGTCGCTGACCGGGCGAAGAGCGTCGCCGGTGATTCGCTTACCTCGGCTGTCGACCTCGGCCAGCCACTCCTCGATCGTCAGGTCGTCCTCTGATGGCTCGGCTCCGGCAGCCGCGTCCGGGTCGGCCACGACGAACATCATGTATCTCATGAGACTCCTCATCCCGGCTGGGTACTGCTGACGAACATACGACGATCGGCGAGTCGGCCGATCCGACAGCCGGACATGCCAGCAGGGCGCGGAGATGGGTCGTTCTGGCGCCGGATGTCGCTGAGCCGAGCCGCCTACGATGCGACGGCATGGACTTCGACCGCTACACCATTGTGCTGCTGGTGACCCCAGACCACCCACCGCAACTCTCGGAAGAAGAGGCCGACCGGCTCCAGGACGCACACCTGAGCCAGCTGGCCGACCTGCACGACCGCGGCGTGCTGCTCGCCGCCGGCCCGCTTGGCGACCCGAGCAGCCAGCGGTACTACCGCGGCCTGTCGATCCTGCGCTGCGAGCCCGACGAGGCGCTGCGGCTCAAGGGCGAGGACCCGGCCGTCCAGGCCGGCGTCTTCGAGCTGGTAGCGCTGCCGTGGATGCTGCCGGCTGGCGCCATGCACTTCAGCCGAACGACATTCCCGCGGTCGACCGCCGACGTCTAAGCCTCACGGTCACACCGGAACCACTTGTCGAGGTCGGGGTCCCATCGCGGCAGATTGTCGCAGTCTTGCCTGGCGGCAGATCGTGACGCGACGCCGAGAGGCGGAGCAGGCCGACGGGTTGCTCCATTGCCATCCTTGACGGGTGACAGACGCGCACCCACCAGCGCAAGGCATGAGCGGCGTCTCGCTAGGGACCCGGGCGCACCGCCTGCCGAGAGGCACTAGCCCGTCGGTGAAGCGCCCTCCTGCTCGGCGTGGTCCGAATGGAGATTGCCTTTACCGAACAGATCCCTGGCCGGCGACGAGCGCGGAGAGCTTGTCGAACGCGACCTTCCACCCCGCCTCGGCAGGGCCGCGACCCGCGGGCGGATAGGGCCCGTCGCTGAGTGTCATGCGGGTCTTGGCGCCGTGGTCGTGGAACTCCACGCGCACGACGGTGGGCTCATGCATGCCCATCGCGGGCATCGGGTCGGAGCGCAGCACGAGCAGCTCGGGCTCCACCAGCTCGATGATCTCGTAGCCGATCGCGAACTCGCCACCGCCGCCGCGCTGAATCATGATTAGTTCA
>JBKOZJ010000014.1:0-31977 GCA_046725875.1 Actinomycetota bacterium
GCGATAACCATCCCCCGTTCGAATCTGCGGCCCCTCGCCGGGCCGCCTGCATTGTTGCTCGCCGCCTTGATGGCGGGCGGGCTTGTCGCCTGTTCAAACGGTGCCGGCGAGGCTGGGGCAGCACCATCGAATTCGGCTACCACAGCTGGCCCATCGACATCTCAACGACCGACAGGGAGTGCAACAGCGCAACCGAGCCGTGGGCCTACGAGCATTGCTGAAGCGATCGAGACGCCCGTTCCCGGGGCGACGCCGCTGACCGCATCAACCGGACTGCGCAAAACGGTCGAATACAACGACCAGATAACGGTCAAGCTAACCAAGGTCGAGGGCTACGAGGTTAAGGAGGAGGGTCCAGGAATCATCAAGGGTCAGCAGATCACGATCTTCACGCTGACCTTCACCAACGGTTCGACAAAGCTGCTCGACCTAAACAACGTCAAGGTCACGGCCACCTACGGCGGTCAAGAGAGACAAGCCGAGCCGAGCTATTTCGGTAATCTCAACGACTTCTTCGGCACGGTTAAGCCCGGCGACTCAAGATCGGCTGCATACGGTTTTGTACTGCCGGAAAGCGGATATGACGATCTGGCCCTCCGTGTCAAATTCGATGATGAGCATTCGACGGCAGTGTTCGTCGGCTCACTTCAATAGTCCCCTCGGTTAGACCACAGAAAACTCGAGCAAGGCGCCCAGGATCTGCGTCATCGGCTCGCTGCGGCACCACCAGGTCCGGCTGGCGGTTGCGGCTGGTTGTAGGTCATGGTGAGCCTTCGATTCGGGAGACGTGGAGGCCGGCGGAGCTGCCGACGGCTACTGGCGCCGCCGAGTCCCACTCGTACTGGCCGCCGGCATGAAGGTAGGCATCGACTCTCCCATTGATCACCGCCGCCGCCTTCGCCCCAGCCGAGCCCATCGGACTCGAGGAGAATCCCAGACCGCAGCCGAAGCCGGTAGGTGCTCAGCCCGCGGTGGTGCAGTAGGAGCCAGCGCCTACCGCGGCGGTGCGAGACCGAGCGGGCGGCGCGGCTCGGCGACCTCGGTGCCGAGTTCAGCCGCGACCGCGTCGATGAAACGGGGAGGCCGGGTGCGGCTTATCGTTATCCGCAGCCGTTGCCCGGGGACGGGCGCCGGAGCACGGCGGGTCAGGGGTCGAGAGAGTAAGCCCGTGCGTGGGAGATGCAATAGGCCGGATGACCTGCGGTAACGGGTCTGATGGCGATTTGGATCGGCCACGCATTGTGACATGACTCGGTAGCTACGGCTCGTGTCTACTGGCCGCAGGGTGAGAGCCTGGCGAGGCGAGTATCCGACTTCACCCGTTCGACCCGGCCGCTACATCTATGCGTCGCCAAAATTTCGCTCTACCATCGCTTGTTGCGCCGGGTTTGCGGTAGCAACCGGGCGCGGGGACGGAGTGGGGAGTTCCGTTCCGGTGGGAGGGCCCCCCACCCGGGGGTTCTAGCGCTCCTCCAGTGTGGGTCAGGGGGGTTTGATGGCTGCTGTCGACACAGCGCAGGTCGGGACCGCGAGTAGCTGGGTTCTCCGGGGGCGAGCGCGTCGCCTAGCCCGTCCTTGGGAACGCACATACGTAACAGCGTTAATCGTCATCGATGCATGTGCCGCATCGGCGGCCGGCATGATCGCCTACGCATCACGCTTCATGGATCGAGACGCCGAGCACTCGTATATCTCGCTCGGTGCCCTGTTGCCGGCCTTGTGGCTCGCGTGCGTGGGCGCCAGCCGCGCTTACGAGTCGCGCTATCTCGGAGTTGGCTCGGAGGAGTTCCGTCGGGTCGTGACGGCCGCGGTCTGGTTGACCGCCGGGGTAGGGACGTTTTCCTGGATCACGAAGGCTGAGCTCGCCCGCGGCTACATGCTCGTGGCGCTGCCGGCCATAGCAGTCTTCACGCTCGTTGGGCGTTACGCCGCCCGCAAGCGGTTGCACTGGTTGCGGGCACAGGGCGACTGCGTGCAGCGGCTGGTCGTCGTGGGTGAGCCGGGGCCTACCGCGACTCTCGTACAGAGGCTGCGCAACGAGCCTTACCACGGTCTCGAAGTGGTCGGCGCATGCCTGCCGGCTGGCTCGTCCACTGCACCAGTCGACGCCGTGAATGTGGAGGTGCTCGGAACGTTCGACACGGTCCTCGAGGCCGTCCGCCGGTCGAGGGCGGACACCGTGGCCGTACTCGCGTGTCCGGAGATGTATGGGCTCGCTCTTCGCCGGTTGAGCTGGAGCCTGGAGCGGTACGGCACAGACATTCTCGTCGCTCCAACGCTCGTCGAGGTGGCTGGACCGCGGATCGCAATCCGGCCGATCGCCGGCCTGCCGTTGTTGCATGTCGACCACCCGGAGCTGACCGGCGGCCGCAGGATCATGAAGGCGTTGTTCGACCGCTGCGTGGCTGGCATCCTGCTGCTCCTGCTCGCACCGGTCCTATTCGCGATTGCGGCGCTGATCAAGCTCACAAGTCCGGGCCCGGTGCTCTTCCGGCAGCTGCGGATCGGCCGCCACGGCGAGCCGTTCACGATGGTGAAGTTCCGAACGATGGTCACCGATGCCGAGCAGCTGCGCGCCGACCTGATCGACCTCAACCAGCACCACGAGGGTCCACTCTTCAAGATCAAGGATGATCCAAGGGTAACAAGAATCGGCGCCTGGCTGCGCCACTACTCGCTCGACGAGTTGCCCCAGCTGGTCAACGTGCTCCTCGGGGATATGTCGCTGGTTGGACCGCGCCCACCGTTGCCCGCCGAAGTCGCCCAGTACGGTCTGGACGCACGACGGCGGTTGGCCGTCAAGCCTGGGCTCACCGGGCTTTGGCAGATCAGCGGCCGGTCCAATCTCGACTGGGAGGAGTCCGTCCGGCTCGACCTCCGGTATGTCGAGAACTGGTCGCTCGCGTTCGATACGCTCATCCTCTGGAAGACCCTCTTCGTGGTCGCCCGCGGGGACGGCGCGTATTAGACGCACGCATCCTCCCCGCGATCGGAGGTGACCGCGGCGGGGATGAGTTCCAGATCTGACCAGCAGAGACTGTTTCTCCGTAGGCTGTCGAGGCAATCACGCTTCTTTCCGGAGGCGGCTTCTTGCCATGAGCGGTGTCGCCCTGGACAGGGTCAACCGGCGGAGTCATGCTGCGGTATCGGCTCGGCGCGACCTTGGGGGTCTGTATGAAGCGCCTCTTCTTGCTTGCCACTGCCGTCCTGGCTGCGGTGCTATTCGCCACTCCAGTCCATGCCGCCCCGCAGACGACGATCACCTTCAGCGTGGATCCCATAGCGGTTACGACGGCGGACGGGACGAGTCTGACAGTCCGGGTGACCGCGGGATGCCCGGCCAACTACGAGGTGCTCGAGGCGTTCGCCTACGTAACGCAGGCTGGCGCGCAAAGCAACTTCGTCGGCATCCCGCTGATGTGCCGGCCGAAGGGACAGGAGTACACGCTCACGGTGCCCGCTCCGGAAGGGCAGGTCTGGACGGCCGGCCCGGCTTTGCTATCCGGCTTCGTGCTGCTCATCCGCAAGTCCGAGACATTGTCGGCATCACCAAGCGCCACACTGGAGATCGTGGTTCCGTAGGCTCAGAGTGGGGCCGGACCCCGCAACGGGGGTACCGGCCCCGACAAGCGTGAGGCCGCGCTGGAAGGCATGCGACGATTTCTTCCTCGATGCGATCGTGTACAAGGTCCGCGACGCCGGGCCGGCGGCCGACCTCTCTTCGGGCTGACTCTCCCGGTCCTTAAAGGTCTCCCGCTGAGATCCTTTGCCGCAACGCCGTGAGCAGGAGCACCACCGCCAGGGTCACTGCGACGCCCAAACACATGCCACCCACCACGTCTGTTAGGAGGTGCTCCGAGGTAGCCACGCGAGCCCAGGCCATGGTGAGCACCCATATGCTCCCCAGCGCAGCTACGACTGCCGACACGGACGACTGCACGACGGCGGAGCGCAGGACCAACACGAGCAAAAGGACCAGCGACGTCGCGACCGCCACTCTCCCCGATGGGTAGCTGAAGCTTTCGACCCCGAGGGAGCGGCGCCCGGCCAGCTTGATCAACATCTCAGCACCGGCCGTGGCCGGAGCTACCAGGCAAGCTGCGACAACCGCGTCCCAGCGCCGTAGCAGAGCCCAGGCTATGAGGGCAATTGCGAGGCTTCCGGCGATCACGGCCAATAGCCGCGCACTGTCATCGAGCCGGCTAGCGAATCGGTAGGGAAGTCCAGTACGGGAAACCGTCAGGACTTGGACTGCCCAGGCATCCAGTCTGCTCTGCCGAGTGCTCCACACCAGCGCGCCGATCACACTGCCCAATGCCAGGGCGAAAATCGCGACGGCCGGTGCCCACACTGGGACAAGACCGCCGGAAGGCGCTCGAGGGCGAACCCGGTCATCCAAGCCCGCCACCCCCGAGACTCCACCACGCCGCATCCGTTCAGCGACGCCCTGCCCTCGCTTAGGCCCTCATGCATATCATGCGGCCCGGCTGACCTTGGTTCCGTCGTCGCCGTTTCGTCGGGCGCCAGCCCGCCATGATCGTCCTGCTATTGCTCACATCGTCTAAATTGCCAGTTCTGCTACCACCGGGCTCTGTCCGCAGGTAGCATCCGACCTGCAAGGGGAGGCATCGCAGCAGCCAACGGGGGCGGCTAGTTGGCCATCGTCGCCAGCATGCGTGGGCGTCAATCCAGCGGGTCAGTCCGCGCTGACGTCCAGGGGTTACGCGCTCTGGCTGTCCTGCTCGTCATGGCCTACCACGCCGGCCTCCCCGTGCCTGCGGGATTCGCCGGTGTCGACATCTTCTTCGTCATCTCCGGATTCGTCATCACCGGCCTCATCCTCCGCCAAGCCGACGCCGGCCGATTCTCGCTCGCGATGTTCTACGCCCGCCGCATCAAGCGGCTATTTCCAGCGCTCATCCTCATGCTTGTCACCGTCCTCGTGCTGTCGTTCCTGCTCGAGTCGCCACTCGGCGCGCAGCAGAATACGGCTAAGACGGCGCTCGGAGCGACCATCTTCGTCGCAAACATCGTGATCGTACGAACGACCGGCGATTACTTCGACCCGGCAGCAACCACCAACCCGCTGCTACACGTGTGGACTTTGTCGGTCGAGGAACAGTTCTACCTCTGCTTCCCGACGCTCCTGCTTCTCGCGTGGGCGATCGGCCGGCGCGGCCGGGCAAACATGCGGGCGTCCGTGGTCATCGCCGTGCTGACAGGGATGAGCTTCGTCCTCGCGCTCGTCCTCACCTACGCCGATGGCCCTCTTTCGTTCGTAGACGACCCGAACGGCTGGGCTTTCTACTCCTCACCCGCGCGGGCGTGGGAGTTCGGCATCGGCGCGCTCATCGCTTTCTGGGCGCACGGCAGGGCGAGTCGCGGCAAGACCGTAGCGCGAGGGGCGGCCATGGTCGCGTTCCCGGCGATCCTGCTCATAGTCGCCGCGAATCTACTGGTGGACGACACGACCCGCTGGCCAGGTGTCGCCGCCCTACTCCCCGTCGCTGGCACCGCCGGCCTCATCCTCGCCGGTGTTCTTGGATCGAATCCGGTCTCGGGGCTCCTCTCTGTACGGCCCGCCGTTTGGGTCGGCGACCTCTCCTACAGCCTTTACCTGTGGCACTGGCCACTGATCGTCTTCGCAACTCTGCTGTGGCCCGGCGGCACGAGCAAGCTCCTGGCCGCCCTCATCTCGTTCGTGCCCGCCTGGCTCAGCTACCGCTATGTCGAAAGCCCGCTGCGCGCCGCCCCCGTCCGCTCCGTGGCCAAGGTGTTCGGCTTCGGCGGGGCGACCGCCGCGGCGACGGCCGGATTCGCGCTAGCCGTCGGTGTCCTCGGCGTAACCGCTGTACCCGACGCGGCGACCTACCGCGCGGAACGTGAAACCCTTCCCGTCGGCCGGGCTGGTGGTTGCATGATCCGTGACCATCCCTATGTCCCGAGTGACATCGATCGCTGCTACACCCGCGTCGCCCGGCCAAAGGGCTGGATCATGCTCGTTGGCGATTCTCATGCCGACGCGCTCTCCGACGGGGTCACAGCAGCGGCCCGTCACCTCGGCTACGACGTGCTCTCCCTTACCGGGGCGAGCTGCGAATTCGCCCGTAATCCGGCGCCGTCCACCTTTGTTCCCAACTGTGCCGAGATGAACAACGACCTGCTCGATCGGGCAACCGGCAAGAATCCGCCCGGGCTCGTCATCATGTCGCATTGGAGCGCGCGTCGGATGGGAACACAAGATGACTGGCCACAGTCTCTTGGGCCCACCATTACCGAACTTCGCGAGGCCCGCATTCCCGTTCTGTTCGTGCTCGATGTGCCAAACTTCGCTGCCTGGGATGCAGGACAGCCGACACCGTGCCGCGGGGGCTTCCTGAACTTCACTTGCACGCTGTCGCGTAAGAACGTGGAGGCCATCCAGGGTCGAGCCCGAGCAGCCGAGATCGCCCTCATCCGCAACCGCCCCGGCGTAACTACCTACGATCCATGGCCGCATTTCTGCAACGCGACAGCCTGCTCGTCCGTCGTGAACGGGCGGCTCGCCTACCGGGACTTCGACCACCTCAACGCCATCGGCAGCAGCCTCCTTGCGCCCGACCTACAGGAGGCCATACGTGCAGCGATCGGCCAGCCACACTCCGTTCGCTGATCAGACCATCCAGCTTCGGCATTGCAAATGCCATGGCTCGGCAGCACTCCACTAGGCCTTGACCAGCCGTCTGCTGTTTGACAGAACGCTTCGGACCAGATTTCGGCAGGTGCCGTAAAGCACTGCGAAGTAGACGCAGGCTCCGATGACAAGCAGCACGACGATCAATGTGAGTCCTGCCACAGCACCGTCGAGGGCCGCCTTCGCCACCATGAGCGCGAGGAGCATCACGAGACCACTCGTCAACGGTGCGACAAAGAGGCGAAGATACCTGCCTAGGCGGATATCGAGGACCCGAGTGACCGACCAAACCGAGATCGGCGCGAGAAGATAGCCGCATACAACATAGCTTGTCGCCACCGCGAGAATGCCCCAACGAACCACCAGAATGAAACCGACGACATTGATGGCGGCAGTTAGCACGGCAACGCGGAAGGAGAGACTAGGTCGGCCGGCCGCGGTCACCATTGCCTTATTGAGATAGATGACGGCATGTGGGATCCCAACCAGGGCGAGGACCCTCATCACTGGTATGGCGTCGGCCCATTTAGTTCCGAAGGCGACGTTGATTAGCTCTGGTGTGATAACCGCCAGAGTGAGAAAGACCGGAATGGCAACAGCAAAGCAGAGCTGAGTGAGGTTGTAGAATGCTCGCTTCGTCCGCTCGGCATCTTCATTTAGCCGGGAGAAGAGGGGAAACGCCACGCCTTCGATCGTCCAGATGATGATTTCCGTGACGATGAGCAAGACCCGATAGGCCACAGTGTAAAGCCCTAGGGCAACGGAGCCCAGGACGAGGCCAATGAGAAAGTCATCCGAGCGACGACTCGTAAAGAGCGCCACTCTTTCCCCTAGAACGTTGGCACCGAAACGGAAGAGTCCACCGAATGTCCCGGCAGATACCTCTCGGCCCGGACGCCATGGGCACGCCAGCCACAGCACGAGAGTTCCGACGACGACGTTGGCCAACATCTGCCCGACCAGGCTCCAGACCCCGAAGCCGAGGAGAGCCATCCCGACGCCGACAGCCCCACCGGCGAATGTGCCGGCAAGTCCACGTAAAGCAACCTGGCGGAAGGCGAGCTCGCGGCGCAGCAGCGCTTGCGGGACGCTGGCGAGCGCTGCGAAGACGAACACCACCGAAAGGACGCGCAGAACAGGCGCCAAGTCGGGCTGATCGAACGGCGCGGCGATCAGGCCCGCGCTGGCAGCCATGATGGCGGCGAGGATGGCGCCGATCGCATTATTCGCCCAGAATGCCGTGTCGAGATCGCGCGCAGATATTCGCTTGCGTTGGATCAATGCCTCGCCGAAACCAGACTCGACAAGCAGCGACAGCAGCACCACGAAAACCGACGCGAGGGCAACGGTGCCGAACGCCTCGGGGTCGAGAAGGCGAGCAAGAACGACGAAGACGAGGCTTCCGATCAGTCGCGACGAGACAGACCTCAGCACAGTCCAGCCAAGACCCCGTGCGGCCACGCCCTTGAGTCCGCCAGGCGGCGACGGCGGATGCAGCACCGACAGCCCGCCATCCGGTCCGGCGGGAACGACACGCTGGTCATCGTGAGACGACGCCCGCCTGCCGCGAGCGTGTCCGTTCCCCCTGCCTTCGCCGCCGATCACGCCGGCCCCCTCTTTACACATTTCTCGCGGCGCCAAGCAGTTCGCAGTTGCTGCCCGGGTGTGGCGTTCTAGGCCAGGGCTCCGGGCGTTCGCTCGCTGACCCCACTCCCCAGCTCGTCCCGCCACTTCTCAGCATCATCCCTCGGCTGGTAGCCGATGTCGCGCCGAGCGTCCTCAATGTCCCAAATACGCCAAGTATTCGCTGAAACGCCGTAGAAGATCCCGAAGACCAGGTCCTTCGGAGCGACTATGGATCGTCGTACAAGGTGTGCCATGTCGGCATGGGTGATCAACGTTGCCAGGTGCCGGGCGTTGGACGGACGGTCTGCCCAAGTCAATGAACCGATTCGTAGGCACAACACGGACAGACCGTGCGCGTCCGCGTAGTAGCGCGCGGCCGCCTCGCCGAACGCCTTCCCCACCCCATACGGGGTATCGGGGCGGAGGGCCATCGATGTGTCGATCTTCGGGACCATAGCGGGATCGAGGCCGTCGTATTTTCCGGCGACGATTTGCGCGTAGGGCGGATCGCGTTCGTACAGGCCGGTCACGTGGTTGGAGCTTGCGTAGATTACGCGGGACACACGACGACGGCGAGCAGCCTCGAGTACGTTCCAGGCGGCAGGAATGTTGTTGTCCCGCACAGCGTCCCACGGCTGCTGCCAATGGGCGGACGCCAGATCGATGACGACGTCAGCACCCTCGAAGGCCCTTTCCGCCTGCCTCAGGCGGGTCATATCTGCTCGCGAGACCGATCCGTGGCCCCGCCTCAGATCGACGCCAGCGACATCAAAGTCCGCTGCCAGAGCCTTCCGCAGCACCTGACCCACGAGGCCGCCTGCCCCCGTGATGATCAGGCGAGGCTTGGCACCCATCGGTTCTCCCAGCTCTGCACTAAACGGACCGACTTGATGCTAAACTCCGCCAGTTAGCGTGTCGTGTGGGGGCTTTGTTTTGGGGGCTTGACTGTGCGCTACCGCGTGAACAATCCGCAAGTGATCCACGAGATGATCGACGGCGAAGCCATCATGATCAATCTCGCTACAGGCAGCTACTACAGCCTGGACCCTGTTGCGGCCGAGGTGTGGACGTTCGTGGAGGCGTCCCAGCCTATCGATCGCATCGTGGCGGAGCTGGATCGACGCTACGACGCCGACCCCGGCGCCATTCGCCGAGGCGTCGACGACCTGATAGAGCGGCTGTCGAGCGAGGGGCTCGTGGTTCCTTGTTCCGACGAGGAGGCCGCCCACCCGGTTGTGTCGGAGCCGGCGCCTGCCACTCGGGAGCCCTTCCGCGCGCCGCAGCTGGAAAAGTTCACGGACATGCAGGACCTCATCCTGCTTGATCCAGTACATGAGGTCGATTCTCGAGGGTGGCCACACCTGCCCAACGGGCAGGGGGCCACACCGCGATAGTGCAGTCGGCGGCGACCACCGGTCCGGGCATCGCCCAGCTCGCGGCCGCGTTCGATGAGGCGTTGGCGCGTACCCAACTCCAAGAACACCTGCTTCTAATGGGCGGGCATCAGGTCCTGATCCGCTTCGCCGGTCCTGGTGCCGTCCCATCGATCCTGCCTGCCTTTGCCCACCTGGCTGCCGCGAGGGATCGCAGACCGGAGCTCGTCGTCGACGTCTGGGATGCTGCATCGACTGGTGTTCCCGCCCCGCCGCATCCAGAGGTGGACCCACACTCACCGCCAGGCGCTTTTTACTACTTCGAGGACCCTCCCCTGCGCGGCGTTTACCAGCCGGGCTTTCGGGCCCTCAGCGCGATAGATCTCGGCAGCGATCGTGCATGGTATTGCGTCGCCGACCCAGCTGACCTGCCGTACTGGGAACGAGCGGCACCGATCCGGCAGATTCTGCACTGGTGGATGGCCAGCCGTGGCCACCAGCAGGTCCACGCCGGGGCGGTGGGCATGCCTGACGGGGGCGTCCTCCTCGTCGGAAAGGGCGGTTCGGGGAAGTCAACCTGTTCGCTCATCTCGCTCACCTCCGTCCTGCGCTACGCGGGCGACGACTACACGATGGTGAGCATCGGGCGGCGTCCCTGGGTACACAGTCTCTTCAGCTCGGGAAAGGTCCATCCGGAGAATCTTTGGCGCATGCCCCACCTCCGGTCGGCTTTGTCGAATGGTGATCGCCTCGCGACCGAGAAGGCTGTCGTCTTTGTGGACCAGCATTTCCCCGACCGGCCGATCGACGGGTTTCCGCTGCAGGCCATCCTGCTTCCGACGATCACTGGCGGCAGGCACACCCGGACGGTTGAGGTCACTCGAGCGGCCGCTCTCGCGGCATTAGCTCCCAGCACCGTCTTCCAACTGCATACGGCCGGCCGGGAGGCGCTGCAGTTCATGGCTCGCCTAGTGCGGGACGTACCGGCATATGCGCTCGAGCTCGGCTCCAACGTCTCTGAGGTTCCAGATGTGATCCTGACCCTACTGGACCGGCTAAGGCAGGATGTGGCATGACGAGACCGCTCGTCACTGTAATCGTCGCGGTCCACAATGGAGAGCGATATCTTCGGCTCGCTCTAGAGAGTCTCTTCGAACAGGATTACGATCCATTCGAAGTCGTATTCGTCGACGACGGTTCGACCGACGATAGCGCCGCCATTGCCCGAACCTTCCCGAGTATTCGCTACGTCTACCAGGAAAACCAGGGACTGGCCGCCGCTCGTAACACAGGTCTCTCATTGGCGCGGGGAGAATTTCTCGCTTACCTTGACGACGACGATCTGATACCGCCACATAAGCTGGGTCGTCAATCCGATTACCTCATAGCCAATCCGGATGTTGGTTGCGTATTAGCGCGCCAGGAGATCTTGCTCGAACCAGGCGTCGAGCCTCCGGAATGGCTGAGCCGCGACCCGATCTTCGGCGATCTTGACGGGATCCCGCTCGTGTCTGCGATGATCCGGACCAAGGTGCTGCGCGAGGTCGGCGGGTTCGACGTGAGTTATCGCTTCGCCGAGGATCGTGATCTGTTCGTACGACTCAGGGAGCACGGCGTGCGGGTGGACGTCATACCGGAGGTCCTGCTGTTTCGCCGGTTCCATGGCGAGAACATGAACTTCCGCCTGCGGCCTGCCAAACACCCGCTGCTTCGGTCGCTCAAGGCAAAGATCGATCGCGAGCGGGCGGCCGACAGCGCAGAGGATCGGGGGCATCGTGGGGATTGACCGCTGCCTCATCTCCGTCATGATCCCCGTTTACAACGGTGAGGCGTATCTGGGTGAGGCCATCGACAGCGTACTGGAGCAGTCATACCATCCGATTGAGATCATCGTCGTCGACGATGGCTCGACCGATGGCACGGACAGTGTCGCACTCGGCTACGCCGGCGACGTTCGCTACGAACGACAGCCGCGGGCTGGTAACGGCGCCGCCCGCAACCGAGCCGTCCAGTTGGCGAACGGCGATCTTTTTGCCTTCCTCGACGCCGACGACCGCCTCGTGCCCGGTTCGCTCGAGCGACTGGCGCGCGTGCTTGAGGAGGACCAGTCTCTGCAGGCCGTGTACGGGCACGTACGGGAGTTCGTGAGCCCGGACATCGATGCCGAGGACCTTGCCCGGCTGCGAGCACCAATCGCAAGGATCGCTGGCTGCCTGCCGACCAACATGCTGATGCGTCGCGACGCCTTCCGCCGGGTCGGTCGGTTCGCTACGCATCTGCGGGTTGGGGTCACAGTCGACTGGGCGGCGCGAGCGGACGAGATTGGACTGCGCAAGATCCTCCTCGACGACGTGTTGTTCGAGCGGCGGCTCCACGGCGACAACAACGGCATCCGGGAGCGAGAGCATCGCAGTCACTACATCCAGGTCGTCAAGGCCGCCCTCGACCGACGTCGGGCCCTGCAACAGTCGGGATCTGCCCGGACCCTAGACGATGCGGCCTCGTCGCAGCCACAAGAGCGGGACTGATATGAAACGGGCCGGTTTCACCGGTGACATCTGGCCGGATGAGACACAGGAATTACTTCTGCGCTCCGCGCTTCTGCCAGGCCCGGCCGGAACAGCCGCCTGGTCCGCGCTCCGCCCCAGCATTGACATCGACCATCTGCCAGGTGAGCTCCATCGCCTCATCCCTCTTCTCTCCAAGTCCCTTGCTTCGCATGGGATCAACGATCCGGACCTTCCGCGCTTGAAGGGCGTCTACCAGTTCTCCTGGTATCGCAATCAGCGCCTCTTCGCCGACGGCGCAGCATTCCTGGGAGCGTTGGACGCTGCTGGGGTTCCCACGATGCTTCTCCGGGGCGCCGCAATGACCATCGCTTATCACGGCGATGTGGGTACGCGACCGATGAACGACCTCGACGTCCTGCTGCCGGCCGACCAGCTAGACAAGGGTCGGCGTGTAGCGGAGGCCATAGGCTGGTCGCGTTATGCGGAATCCAGGACGCTCGAGCAGCGCGAGGCCGCGACGATTCTCAGGAACCAGGACGGGCGCCTGATGCGGCTCCACTGGTCGGCGAGCCGCAATGTGCCGACGCCGGTGGGATTGGAGCACCCAATATGGAGGCGGGCAACCCAAATCCAGTTCGGCAATACCATCACATGTGTGCCGGGCTCCGCCGACCACTTCGTCTATGCCTGCCTGGACGGGGCACGAGCCAACTCCGGGTCGACGTTGCGGTGGATCACGGACGCCACTGTCCTCCTGCGTTCGGCGCGTGACCTCGACTGGGACGTCGTAGTGGGGGAGGCGCGTCGACACCGCGTCTCGCTACTAATCTCCGAGGCGCTGCGCTATCTGGTCGATGTACTCGACGCAGAGGTCCCGAGCGGTCCGATCGAGGCGCTACGCGCGACTCCGGCGACAGCCCGCGACCGGATCGCCCACCGCCTCAGCCTGACAACGAGTCCTGGTCTCCCTTCTGCCGCCGAGCTACTCGGCCGGTTCACTCGCCTCACCGCTGACCTTCCGCTGTCGGCGGCGGTCGGTACGCTGCCCGCTTTCCTTCAGACCACGCTCGGAGTGCCACGCCGCCGGGACGTGCCGATAGCCATCGCCCGGAAAGCGATTAAGGCCGTGGCGTCCCCCCCGCGTTCGCTCGCGGAGCTCTCGAGGGCCGGACCACCTAGGTCGGGCAGGAAATAGCGTGCGGCAGCAGATCGGCACGGTTGGTCCGCACCCCGCCTTGATCGAGGTCGCGGCTGGTCGCGGCCTGCCGGTCGTGCCTGATCCGCTGCCGCTGGTGCGCTCGGCGCTCGCGCATGGCATGGGGGGTCTCCTCCTCACTGAGGTGGAACAAACGGGCCAGCCATGGCATCGGCTTACCCTGGCTGCGCTCACCGCCAGGCAGGCAAAGGTTCGGGCCTGGCACGAGCGGCTGTGGGATACCTCGACCCGCATCGCCGCCGTCTTTGACGATCTCGCTGTCGAGGTAGCTATCGCGAAGGGAGTCGCGGCGGAGACACGGTGGTACACCCGGATGGGTGAGCGGCCGTGCAGCGACATCGATCTCCTCCTGTCGCCGGCACACGTCGCTCGCATCGACGACGTGGTGGCCGCGATCGAGCCGCGGCACCCACTTTGTGGAAAGGTCCGCCGACTGGCCGAGCGCGGACTCCTCCAATCGATCGATCTCGAGTACGACGGCGTTCCTATCGACTTGCACTGGGACATCTTCAAGCTTGGGGTTCCGTCACGGAACGTAGAGGCGATCTGGGACCGGACGGTGCCATTCGCTCTCCGCGACGGCCGCTCGATTCGGGCGCTCGACGCCACATCGTCCTACATCCACTTCCTCATCCATCTGAACAAGGATCGCTTCAGGCGACTGCTGGGATTTGTCGACGCGGCTCGGGTATATGCGAGCGATCAGGTGGATCATTCCGCCGTCGATCGGCTGATTCGGGCCGACGGGATCGAGACCAGCGTCAGCGCCTCCTGGGAGGTCGTGATTCGCACACTCGACCTGTCCGTTCCGAACCAGATCAAGCGCCAGCCGGTCAGGTCCCTCATATGGCATCTTGCCTGGCGTCCATCGGTTAGGCTGCGTGCGGCCGAGTCGACCGTCCGCTTTCGCCATCGCCAATGGCTGATTGCAGCGCTAAGCCGGGGCAGGGCTATGGAGGCGGCTAGGTCCTGGATACGGGGACGGTTCCCACCAGGCGAGCTGTTGGCTTATGTCCATTCTGGCTATGCGACCCGCTGGGGGGGCGAGCCGGTATCGACCTCCCGCCGATCCCGTATCTGGTCACTGACCGTGGGCCGCCTGATGGCGGCGCTTGGCAGACGGCGACACCTTGCTCAGGTGACCGGCCCTGCCGGGACCAGACGGCCGGGAGCAGACGATGGGAGGCCGCGCCGCAGCCGAGGCGCACCGTAGCGGCCGCGGCAAACGCCTCAGAGCAGCACAGGGGTGAGCGCAAGGATTACCGCGCACTCTAGAGAACGGCCGCGAGGTGCGCCAGAAGCAAGTCACCGAGCTCGTGTCGGCACACAAGCAAGTCCGGTAGAGCGGGGTTCACCTGGTTATAGGAAAGCTCGGAGGCATCGATCCGGGAGACGTGAAGACCGGCGGCGAGGGCGACGGCAACCGGGGCAGCAGAGTCCCATTCGTACTGACCGCCGGCATGGATGTAGGCGTCTGCCGCGCCAGTGATCACTGCACCGACTTTGGCGCCGGCCGAACCCATTGGGACAAGCTCGGCGCCGAGTTCGCCCGCGACGGCCTCGATGAACCGGGGCGGTCGGGTGCGGCTGACGGTTATCCGCAACAGTCGCTCGGGTTCGCGCCGCGGTGCAATCTGGGGCGGGCCAGCGGTCGAAAGGGTGAGTCCTTGCGCCGGCAGGGCAACCGCTCCCGCCACGAGTCCGCCCTCGTGCGCTCCTGCCGGCATCGCGGAATGGCCCTCGAAGCCGCCCCGTACCCAGAGCGCAACATGGACGGCCCAATCGGTGCGCCCGGACTCGCCGTACTCGCGCGTCCCATCCAGCGGATCGATGATCCATACACGGTCGGCTGTGAGCCGGCGCGGATCGTCCTTGCCTTCTTCAGACAGGATCGCGTCCCGGGGGCGGGCCGCGGCCAGTTCGGCCATCAAGAGCTCGTGCGACTCGCGATCCCCGGCCTTGCCAAGATCCTCCACGTCATCCCGTTGGCGCAGGGCGAGCAAGCGACGCCCAGCCTCCGCGGCCAGGTCGCATGCGAGCAGATGATCTTCACGACGGGGCATCGCGACAGCCTAACCTCCGAGCGCCCAGCCAGCGTGCCGGACACACCAGAGACCAGCTAAGGCTACTAACCGATGATCATGCCGGCGGCGACTGTGCCGTTGGTGACCTCGTCGATGAGGATGAATCCGCCGGTCTGGCGATTCCGGGAGTACGCGTCGGAAAGCAGCGGCTGGGTAGTCCGCAGCCGGATTCGCCCGATGTCGTTCAACCCAAGCTGGGTGACGCTCTCCTCGCGATGGAGGGTGTTGACGTCAAGCCGGTAGGCGAACTCCTTGACCAGTGCTCGCACGGAACGAGTGGTGTGCTTGAGCACATACTTTCCGCCCGCCGTGAGCACCCGCCGGTCGTCCATCCAGCACACCATCGCGTCGATGTCTTGGATGACATCCGGCTGGTTGCCGGGCCGGCAGATCATGTCGCCGCGCGAGATGTCGATTTCATCGTCGAGCCGCAACACGACCGACATCGGCGGGTACGCTTCCTCGACCGGCCCATCGGCCGTGTCGATGCCGACGATCCGACTGGTGTAGCCAGATGGGAGCAACAAGACCTCGTCGCCCGGTTTCAGCACACCGCCCGCCACCGTGCCCGCATAGCCGCGATAGTCCGGAAACGCCGAGGACTTCGGTCGGATGACGTACTGCACCGGAAAGCGCACGTCAACCAGGTTCCGGTCTGAGGTGATGTGTACCTGTTCCAGATGCGACAGCAGCGACGGGCCCTCGTACCAGGGCATGTTCGCGGATCCGTCGACCACGTTGTCGCCGTGCAGCGCGCTGATCGGAATGACGGCGAGGTCGGGCACGGCGAGTCGGGCCGCAAAGCTCTCGAACTCCGCGCTGATCTCCTCGAAGACCTCGGGCGACCAGCCGACCAGATCCATCTTGTTGATACAGAGCACGATGTGCGGCACCCGCAGCAGCGAAACCAGGAAGGCGTGCCGGCGGCTCTGCTCGACCAGGCCCTTCCGCGCGTCCACCAGGATGATCGCAAGGTCGGCGGTAGATGCGCCGGTGACCATGTTGCGGGTGTACTGCTGGTGCCCGGGGGTGTCAGCGATGATGAACTTCCGCCGCGGGGTGGCGAAATACCGGTACGCGACATCGATCGTGATGCCTTGCTCCCGCTCCGCGCGCAGGCCGTCGGTGAGCAGCGCCAGGTCCGTGTAGTCGTCGCCGCGCTCCCGGCTGGTTCGTTCCACCGCGTCGAGCTGGTCCTCGAAGATCGACTTCGAGTCGTACAGTAGCCGGCCGATCAGCGTGCTCTTGCCGTCGTCGACCGAGCCCGCCGTCGCGAAGCGCAGGATGTCGTGGCGCCGCCCCCAGCGGCCGGACTCGACCGGGTCAGCGGACACCGAAAAGTCGGACAGCTCCGACGAGCCAGGCAGCAGGGTCATCAGAAGTAGCCCTCCCGCTTGCGGTCCTCCATTGCTGCCTCGGACGTTCGGTCGTCCGCCCTGGTTGCCCCGCGTTCGGTGATCCGCGTCGCGGCAACCTCCTGGATCACCTCGGCGATGGTCGACGCGGACGAGAGCACGGCACCTGTGCAGGACATGTCCCCGACCGTCCGAAACCGCACCATGCTCGTCGAGACCGGCTCACCCTCCCGCGGGCGCACATGCTCACCGACCGCCAGCAGCATGCCGTCGCGTTCGACGACCTCCCGCTGATGCGCGAAGTAGATCCGCGGCAGCTCGATCCCCTCGCGCTCGATGTACTGCCAGATGTCCAGCTCGGTCCAGTTGGACAACGGGAAAACCCGGATGTGTTCGCCCGGATGGATCCGTCCGTTATAGATGTCCCATAGCTCCGGCCGCTGGTTCTTTGGGTCCCACTGTCCAAACTCATCCCGGAATGAGAAGAACCGCTCCTTCGCTCGGGCCTTCTCCTCGTCCCGGCGGGCGCCGCCGAAGAGCGCATCGAACCTGTACCCCTCGATCGCCTCGAGCAGCACGGGCGTCTGCAGCCGGTTGCGGCCGGCCGGATCCCGGGACTCCGCGAGCCGGCCGGCGCGGATCGCCTCGTCTACGGAGGCCACGACCAGCCGGACCCCAAGGTCCCGCACCCGCCCGTCACGGAAGTCCAGGACTTCAGGGAAGTTGTGACCGGTGTCCACATGCAGCACTGCGAACGGGATCGGCGCCGGCCAGAACGCCTTTGCCGCGACATGCAGCAGCACGGCCGAGTCCTTGCCACCGGAGAAGAGCAGTGCCGGGCGCTCGAACTCGGCGGCCACCTCCCGGATCACATGGATGGCCTCCGACTCGAGCACGTCCAGCTGACTGAGCCGATAGTCAATGCGCACCTGATCCCCGATCCGAGCTAATTCTGGTCGCGTCGCCGCACGAGGCTCGATCCCGCTGCTCACCCCGCCGTGGCGGTGACGCGCAAGTCCCCGATAGTACGGGGGAGCCCACAGGCGCGGAAATCGTACGGCAACGGGCCCGGCAAGTATGGCCGAACGCGAGCGTTTCCGGCTACGCATAGTAAGAACGGGCGCGAAAGGATAATGGGCGTAGTCGGTGGGAGTCCACTAGTCGCGCGCCGCCACCACCGCACGCTCCACCGCGACCGCGGCCGGGAGGACGAGACGGACAACCAAGCCACCCTCGGGGCGTGGCTCGGCGGTGATCTCACCATTGTGCGCACGGACTATCGAGCGAACGATCGACAGACCCAAGCCGAGTCCACGGTTGCCGGTCGTGCGTTCCTCCTGGAGCCGCCGGAACGGCTCGAATATCGACTCGACCTCGTAGGACGGCACCACCGGACCACTGTTCGTGACAACAAGACCCTCGGGTCCGGTCGTTAGCTGGACCCAGCCTCCCGGCTCGTTGTGCCTGATGCCGTTCTGCACCAGGTTCTGCACCAGGCGCTCCAGAAGGACTGGGTCGCCGTCGACCGTGACGGTATCGAACCGATGCCGCACGTCGACGCCGGCTGACCGCGCCTCGTCGGCGAGCAGTCCCACGACATGTTCCCCGATCTCCGCCATATCTACGGGTTTGCGTTCCACGAGCTCATTGTCTGAGCGCGCAAGCAGGAGCAAACCCTCGATCAGCCGCTGGCTGCGGTCATTGGTGGCAAGCAGGGTGCGGGCGAGCTGGCGGGTGTCTCCGGAGGCCTCTGGATCCGTGAGCGCAACCTCCAGGACCGTCCGGTTGATGGCGAGCGGTGTACGCAGCTCGTGCGACGCGTTATCGACGAAGCGACGCTGCCCGGCGAACGACTCGTCCAGGCGCTCCAGCATGTCGTCGAAGGTGTCGGCGAGCTCCTTGAGCTCGTCCGCCGGTCCGTCGAGCGCGATGCGCTCGTGCAGTCCGCGACCAGAGCTTGCCGCGACCCGGCGCGCGGTCGCGGTCATGTCGTTGATCGGCCGAAGCACCCGACCGGCCATCAGCCACCCGAAGCCGACCGCGCCGAGGCCGATCAGTGCTATCGCTCCGCCCGACTGCCTGAGCAGCGACTGCAGCGCCTCGTTCCGCCGGTCCTCCTCGGCCTGCCGAACCCGCTCCTGGAAGTCGGTGATGGCTGCGTTGAAGGCCTTCGAAAAGTCGCGACATGCGACGGTGGAGGTGACTCCGGTGAAGGGGTTCTGGAACGGCACCATCTGGTTGGGGTTCTGGGTGGGACCACAAGTCGGGGAGAACGCAAGCACCTCCTCCGGGCCTCGTATCATTGTCCCTGCGACCCCCGCGCGCAGTACCTTGGGCTGGTTGCCCTCCAGACTGTTCCTGACGAAGTAGTACGTGACTGCGAGAATCACGAGTCCGGCGAGAAAGAACATCCCGCCATACCAGAGGGTGAGGCGCGCCCGCAGCGACGGCGTCGACCCGGTGGATGGCCATTTGATCAGGCGCCGACGACCCGGCTCGGCGCTCGCGCTGGGCCGTGTGCTCATCGGATCTGATATCCCGCGCCCGGCACAGTGTGGATCACTTGCGGTTCACCAAGCTTCTTGCGCAACGTCATCATTGTCACCCGGACCACGTTCGTGAACGGATCGATGTTCTCGTCCCATGCCTTTTCGAGGAGGTGCTCGGCGCTGACCATCCCACCCTCGGCGCGCATCAACTCCTCCAGGACGGCGAACTCCTTGTTGGACAGCACAATCAGATGGCCATCTCTGGTCACGCCGTGGCGCGCGGGATCAAGACGGATCCCGGCCCGGGTGAGAATCGGCGGCGCGGCCGGACGTGATCGCCGCGCCAGTGCCCGGATGCGCGCCACGAGCTCGGAAAACGCGAACGGTTTGCCGAGGTAGTCGTCGGCGCCGATACCCAGCCCCTCGACCCGGGATGCCACCTCCGCGGCCGCGGTAAGCATCAGGATCCGCGGATGCGCTTCTCCGGTGTCGACGAGACGGCGGCACACCTCGTCACCGTGAACTCTCGGAATGTCCCGATCGAGGACAACGACGTCGTAGTCGTTGACCGCGGTTCGTTCCAGCGCCGCATCCCCGTCGTACACGACGTCGACGGCAAGCGCCTCGCGGCGTAGCCCCGTGGCGATCGCGTCGGCGAGCACGTCTTCGTCCTCAACGATGAGAACCCGCATCTTTCCGCCCGATTCGGTTGGATTTGGCAACCGCGCATGGAACGACCTGGTGTGTTACCGCACGTCAGGCGCCTGCCGGTTCATTGTCGCAGAGCCCTCGATAAGCACGGGATAAGTGATCAGGTTGAGGTTCCTGCCGGTCTTTACGCCGTTCATACGGCACGGGGCGTGGACTCCTCCAGAGCCGGGGGACCGCCGGCTCCGAAGGGAGATCACGGATCATGCAAAGGCGACGGTTGACGGTGCTCTGGGCCGTACCGCTCCTGCTGCTCGGCCTGGCCGCCTGCGGCAGCTCGGGGGACGGATCCGGAGGCGCCGCCGGCGATCCCGCAAGCGACACAGCAAGCGCGGATCCCCAGGAGGAGGCCGTCAAGTGGGCCCAGTGCATGCGCGAGAACGGCGTCGACGTCCCAGACCCTGAGGTTGACGACGAGGGAAGAGTACAGCTGCGGATGCGCAGTAACGCCAACATCGACGAGGACAAGGTCGATGCGGCAATGAAGGCGTGCGAGGAGTTCTCACCCATCGGTGACAGCGGCCGCCTGGCGGATCTTCAGAACGACCCGGAGTTCCAGGAGGCGCAGCTGCGGTTTGCCCGATGCATGCGTGACCACGGCGTCGACGTGCCCGACCCGAGCGGTGACCACGGCGGGCTCTTCCGCTTGGAGGGGCAGAACCAGGAAAAGGTCGAGGCGGCGCTGGAGGCGTGCCAGCCGATCATGCGGGACTTCCTCGGCGACGCGGGCGGGGAACCATCCTGAGCCGGCGAACGGATCGCACAACCTGCCAAGCGTCGCCCTGACGTGTCCGGTCTTGGCCCGGGTTCACCGGCGGCGATTCAAGCGCGCCGGAACCGTCCCGCCCGTGAACGGGCGGAGCATCCATCACAAACGTGATGAAAGCAGCAATGTGGAGACCAGTCTACAAGTTACTGCAGGTCAGCGCGAGCCGATTCATCGTCACCGAGTCCTGCGTAAGCCGGGGATAAGCGATCACGTTCAGGCTCGCCCTCTTCTTTACGACCGTCATACCGCGACGGGCGTGGACTCCTCTGTACGCCGGTGCCCACCGGCCATGAAAGGAGATCACGGATCATGCGGAGGCAATGGTTCGCGGCGCTGGTGGCCGTACCCCTCCTGCTGCTCGGCCTCGCGGCCTGCGGCGGCTCGGGGAACGGCTCCGCCGGCGCCGCCAGCGATACATCAAGCGAGGACCCGCAGGAGCAGGCGGTCAAGTGGGCGCAGTGCATGCGCGAGCACGGTGTCGACGTCGAGGATCCGCAGGCCGACGACAACGGCCGGGTGCGCCTCGACATGCGCGGCCGTGCGGCCGACCAGGACAAGGTCGACGCGGCGATGGACGCGTGCAAGGAGTACCTCCCGGCCAACGACAAGCTGGAAGACCTCCAGGACGACCCCGAGTTCCAAGAGGCGCAGCTGCGCTGGGCGCAATGCATGCGTGATCACGGCGTCGACGTCGAGGACCCCAGCAGCGGTGAGGGCGGTATCCGAATCCAGGGCGACAAGCAGGACGAGGACAAGGTCGAGGCAGCCGTCGAAGCCTGCGATCCGATCTTGCGCGACTTCATGCCCGACAACACGTCCAGCGGCTCGGCGGAGGGGTGACCATGAGCCAGACGACTGAGCGAGTCGAACCCGGCGACGGCGAGGTGACTAGCCGGGTCCCACCCGAGGGTTCGCTGGCCACCGGTCGGGCGCCGGACAGCGCCGCTACCGGACGGGCGAGGGGCCCACGCCGACGACGCACCAAGATCGTAGCGGTCACCGCAGCGGTGGCGGTGGCGGGCGCCGGCGGGGTCGCCTGGGCGACGGGCTGGTTCGACGGCGACGACAACGGCGGTACGGCCACCCCGGCCTCCCGACTGTCGAGGGCGGAGGTGGAGCGCGGCGACCTGGTGGAGACCGAGGGGGTGGACGGCACGCTCGGTTATGGCGACCCGTGGGGGGTGGCGAGCTCGGCGCAGGGCACGGTGACCTGGCTGCCGGCCGAGGGCAGCCGGATCACCCGGGGCGGGTCCCTGTTCGAGGTGGACGAGAAGCCGGTGACGTTGATGTACGGCGCGGTCCCGTTGTACCGGACGCTCGGCGAGGGCGACGAAGGGTCCGACGTCGGGCAGCTAGAGGAGAACCTGTCTGCGCTCGGCTACGCCGGCTTCGAGGTCGACGACGAGTACACCGACGCCACCGCGGCGGCGGTCGAGGACTGGCAGGCCGACCGCGGCCTGGACGAGACCGGGCGGGTGGACCCGAGCCAGGTCGTGTTCGCCACAGGTGCAGTGCGGGTGGCGTCGCAGGAGGCCAGGGTCGGCGACCGGGCCGGCCAGGGTCCGGCGATCACGGTGACCTCGACGACGCAGGTTGTGACGGTCGACCTCGATGTGGCCGACCGCGATCTGGCCAAGAAGGGCCGGGCTGTCACGATCGACCTTCCGGGCGGGCAGACCATCAAGGGCCACATCACCAGCATCGGCACGGTCGCCGAGATCCCGTCGGACCAAGGAGGCTCCGACGAGCCGACCTCCGACGATGCCACGATCGAGGTCGTCGTGACCATCGACAAGGGAGAATCGGCCGCGGGGCTGGACCAGGCACCGGTCACGGTCAACATGGAGAGCAGCCGGGTCGAGGACGTCCTGTCCGTTCCGGTGGCCGCGCTGCTGGCCACCTCCGATGACGCGTACGCAGTCCAGGTGATCCAGCCGGACGGCACCACGAAGATGGTGCCCGTCGAGATCGGTAAATTCGCCGACGGCCGGGTCGAGGTCGAGGGCGACGGCATCCGTGCGGGCACCGTGGTGGGGGTGCCGAAGTCATGAGCATCGACACCTCCGTCGCGGCCGAGGCTGGGCAAGGTGACCAGGCCAAGACGCTGGACATCGACACTGATCACGTTGTGCGGCTGGAGCGGGTGTCGCGGGCCTACCCCGGCAGCCCTCCGGTCGTGGCCCTGGACGAGGTCAGTCTCCGGATCGACCGGGGCGAGCTGCTGGCCATCGTCGGCCCGTCCGGGTCGGGCAAGTCGACGATGCTGCACCTGGTCGGTACCCTCGACCGCCCGTCGTCGGGAGCGATTTGGATCGACGGGTTCGAGATCGCAGCGCTGTCCGACCGGGAGGTCTCCGCGCTGCGCGCAACCCGGATCGGCTTCGTGTTCCAGCAGTTCTTCCTCGCCGGCGGCATGCGGGCGCTGGACAACGTCGCGGACGGGCTGCTCTATTCGGGCCGGACGCTCGGCGAGCGACGCGACCGCGCCGCCGACGTGCTCGACCGGGTCGGGCTGCGACACCGGCTGGACCATCGCCCGCACCAGCTGTCCGGCGGGGAGAAACAGCGGGTGGCGATCGCGCGGGCCGTGGTGGCCAACCCGGCCATCCTGCTCGCCGACGAGCCGACCGGGAACCTCGACTCTGCGTCCGGGTCCGAGGTGGTGCAGCTGCTCAAGGAGCTGAACGCCGCAGGCACAACCGTCGCGGTGATCACGCACGACCACGACATCGCCCGGCGGTTCCCTCGCCGGGTCTCGCTGCACGACGGTCGGGTCGTCGCAGACACGACCGGCGCCGGCGGGTCGGCCGGCGACGCGGGCGCCGCGCAGCAGCCGGCCGGGCCGTCTTCCGGCGCAACGCCGCCGGAGGGGGTGGCCGACCGATGACCACACCATCGCGAATCGGCCGGCTGCGCCCGGCGCGGCTGTCACCGCGTGACGTCGTCCGGGTCGGCAGCTCGGGGCTGCGGACCCGGCCGCTTCGCGTCGTCCTGTCCGCGCTGGGCATCGCCATCGGGATCGCCGCCATGGTCGCCGTTCTCGGCATCTCCACGTCGAGCAAGGCGCAGGTCAACGCGGAGCTGGACAAGCTCGGCACCAACCTGCTCGTCGTTTCCCCCGGCCAGTCGCTGTTCGGTGAGGAGTCCAGCCTGCCCGACGACTCCGTCGACATGATCGCCCGGCTGCCGGAGGTGGAGCAGGTAAGCGCGGTCGGAAGCGTCGACGCCAACGTCTACCGCAATGACAAGATCCCCACCGAGGAGTCCGGCGGGATCGCGGTCAAGGCCGCCCGCACCGACCTAACCGGCACCGTCGGCGCGACCGTGCGCAGCGGCACCTGGCTGAACCCGGCCACCTCGAAATATCCCGCCGTCGTGCTGGGCAGCACGGCCGCGCGCCGGCTCGGCATCGCCGCGGCCGGGCCGGGTGTCCGGGTATGGCTGGGCGACCAATGGTTCACCGTCGTCGGCATCCTCGAACCGGTCTCTCTCGTGCCGGCGCTCGACGCCTCGGCGCTGGTCGGCTGGAGCGTCGCCGAGCAGCGGCTGGGGTTCGACGGGAGTCCGACCAGCGTGTACGAGCGGTCGGCGGACGACGCGGTGGACCACGTGCGCTCCCTGCTCCCCGCCACGGCGAACCCCGAGCACCCCGACGAGGTCGACGTGAGCCGGCCCTCCGACGCCCTCGCCGCCCGCGCGGCCGTGGACGAGACGCTGACCAGCCTCCTGCTCGGCCTGGGTGCGGTCGCGCTGCTCGTCGGCGGGGTCGGCGTGGCCAACACGATGGTCATCTCCGTCCTCGAACGGCGCAGCGAGATCGGGCTGCGCCGCTCCCTCGGCGCGACCAAGGGCCAGATCCGCGGCCAGTTCCTCACCGAGTCCGTGCTGCTGTCCGGGCTCGGCGCGACCTGCGGTGTCCTCATCGGCGCGGTCGTCACCTACGTCTACGCCCGCAGCCAGGACTGGTTGGTCTCCATCCCGCCGATAGCCCTTGGCGGCGCGGCCGCCGCGACCCTGCTGATCGGTTCGATGGCCGGCCTCTACCCAGCGGTGCGGGCCGCCCGCATGGACCCCACTGCAGCCTTGGCGACCACATGAACAGGTCTGTACGGTGCCGGACGCTCCGCCGTGGCGCCCGGCGCCGTACAGACTCCGCCGCGCCCTCCGGGTGCCGACGCAGATCAGGCCAGCGGGCGGGGTGCCAGACGCCGCTCCCCGGTGGCGGCCGAGGTCGGCTGCCGGCCGGCACAGAACGGGGAGCGGACCACGTGGCGCCGTCGGCTAGACCAGCCACAGCCGCGCGGCGTCGGTAAGGAAGGGGTGACCGCACCTCCCCCTGCAACGCGGTCACCCAGGCGGCCCACAACGCCGCCCCCAGTGCCCGGTGGCGCCCGACCCAGCCACCGGGCACCAGCGGATCCCGTACCACACCGCTCGGGGGCCGGCTCGGGTGACCGAGTGGGGAGCCAGGAGCTGCACTGATCGGGCCGGGTCGTGCTGCCACCGGGCCGAACGGTTCGCGCGAACTTCAACGACATGATTGGGAGAGCTAGCGCATCTGCTCCAGGACATCCGTACTGATCGCGCAACGGCGGGCCTCCGGATCAGCCTCCAAAGGGGCGACGCCGTCGACGCCTTTGGTGGTCAGCGGGGCCAGCAAATTCGGGTCGCTTTGGAGCGACCGGTAATAGGCCTTCACGACCGCGATGCAGGAGCGGTCCGACACAGTCACCGCCAGACCAGAGCCGTCATCGGGCGTGCCACCGCTGTTGTCGCCCGTCAGGAGTGCTCCGATCAGCGCGAGGACACTCCCAATGACGCTGGCCACGCCAGTAATGAGGCCAGCTGCGACGGTTCGGTCAGTAGCAGCCCCCGCGTATGGCACTGCGTCACCCCCCGTCTGCCCAGTCGGACTCGCCTCGGGGGTGCCGTGGTCGGGCAGCGCCCGCGCTAACCACACCCGCCCGGTGCAACGCCTCCCTTAGTCGTTCAGCCATCTCGAAATCGCCACTCATGATGAGCGCTTCACGTCGTTCGACGGCTTCCCGCGCGAGGCCTGGTTGTCTGCGTTCAATCGATGCGGACTCGTCGAGTTCCACGAGCAGCAGCCTCGTCTCTCCGAGAAAGGCCCGTCGACGACTTACCAAGATCCCCCCGAGTCCGAGCGCGCTCAGAGCAAGCCCTCCGGATACCGCAATTACCACCCACCAGCCCCAGCTGCTCGGCTCATCCCTGGCAAGCAGCACCGCCGTGGCAGCGAGCGTCACGACGATCGCAGTTGCCCCAGCCACAAGCACGAGGATGGTGTCTGACGCCCGGGGGGGCAGTCGCTCAACCCTTGGAGGCTCTTCCGCGGCAGCGCTAGCTCCTACCTCATCACCAGGCTCGCTGATCGCCACGGGCCCACCCTCTCATGGAACTGAGTAGCACGAGCCGGCCCACCAGCATTACCAAGGTCCGCCTCGCTTCAGTTGACACCTAAGATCGGCGGACCGGCTGGAGGATGAGAGGTTTGTATGCCCACCACGATCGATCAGGCTCGCCTGACCGACCTGCTGCTCCGCGAGCGGAGAACCTACCGCGAACGCCATCCACGCTCGGCGGCGGCATATGCGGAGGGTAGGCAGCACCTGTTCGGTGGGGTGCCGATGACATGGATGAACAAGGCCGCCGGGGGATTCCCGCTGTACCTTTCGGCGGCGCGTGGCGCCCGAGTGACCGACATCGACGGCCACCCGTACATCGACCTGTGCCTTGGCGACACGGGCGCGATGGCGGGCCACTCCCTCCGGCGACCGTCGATGCGGTAGCGGCTCGTTTCGGCTCCATCGGCGGTGCCACCGCAATGATGCCCACCGAGGACGCGACCTGGGTTGGCGCCGAACTACATCGCCGGTTCGGCCTTCCGCTGTGGAGCTTCTCGCTGACCGCCACCGATGCAAACCGGTGGGCCATCCGGCTCGCCCGCGCGGTCACTGGCCGACCCAAAATTCTTGTAAATGCCTACTGCTACCACGGCTCGGTCGACGAGGTCCTTCTGGTGATCGGCCCGGATGGGCAGGCCAGGTCACGGGAGGGGAACGTCGGCGCGCCGGTCGACCCTGCGGTCACCTCGCGGGTGGTTGAGTTCAATGACCTGGAGGGGCTCGCCGAGCAACTCGCCTTCGGTGATGTTGCGGCTGTCCTCATGGAACCGGCGCTGACCAACATCGGCATCGTGCTGCCCGCGCCTGGCTACCTCGACGGCGTCCGCAACCTCACCCGCCGGCGCGGCGTGCTTCTCATCAACGATGAGACACATACCCTCTCGGCCGGGCCTGGCGGCGCGACGAGGGCATGGGGCTTAGATCCGGACGTCGTCACACTTGGCAAGGCCATTGGCGGCGGCATCCCGGTCGGCGCGTACGGACTAAGCGCTGATGTCGCGGCCCGCATCGAAGCAATGGACGGTCTGGACCTCGTGGACATGGGGGACGTCGGAGGGACTCTGGCTGGGAACGCCCTGTCGATGGCGGCCGCTCGGGCCACGCTCGCGCAGGTGCTGACCGATGAGGCGTTCATGGGGATGACGACGCTCGCCTCGCGCTTCGCCTACGGCGTCCGGGAGGTCATCGCCGAGTACGACCTCCCGTGGTCAATCGTCCAGCTCGGCGCCCGTGCGGAGTATCGCTTCACCAACCCGGCACCGCGCAACGGCACAGAGTCCCACGCAGCCGCGGACCCGGACCTGGAGGACTTCCTGCATGTGTACCTGGCGAACCGAGGCGTTCTGCTGACCCCGTTCCACAACATGGCGCTCATGTCGCCCGAAACGATGCCGTCGGACGTGGACCGCCATCGAGATGTCTTCGCTGCCGCGATCGCCGAGCTGGTCAACCGGTAATCAGTCGCCCGGGAAGCCAATTTGCACCCGAGACGTTCCAGCCGCGCGCCCGGCTGGCTTGGGCATGGCCGGCCGATCGGCCTGGACAAGATCGGCAACGCCATCGAGTGGCCTCGCTGGTGGACACCCTCATTCGAATGATGGATGGCACATTCCACCAGACGACTGGTTGACGGACAGTATCCGCGACATCACGATCTGCGCGTAGTCATCCCACCTTCAACGGAGGTGCGGCATGCATCGACGGTCCAAGATCGGCGCGCTCGCCGCCGTGGTGCTCGTCCTGGGCACGCTCGCGGCGGGCAGCAGCGGCAGCGCGACCGCCCCGGCCGCCGGCAAGCCGACCAGGCAGGAGATCGCCCGGCACCTGCGCGCCGGCCACCGGCCCCAGTTCATGACGCCGCACGAGCTGGCCGCCGTCACCATGGTGGCGAACGACTCCAGGGCGCTCTCCCCCGCCGGACCCAACCCGGCGGAAGGCCAGCAGGCCGGGACCAGGGCGGCGCCGAGGGCTACACCTCTCGGCCGGTCGCCGCTGCGCAACGTGCGGGTAAACGACCCCAGACGCGACCGCCAGTTCATCGACCAGACCACCCAAAGCGAGACCACGATCGCGGTCCACGGGCGGAGGGTGGCCGTCGGCTACAACGACTCCCAGAACACCCTGCTGGCACTGACCGCGGGCAGCAACCTAGCGGGCTACTCCTTCTCCACCAATGGCGGCCGCACCTTCACCGACGGCGGGGTGCTGCCCAACGCGCCCGGCTACATCAACCTCAGCGACCCGTGGATGGCCAGCACCGGGGGCGGGCGCTTCTTCTACGCCACCCTCGCCATCACCCCCGAGTTCAACCTTGGCGTGTCGGTGGCCCGCTCGGGCAACGGCGGCCGCACCTGGACCAACCCGGTGGAGGTGTCGCCCAGCGCCGGCACGCTGATTTACTTCGGCGACAAAGAGGCCATCACTACCGGACGCGACCCAGTGGTGGCTGGCCGCGACAACGCCTACGTGGCCTGGGACGACTTCTTCTGCGACCAGAGCGGCACCTGCTTCGACGGGCTGCCGGTGGCCCGCTCCACCAACGGCGGCCTGACCTGGAAGGTCACCTACGCCGACAAGTTCGAGGAGGGCCCCCAGGGCTGCTCCTTCCAGCAGTACATCGGGGCGCAGCCGTTCGTCGACAGCCGCAACGGCACCCTCCACGTCGCCGCCGAGCGCATCCGGGTCGACGACCCGACCTGCTCGGGCGGGACCGTGCAGTTCAGCCAGTACGTGTTCAAGTCCACCGACGGCGGCAAGAGCTTCGGCCCCGGGGTGAAGATCGCCGACGTCACCCCCGCCACCCCGCTGGGGTTCCTGCCCCTCGGCCTGGGCAGGGCCATGCGCACCATCGAGTTCCCCTCCCTGGCCCGCGTCGGCAACACCCTCTACGCGGCGTGGAACGATGGCGGGCAGGGCCGAAGCCACATTCGCCTGGCGACATCGACCAACGGTGGCGCGACCTGGTCGCTCGCGTGGGCGACCAGCGGGGTCAACAACCAGCTGCAACCGGCCCTGTCCAGCAGCGGCGGCGTTCTGCACATCGCCTACTACCGCATCACCCCCAGCAAACTGATCGACGTGCTGCTGCAGGACCGCCGGGGCTCGACCGTGACCACCACCAGGGTGACCACCAGGTCGTTCCCGGGCGTGTTCACCCTTCCGCAGTTCGATCCGATCATCGCCCCGGCCTACATGGGCGACTACATCGCCAACGTCAGCGCCGGCGGCCATCAGTACCTGGCCTGGGGCGACAACCGCGACAAGGTCCGGAACTTTCTATGGCCTGCGGGCCGCAACGACCCGGACGTATTCTTCGCCAGGCGGTAGACCCCGGCGAGCCAGCAAGGCCAACGTGGTCCGCGCCGCGCTGGCCTTGCATAAAGCGGGCTAGATTTGGCCGCCTGGGAGAAGTACCGATCTGCCTCACGGTCGCGGCTTCGGCGGTCCTGGCCGCCGGTGACCTCATCCTCCGCCACTACGGGCGGGACGGTGCTGTGGCTGCCAGCCGCGCGACCGCGGACGCGCCTTTTCGCTAGCGCATGCGTGGCCGGGAGGGTCCCCCGCATTGCCGAACTGCTCACCGGCGCCGGCCGGGCGCGCACTGATCCGCGCTCAGGAGGCGATGGTGCCTATTAGCCGAATCCCAATCCCGCGCCGATCAGATCAGGCACCTCGAGACTCCAGACATCCTTGCCCTGGGCCAGGTAGAGCACGGTCTCCATCCGGAACGTCACGGGCACACCTTTCGGCAGGACGTGATCCGGGACGGCGTCGCAGTTGAGCGCGTAGCGCTGCTCGTCCCACTCCGAGGAGGTCGGGGTGCCCCTTTGCTGACCGATCGTGAAGTCCGGACAGATGTCGAGCGAGATGTCGGCCCTGGTGGCGGTCAAGGTGACGGCGAAGGCGAACGCCTGTCCCTCGACGGGCTGGCTCAGGTCCCGCTCGGTCACGTCGACGTCGTGGAAGGCGCTGCGCTCCTCCGCCTCCCGCACGTGCTCCGGCGCGAACGACCCGACCGTGACCGGGGTCGGCTCTCCTACCTCCGGACTGCAGTAGGTGTGCCCGAAGCCGTCGAACTCCAGCGTCCCGCCCTCGTCGGGGAGCGTTGCTCGGATGCGGTCGTTGTCGACCTGAACTCCGCGCCACGACGAACCCCACGACAGCGACAGCACCGCGGCGTCGTCCGGCATCACGCGGACCGGCTGGCGGTAGTCACTGGTTTCGCGGGAGTGCTCGATGGGTCGGTCCAGAGGCGCCAGGTCGAGGGGCGACCCGTGGTCGAGCAACGTGATCTCCGGGTAGCCCTCCAGCCGGCACGCGACGCCCGCCTTCCCGCGGATCCGAACCGTAATGCCCCGGGTTCCCAGTGCGAGGCCCATCCGCTGGGTGATGGTGAGGTCCCCCGCCCGGCATGGTGGCAGGTCCGCCGCCAGTGCCGGGTCCGGGCTGGCCGGGATGGTCTCGCTGGGAATCTTCGGGTAGGTCGGCGGCAGCGGCACGAACGGCACCATCCCGTCCACCAGTCCGGTCGGTCACGCCGCCGGAGGAGTCGGGCGCGCGCGGGTCCCGGCGGGGCGGATCAGGAGCGCGCCCACCCCGACCAGCGCCACAACGAGGACCACAGCGACGACCGCGGGCCACCACCGCCGCTTCGGCGCGGTGAGCGTCGTCGGGTCGAGCGTGAACGTTGGGACGGTCGAGCGCCAGCGTTCGGCGTACCTGCGCAGCCGCCGGTCGAGGTCGTCGCTCATGTTCCCGCCTCCTCGGCGAGCAGCCCGCGAAGCCTTCCCCGAGCCTGATGCAGGGTCGCCTTGACGGTGCCCTCGGCGCAGCCCATCACCTGAGCGCAGGTGGGCACGTCGAGGCCGACGAAGTAGTACAGGCCGACGGCCAGCCGCTGCCGGTCGGCGAGCAGGCCGAGGGCTCGTTCGAGGTCGAGGTCACGAGGGCTCGGCGTGGTTGCGACCTCGACCAGGCTCAGCGCTGCACGCGGGCGGGTGCGATGCCGGCGAGCCCGGTCGGCCACGATGGCCAGCAGCCAGGCCAGCTCCGAGCCACGCGCAGCGTCGTACGTCGACCGGCGTCGCCAGGCACGCACCAGGGCCTCTTGTACGACGTCCTCGGCATCGGAGTGGGACACCAGGCGAGCGGCAAGTCGGGTCATTGCGGGAAGATGCGGCTGCACCCAGGCGTCGAACTCCTCCGCCTCCCCCGGCCTTAACCACGGTCGCCTCCACGCCCGAATAGACCCGGCTGAGGGGGTACTGGTTTAGTGTCGGGCCAAGGGTGCTTGGAAGCCAGCGGATCGCCTGGGGGGCCGTGCCTTCAGCACTATCGATCGTCGGCGCCCTCGGGTGCTTAGCGTTGCTGCCTTCACTGAGAGCTGGCGAGCGGGGCAGGTGCTTGCCCACGGTTCTGAGCCCAACCTCTGCCAGGCTAGGGAAGCATGTGCGGGCGGTCCTGGCCATCGCGGGTGCTGTGCCATCCGCATCCGAAGACGAGGCGCGCCCCGGGACGTGCGTGGTCCAGCACCGCCGCGCCCGTTCCCGAAACTTGGGCCTACGACACCGGGCCGGACAGGAGCGAACGCCATGGGTGACCCACTCGGCGAGCAGGACGCGACGCGTGCCGCACTGCAGCAGGTCTTCGACGCCGCTGAGCCATACCTAGACACGCTCTCCGATCGCCTCGTCTGGGACAGCTCGGAAGAATCGCAGCTGGGCGCACTGGGTGGTCCACTGCCGGAGG
>JBKOZJ010000015.1:0-62821 GCA_046725875.1 Actinomycetota bacterium
CTCGGTGCGCGGCCGGTGCCACGCCGCCCGGTGCGCGCGGTGCTGGGTCGCGCCGGCCACCCAGCCCCAACCCGGCCCGCGCCGCCGCTGCCGGTCGGGTGGGACCCGGGGGCAGGGAGGAGTGAGCCGGCATGACCCGACGACGTGTCCTGGTGGCTCGACTAGACAGCGCCGGCGATGTCCTGCTCGCCGGGCCGGCCGTGCGCGCCGTGGCGGCCGCGGCCGATGAGGTGATTTTCCTATGCGGGCCGCGCGGCCGAGCTGCGGCCGATTTGCTGCCTGGGGTGGATCGCATGCTGACGTGGCGGGCGCCGTGGATCGACCCGGACCCCTACCCCGTCGAGCGAGGCGACGCCGTCCGGCTGGTGTCGCGGGTCATCGCAGCGCGGGTCACCGAGGCGCTCATCCTCACGTCGTACCACCAGTCAGCGCTGCCGCTCGCGCTGCTGCTCCGCCTGTCCGGGATCCGGCGAATCGCGGCCATCAGCGACGACTATCCCGGCTCGCTGCTCGACCTGCGCTACCGGCTCGATGACGACATCCCGGAGGCCGAGCGTTCGCTCGTGCTCGCCGCGGCCGCCGGATTTCGGCTACCTCCCGGCGACGACGGGCGCTTGCGGATTCGCGAGCCGCTGCCGGACGTGGGCGGCATCGTCGGCGAGCCCGGATATGTCGTCGTCCACCCGGGCACAGAGGCGCCGGCCCGGGCCTGGCCCCCGGTGAACGCCGCCGCCGCGGTCCGCCTGCTCACCGAGGCTGGGCAGCGAGTCGTCGTCACCGGCTCGCCGGACGAGCGGAGCCTCACGCAGTACGTGAGCGGCGAGTTCGGTATCGACATCGGTGGCCGTACCGATCTGCCTCAGCTCGCGGCCGTATGTGCCGGGGCCGCAACCGTCGTGGTGGGCAACACCGGTCCAGCACACCTGGCGGCCGCCGTCGGCACGCCGGTTGTCTCCCTGTTCGCGCCGACTGTGCCGGCACAGCGGTGGGCACCGCACGGAGTCCCGACCATCCTGCTCGGCGACCAAACCGCTCCATGCGCCGGCACCCGGGCGAGGAACTGTCCGGTTCCAGGGCATCCATGCCTCGCCGGTGTAACGCCCGAAGACGTCGTCGAAGCGGTTGGCAAGCTCGTGGGGGTGCCCGCGGCATGAGGATCTTCGCCTGGCACGTTCACGGGTCCTGGATGACCGCGTTCGTCCACGGTCCGCACGACTACCTCGTTCCGGTCACCACGGCCCGCGATGCCGACGGTCTGGGCCGAGCCACGACCTATCGCTGGCCGCCGCAGGCCCGCGAGGTCAGCCCGGCGGAGCTGCGGCATTCCGAGGTGGACCTCGTCGTTCTGCAGCGCCCGCACGAGCTTGACCTGACGGCCGAATGGCTGGGCCGGCGACCCGGCCGAGACGTCCCAGCGGTCTACGTCGAGCACAACACCCCGGCCGGACACGCTCCGTCGACAAAGCACTTCCTCGCCGACCAGGACGCAATCCCCGTCGTGCACGTCACGCACTTCAACAACCTGATGTGGGACAGCGGCCGGGCACCCGTGCTCGTCGTCGAACACGGCATCGTCGATCCGGGCTATCGCTACTCCGGCGAATGGCCGCGAGCTGCGGTCGCCGTCAACGAGCCGCGACGCCGGGGCCGGGTGAGCGGCCTCGACCTGCTACCCGATTTCTGCGTCGCGGCACCGGTCGACGTTTTCGGCATGGGCGTGACCGGCCTTCCAGACGTGCTCGGCCTGCCGGCGCCGTCGATGTGGACGTACGACGACCTGGCGCAGCCCGCGCTTCATGCGGAGATGGCAAAGCGTCGCGTTTATATCCACCCATACCGCTGGACCTCGCTCGGCCTGGCGCTGATCGAGGCCATGCACCTTGGCATGCCGGTCGTCGCGCTCGCGACGACGGAGGCGGTCGAGGCCGTACCACCCGAAGCAGGTGTCATATCCACTCGAGTCGACCGGCTCGTCGAAGCAGTTCGCCGGTTCGTGACCGACCCGCACTGGGCCAGGCAAGCCGGAAAGGCGGCCCGGCAGGCGGCAACCGGACGGTACTCGCTCGCCCGGTTCATCACTGACTGGGACCGGGTGTTCAAGGAGGTAACCCGATGAAGATCGCCATGGTTTCCGAGCACGCCAGCCCGCTGGCCCCGATCGGCGGGGTCGACGCAGGTGGCCAGAACATCTATGTCGCCGCCCTCGGAAACGCGCTCGCCAAGGCGGGCCACCACGTCACTGTCTACACCCGGCGAGATGCGCCGGAGCTTCCGGACGAGGTGACGGTGCGGCCGCGATTCACCGTCTGCCACGTGCCGGCGGGGCCGGCCAAATACGTGCCAAAGGACGACCTGCTGCCCCATATGGGGGAGTTCGGCGCTTACCTCGCCGAGACGTGGTCTCGCCGACCGCCCGACTTGGTGCACTCGCACTTCTGGATGAGCGGGCTGGCCTCCTTGGTAGGGGCGCGCGATCTCGGGCTTCCGGTGGTCCAGACGTTCCACGCACTGGGCATCGTCAAGCGGCGCTACCAAGGCCGCAAGGACACCAGCCCGCCCGGCCGGCTTCGGCTGGAAACCGCGATCGCGAAGAACGTGGACGCGATCGTGGCTACATCCACCGAGGAGCTCTTCGAACTGATCCGGCTGGGCGTCCGCCGACGCGCGATCAGCGTGATCCCGTGCGGCGTCGATCTGGAGACGTTCTGCGCTGACGGCCCCGCTGCCGAGCGGAATGGCCGGCCGCGGCTGCTGGTCGTGGGGCGGCTGGTCGAGCGTAAGGGCGTCGACACAGCTATCCAGGCAATGCGCGCGATCCCGCGCGCCGAGCTCCTGGTCGTCGGCGGTCCACCGGCCGATGGGCTGCGCCGCGACCCCGAGGTGCGCCGGTTGCGCGCCGTTGCTCGGGAGCAGGGCGTGGCTCGCCGGGTGAAGTTCCTGGGCCAGCTGCCGCACAACGACGTTGCGGCGCTCATGCGTTCGGCCGACGCGGTCGTCTGCGTGCCGTGGTACGAACCGTTCGGGATGGTGCCGCTCGAGGCGATGGCCTGTGGCGTGCCGGTGGTCGTGTCGGCGGTCGGCGGACTGGTCGATACCGTCATCCCCGGCACCACAGGTGTGCACGTACCGCCGCGGCGGCCGGACGCCCTCGCAGCCGCGCTCCGGAAGCTGCTCGCAGACCCGACCGGGCGGGAGGGCTACGGGATCGCTGGAAGCGACCGGGCGAGATCGCGCTACTCGTGGGACCGCATCGGCCGCGAAACTCTCGGCGTCTACCAGCGAGTGCGGGCCGAGCGCGAAGGTCGGCGCGTGGCCCGGAGCGGTGCCTGATGCGTCCAGACGTTACCGGTCAGCTGCGCGAGCTCCAGGAGGCGCTAGACCGATTCGAACCATGGGTGGACACGGTCGCCGACTGGGGTGAGCGGCTTGCCGATGTGCTGCGCCGTGGGGGCCGCCTGCTGACCTGCGGCAACGGTGGGAGCGCGGCCGAGGCGCAGCACCTGGCCGCCGAGCTCGTCGGTCGGTTCCAGTCCGAGCGTAGGCCGTTCTCCGCCATTGCATTGCCGGCGGACACCGCATCGCTGACCGCGATCGGCAACGACTACGACTTTGACCAGGTCTTCGCGCGGCAGGTGGTCGCGCACGGCCGGACCGGCGACGTGCTCATGCTGATGTCCACCAGCGGGATGAGCACGAACGTATTGACCGCGGCGAACGCTGCCCGGGCGTACGGCATCACCACATGGGCCTTGACCGGGCGCGGCCCGAACCCATTGGCATCCGCCTGTGACGATGCCGTCGCTGTACCGGCGGACCAGACCGCCACCGTCCAAGAGGTACACCTCCTGGCCGTCCACCTGCTCTGCGCGGCAGTCGATCAAGCGCTCGACGTCTGCGTGCCGTCCGGTCCCGTCAGTGTCGAGCGGGAGCCGCGGACTGCTTCCCGGCCCGCAGCTCTGGCCCGGCGTCCAGCCGATCAGGTCATCCCGGCTCGGCGGCGGATCCGGCCGGCGATGCCTACGGCGGCCAGCCGGGCGGACCGCGCAGCCGGGTGACAGTACAAGAGCCTTGACCGAGCGCGGCGACCCTCCAATGTCGGCCGCGCAGCAGGAGGTTGAGATGAGCGGTCCGGGCACGGTCCTCGTGACCGGGGGAGCGTCGGGCCTTGGCCGGGCGGTGGTGGAGGCGGTGGCGAAGGCCGGCGGGCGTCCGCTGGTCCTCGACATCACGTCGCCTCCACCCGAGCTGGCCCAGGTAAGCGAGGGCTACGAGGAGGTCGACCTCGCGGACGGTCGCGCCGCGGAGGAGGCCGTGCGGGCGCTTGCCCAGGCGGCGGGCGGCTTGGATGCCGTGTTCACGGCGGCCGGCATCGACCGGTGCGGCCCGCTGGGCGACGTGGCTGCCGACGAGTGGGAACGTGTGCTGCGGGTGAACCTGCTCGGAACCGCCGCGGTAGTCCGGGCAGCACTGCCCTACCTGCAAAGGTCCTCCGGCCGGGTGGTGACATGCGCGTCCACCCTCGGTCTGCGCGGGTTCGCCGACGCGACCGCGTACTGCGCGTCAAAGTTCGGTGTCGTCGGCTTCACCCGGGCCCTCGCCGCCGAGACGGCCGGCCGGGTGGGCGTCACGCTGCTCATCCCGGGTGGCATGGCGACCGCGTTCTTCGACGCGCGGGACGAGCAGTACAAACCGCCCTCGGACGCGCGGCTGAACCGGCCCGAGGACGTCGCGGCGGCGGTGCTCTTCGCGCTGTCGCAGCCGGCCGGCTGCGAGATCCGCGAACTCGTGGTCTGCCCATCCGAGGAGCCGTCGTGGCCGTGACCGGGGAGCAGGCTGACGATTCGCATCCCCGCGCAGGTGCGCCCGACGTCTTGGTTCTCCGCGCGCTCGGGCTGGGCGACCTGCTCACGGGGGTCCCTGCGCTTCGTGCACTCCGGCGCGGGCTCCCTGCCCACCGGATCGTGTTGGCTGCGCCCGAAGTTCTGCGGCCCCTGGTTGCACTGACCGGCGCGGTCCATGCCATGCTCCCCACCGAGGGGTTGCGCCGGCTCGAGTGGCCGGTCCGGCCGCCGGCGATCGCCGTGAACCTGCATGGCCGGGGGCCCGAGAGCCACCGCCTGCTGCTCGCGCTTGCCCCGGGCCCGCTGCTCGCCTTCGCGAACCCGAGCCTGCCCGGCGTCGGAGGTCCGGGCTGGGACGAGGAGGAGCACGAGGTCGTTCGGTGGTGCCGGCTGGTTCGCTCGTACGGGGTACGCGCCGATCCCAGCGACCTCATGCTTCGACTTCCGGCCAGCCCGAGCGTCGCCCCGGGCGCCGTAGTCGTCCATCCGGGTGCCGGGGACCCACGCCGGCGCTGGCCGGTCGATCGGTACGCAGCCGTGGCTCGCCACGCGCAACAAGCCGGCGAGCGCGTCGTCGTCACCGGATCGGCCGATGAGGCGGGCCTGGCAGTGCGGGTCGCGCGGCAGGCCGGCCTACGCCCGGATGCAGTCCTCGCCGGTCGGCTCGGTCTCGGCGATCTTGCGGCACTTGTGTCCACGGCCCGACTCGTCGTTGCCGGTGACACTGGGATCGCGCATCTGGCGACCGCCTACTGCACCCCCTCGGTGCTGCTGTTCGGGCCGACACCGCCCGCCCAGTGGGGACCGCCGCCGGAAAGGCGCCAGCACATCGTTCTGTGGAAAGGCCCGGCGGGACTCGCCGCGATCGGTGTGGCCGAGGTTGTCGCGGCCGTCGACCGCGCGCTCGATCATTTCGCCCGCGAGCTGGATGTGATCGCGTACGGCAAGACCCAAGGCGTGGCTGCGGTCACTGGCGTTCCAGGGACACATGTTGGCTCCCCTCGACGAGCCAAATCGCGCGGTTTACTCCAACCGGATCGGGCGGTGATGAGCCCGAGACGTGGCGGGTTTCCTGACCATCCTGATCGGGCGGCGGCGACCGGGGTGAATGGCGTGGGCTGAGCGCTGCGATCCTGGGGTTGTCGATTGCGCCGGGACTGGCCTGCCGTGCCGGGGCTCGGTCCGTGGACCGCCGTTGTCGATCCAACGTTCGACCCGCTCGAGTCCGAGCAGAGCGATCATCAGAACGACCGGCAGCGCCAGCGCCAGGACCGCATACTCCATCGGGACCACCTCTGAACTAACCGCACGGCGGTTTCGTTCCATCCCTCTGGTGTCGCTCCTTCATCCTCTGACATGTCGCCCACCCGAGACACGCGTGTGACCCGCACGGCCTACGCAAATCCCCCGAATGCCAGACATGGACATGTCATGCCGCACGTAGCTCAGGGAGGACGCGGTCCCGGTAGAACTCGAAGAACCCATCCTGCTCGGGTCCGATCTGCGCGATGTAAACCTCGTCGAAGCCCGCGTCGACGTATTCCTTCACCGCTCGCACGTGCTCGCCCACGTCGTCCCCGCACACCTTCGTCGACGCAATCATGTCCTCGGTGACGAGCGCGGACAGCTGCTCGAAATGGCGCGGCATCGGAAGCAGCTGTGCTGCCTCGCCGGGAACAAGCTCGTTGGGCCAGCGCTCGTGAACCGTTTTGCGGGCGGCCGCCGCGTCCGAGGCCCAGCAAACCTTCAGCCCGGCCTGGGTGGATTTCTCAGCGCCGCCCAAGTCGCGGAACGTCGCCACGGCGTCGGCCTGCGGCTTGGTGCTGATAAACCCGTCCGCGATTTGCGCCGCGAGCTTGATGGATTGTGGTCCAAAGCCGGACATGTAGATCTTCGGTGGTTCGCTGGGCAGCGTGTAGAGGCGTGCGGTGTCAACCGTGTAGTGGGGCCAGCGACCATCCACCACCTTTCCGGTCCACAACTCACGCATGATCTCTACGGCTTCCGCGAGCATCTCGCGCCGTTCCCGGGCACTCGGCCAGCGCATTCCGACAACATGCTCGTTGAGCGCCTCGCCGGTCCCGATACCCAGCGTGAACTTGCCGCCCGTGATTACGGCGCTGGTCGCCGCGGCCTGCGCCACGACCGCCGGGTGCATGCGTCCGATCGGGCAGGTCACCGCCGTACCGATGGGCAGATTGGTGGTCTGCGCGAGCGCACCGATCACCGACCACACAAACGGGCTGTTGCCCTGCGCGTCATTCCACGGATGGAAGTGGTCGGAGATCCACAGCGCTTCGAAGCCGGCGTACTCCGCCATCCGCGCCTGGTCGATGAGCTCCCTTGGACCGAACTCCTCGCACGACAGGAAGTAGCCGAACCGCGTCATGCTGGTCGTCCTCTCTGACCCTGGGGTGGTTCACGGACGAGTTTCCGCCGGCACAGGGGAACCGGCGCCTAGGATCTTGGCCGCTTGCCGCCGTCGCGCCCCGGCGCGTAGGCGCTCCGGATCGACCTCACGGGCCGGGAACCGCCGCAGATACTCGGCTTCCAGCGCGCGCATCCTGGTCGAGTGGGTGGACAGCGCTTGCTCGGAGCCGTGCCGCAGGGTCTCCAACCGCGTCTCGAGGAGGTGCCCGAGCTCGCGGAGCAGGTCGTCGTCGGGCAGCGCCGCAGGATGGATCCCGCACTCCATAGTGATCGCTCCGGGTGGGTCGCTGCTGGCTCGCTCAAGTGGTACGCGAGGCCCGCATACCCCACCGGATCCGGTTCTCACCACGCCGTTCTCAGAGAAGCTGGTGGGGTGGAGCGTGGAGCCGCAGAGGTCTAGTCTCAGCCGACCAGCTGGCTGCTCCGGCTGCTTTCCGCCGCCCGCCGGCTGTTCTCCTCCACCCAGCAGCGGACGATGTCTCGGACCGAGATGATGCCGACGACCTCGTTTTGGTCCACGACGATCAGATGCCGGAAGCCGCCTCGGGTCATCGCCTCCGCCGCCTCCTCGAGGGTCCAGGTTGGGGCGGCGAAGACCAGGTCGCTGGTGAGGTGGGCCGCGGCAAGCTCGGTATCGGGGTTCTGGCCCGTGCCGATGGCCTCGAGAACGTCGCGCTCGGTCAGGATGCCGATGCCGGACCGGTCGGAGTCGAGGACCACCGCCGAACCGACCTTACGCTTCACCATGAAACCAGCGGCCTCCCGAAGCGTATGCGCTGGGCCGATCGACAAAACAACGTTGCTCATCCCGTCACGGACCAGCATCTGGGCACCTCCTGGGCGTCGCATTTCGGCGCTGCCACCCGGTCACCGGCCGCTTGGGACGCGTGACGACCGGCCCGGCGAGCGAGACGGCATACGTCCGTGCTCCCCAATCGTGCACTTGTGAAAACGCCCTCACAAGCACCCAATTCGCTCAAGGCTTCAGGGCGGCGAGCACCTCGTCGTGCAGCTTGCCGTTGGTGGCCAAGGCGCTCCCTCCGCCGGGGCCGGGAGCGCCGTCGAGATCGGTGAACCGACCCCCGGCCTCGGTGACGATTACGTCCAGGGCGGCCAGGTCGTGCAGGTCCACTTCGGGCTCGGCTGCCACGTCGACAGCCCCCTCCGCGACGAGCATGTACGACCAGAAGTCACCGTAGGCCCGAGTCCGCCAGCACGCATCCAGCAGAGCCAGAAACACATCTCGGCGGCCGACCGCGCGCCAGCCCCCGAGGCTGGAATAGGAGATGGAGGCGTCCGCGACCGCCGAGACATCGGATACCCGGCAGCGGGTTGCCGACATGAGGCTCCGCCCGGTGAAAGCACCCAACCCCCTTGATGCCCACCACCGGCGGTTCAGCGCCGGCGCGGAGACCACGCCAACGACGACCTCGTCTCCCTCCATGAGGGCGATCAGCGTGGCCCATACCGGAACGCCCCTGATGAAGTTCTTCGTGCCGTCGATCGGGTCGATAACCCAGCGACGCTGCCCGCTGCTCGTCGCTCCGAACTCCTCGCCGACGATCGCGTCCCGCGGCCGGACCCGGGCAAGTGTCGCGCGCATCCGCTCCTCGACCGACCGGTCCGCATCCGTTACCGGAGTGAGGTTGGGCTTGGACTCAACGACGAGATCGAGGGCGCGGAAGCGGTCCATTGCCGTCGCGTCGGCGCTGTCCGCGAGAACATGCGCAAAGCGCAGGTCGTCGTCATAGCCGGCCATGACCGAGCACGCTAGCGCGAATGTCGGGCTTCCGTGGATCATCCCGGCCAGCGGATTGCGTGGTCGCGGCGGCGTCTGAGGCCGGGAAGGCAGCAGCACCGGGAACAACTCGGGATCGGGTGATCCCGCCGTCGAGCCCGACCCGCGACTTCAGCGTCGATCTGTGCCGGGTGCCCGCTCGTAGGCATGCGTGGGACGGGAAGATAGCCGCTGTGGAAGATCTCCTTGCTGAGAGAGCTGGAGCGGACGGTCCAGGTCTGGCCGTGGGCGTCGTCCGCCTCCTTGCCGACGAGCCGCGGCTGCCCGCGTTCGCGGCCGTCGTTCTTGGCCGCCGTTCGACAAGTGAGGTGGCGGCGGCCGCGGGTCTGACCACTAGGGAGTCCGTCAGGATGTTGGCCCGACTGGAGGCCGGTGGCCTGGTTGACCGGGACGAGGACGGCTGGCGGCCGCGCCCCGACCGACTGCGAGCGGCAGTCTCGCTCGCGCGGTCAACCCAAGAGCCGCCCGACTTCGGCAACGTGGCCGCAGAGGCTGCCGCGGTACTTCGGATCTTCCTCCCGCACGGGCGGTTGGCCCAAATGCCGGCGCAGCGCGGCAAGCGCCGCGTCGTGCTCGACCACATCGCCCGCGTCTTCGAGCCGGGCGTCCGCTACCGCGAGCGCGACGTCAACGCGCTGCTACGCGCGTTCTATGACGATTACGCCACGTTGCGCCGTTACCTCGTCGACGAGGGCTTCCTGGCCCGTGCGGGTGGCGAGTACTGGCGGGTCGGCGGAACCATCTTGGTCTGATCCGCGTAACTGATCAGCCATGGCCGCCCGGGCGACGAGCAGGGGATCGGGATGATCTGAACCGTGTTGATCGGCTGAACGTGATCGCAGTGGGGCCGCGCGCCCGCCGATCAGGGCTGGTCGGGTAGGGAGGGCGAGGTGCTGGATACCGTCTTCGGTCTTCCGACCCACACCATCCTGGTGCACGCCGTTGTTGTGCTCGTCCCGGTGGCGGCACTGGCCACGATCGCCGTCGCCATGTACCCGCGCTGGCGGACCCGGTTTGCCGGCTGGCTGGTCCTCGTTAATGCGGCGACCGTCGTTCTGACGTGGATCACCCGGGAGGCCGGTAAGAAGCTCTTCGAGCGGCTGGACCGGGTCGGGGGGCCGAGGTCGCCGAGCACCATCGCGCGCTCGGCCTGCAGCTGGTCTGGTTCGTGCTCGTGCCGTTCGCGCTGAGCGTCTTGACGTGGCTCGTCTCGCGACGCAGAGTAACCGGTCCAGCCTCGGCCGTCGTCGCACTCCTGACGGCAGTCGCGGCCGCTGTGGTGGTTTATGAGGTGATCCGCGTCGGCCACTCCGGCACCGAGGCCGTCTGGCGCGACTTCGTGAAAAACACCTAAGCAAGAGATCGCGGCCAGGGCTGGAGTACGCGCACCGCGACTGCCGTGCTATGCCCGAGCCCGCGACGAGGCAGCGCTCTGAGCCAGCGGAGGTCAGGGGTGGCTGCAGATGATAGGAGACGGAATGGACTGGGCGGGATGGGCGGTGTTCGGGCTGCTGGCGACCGGGTTGCTCACCATCGTCCTGATCGCCGCGCAGCTAGGCGGCCTGACCCGGATGGACCTGCCGCTCATGCTCGGCACGCTGTTCGTTGCGGACCCGGATCGCGCGAGAGTGGTGGGGTTGTTCATCCATCTTGCGAACGGACAGGTGTTCGCCCTCGTATACGCCGCAGTGTTCGCGGTCCTCGGCTGGAGTGGTGCGTTGCTCGGTGCCGCCATAGGCCTGTTGCACAGCGGGCTGGCGCTGACGGTGCTTGTCCCGCTGCTGCCCGGCGTGCATCCACGGATGGCGTCGGAGCGTGCGGGTCCAGAGTCAGTGGGTGCGGTCCTGGAGCCGCCCGGACTGTTCGGCCTCAATTACGGCCGTCAGACGGCGATCGCGGCGGCCGTCGCTCACGTCGGGTACGGAATGCTGCTCGGGCTCACTCTTGGTCCGTCGTAGCTCGTCGCATCTCCTGGACGGCGACCCTGGCAGCGCCGAGGAAACCCGCGATGCTGGCGGAACGGCTGGCGTAGGCCTGGAGATGGGCACCTCTGCGTGGCGCCCAAGCGAGGGAAGTGGGGGTCGGCCGCACCACCACGCCTGCGGCGCGCTCAACAAAGGGATGTCGACCAAGGCGCGGGGCAGTGACACTAGTGGCGCTCAGTCTGGCTTCGTGGCGGCCCGGCCTCCCGAAGCGCGAGAGCGGCCTGAAGTAGCGCGGCGTGCGTGAGCGCCTGCGGATAGTTGCCCAACGGGTCGCCGCTCCCCGGATCCGCCTCCTCGGCGAACAGCCCAACCTCCCCCCCGAACCGGACGAGGCTGCTGAACAACTCCATGGCCTGGTCGATCCGGCCAAGCCGGGCTAGGGCCTGCACCAGCCAGAACGAGCACGGCAGGAAAGCTCCCTCACGGCCGGCCAACCTGTCCTCGCCGGGCCGGTACCGGTACACCAAGGGACCGCCAGCGCTGAGGTCATGCCACACCGCCTCCACCGTGCCGACCACGTACGGCGCTTCCGGCTCGTCGAACTCTAGGATCGGCAGGAGCAGCAACGCCGCATCCAGACCCGCGTCGCCGTAGGCACGCACCAGTGTCGGGCGGTCTGCGTCATGACCATTGGCGAGGATCTCGGCCCTCAACCGGGTCCGCGCCACCGTCCATCGGGCCCGTCGCCGCTGCGACGTGCGATACGAGTCGGCAAGCGCAAGCGCCCGGTCCAAGGCCAGCCAGCCCATCAGCTTCGAGTGCACGTAGTGCCGAGGTTCGCCGCGCACCTCCCACACGCCAGCGTCCGGCTCGCGATACCGGCGGGCCACGAGATCCGCGAAGCCGGCCACCATCCGCCACGTCTCCGCGAAAAGTACATATCCCGCGCGGTCCAACAAGTACGCCGCGTCCACCACCCAGCCGTACACATCCAGCTGGTGCTGCAGCTTGGCCCCGTTGCCAACCCGCACCGGTTGGCTATGGGCATAGCCGGGCCAGCCGTCGAGCTCCCGCTCGGTCGGCACGGGCTTTCCATCGAGGGTGAGCACCACCGGTAGACGCGGGCGATCGAGCCGACTGGCGTGCAACAGCCAATAGAGGAACGCCTTCGCCTCTTCGGCCTTGCCCAGGCCGAGGAAGGCGGCGGTGCCGATGCTGGCGTCTCGGGGCCAGGCGTAGCGGTAGTCCCAGTTCCGGCTGCCGCCGAGCTGCTCGGGCAGCGACGTCGTGGGTGCTGCCACCGGGGCTCCGGATGGGGAGTACGTCAGGAGCCGCAAGGTGAGCAGGCTGCGCACCACCATGTCGCGCAGTGGACCGTCGTAGTCAATGCCCAGTGACCACTCCCGCCACCACCGATCGGTCCAGCACAGCGCATCCCAGCCGGTCTCTGCCGACACGTGGACAAGAGGCTCGTGACGGGCGGCGGTGAGCGCTATGGTCAGTGGCCGCCCGGGCTCGACCGTGATCTCGATCGTCCGACCAGGTTCGACCACGGGTCCCGGAGATGCGTGCAAGGCGAGTGCCAGGTCGCCCCAGGAGCACACGACCGCCGCGGAGCGGCGTTCGGTGCGCGGCATCCGCCGTTCTGCTCCGCGGCGCGGGTCGTACCGTAGGCGCACTGTGCCGACGCGGCCGCGGGCCTCGATGCGACGGACCAGCAACATCTCAGGGCGAAGCGTGCCGACCTGCCCTACCACCATCCCTTCCACCAGGCACAGGTGGCCACCGCCGGGAACGGACCACACGGTCTCGGCCACGGTGGAGCCCGGAAGGTAACGTCTCCGGACGACCGCCGCGTCTCGGGTGGGGCCGAGCAGGAAGCAGCCGCGCTCCTCCCCGCCGACTAGCCTGCCGAACACCGGCTCACCATCGAAGCGGGGCAGACACAGCCAGTCGATCGAACCGGACGGCGCACACAGCGCCGCTGTGCGGGTATCGCCGATCAGCAGGTAGTCCCCGATCCCAAACTCTCGATCGTCGTCGGGCAACCTTGCCGTCCTTTCCGCATGACCTGCCCAACTGGCTTCTAAGGTGAACCTGCCCGGGCCGTATCGATCGTGGCTTCTCCGCCAGGCCATCGGTTCAAGGGACTTAGGAGAGCCTTCCACATCGCACGCATGCTATTGGCCGATACGCCCGTCAATGCGCTCGCGGAGGAGATCGGCGTGCCCGTTATGGCGGGCGTACTCCTCGATCATGTGCACGAGCAGCTCGCGCAGCGAGATTGGTTCACCCTCGGAGTCACGGCCGAGGAAGCCGAGGTCGTGGTCGCGCGTGAACTGCTCAGCGAAGGCGATCTCCTCGCGCCACGCCAGCCACGCCTCCTCGACGACAGCAGGGTCGGCGACTGCCCCATTGAAGTCGGCGTCGGGGTCGGCGTCGGTTTGGTAGCGCTTCGGTAGATCGAGCCCGGCGAACCTGCGGCGGAACCAGCCGCGTTCCACCTCGGCCAGGTGCCGGACCAGGCCGAGCAGTGACATCGTGGACGGTTCCACGGCGCGGCGGGCCAGTTGCTCGGCATCGAGCCCATCGCATTTCAGCTGCAGCGTCAGCCGCTGGCCGCGCAGAAACTCGTTCAGCGTCGTCCGCTCATCCGCCAGCCGCGGGCCGCCTTCACGCGGGTCGGCGCCAGGATCGAGGAACCTGTCCGCCCGGTGTTGTGGCGTGGTCACGCCGACCGAGACTACTCGGACAGCCGGCGTGGACCCGGCTGCACGTGAGCAGGGCCTCGAGGACCGCTCCTACCCGTGCCCGCGGTGCGTTGGGTTGGCCGAGAGGGTCGTGGCCAGCCGGGCGGTCAACGCAGCGTTAGAGCAGGAGGAGGCCGCTGACCACGGCGCACCGACTCGTCGACGTCACCCCGGGTAGGACGGGCCGGCAATTAGGGTCTGTGCGGCTTCGGGAGGCGCTCAGTCGCCCTCGCGGCGTTCGCGGGTGCGGAGCAATCGGCGGAGTGAGGCAAGTCGGGCCGGATCTGCATGCCCATCCGCAACCCACTGGTCAAGCGCGCAGTCGGGCTCTTCGTGTGAGCAGCCCCGAGGGCAGTTTGCAGTGCCTTCCTCGAGGTCGGGAAACGCGTGGATCACGCGACGCAGGTCGACGTGCGCCAGCCCGAAGCTGCGAACACCGGGTGTGTCGATCACCCAACCCCACGGGCCCCATGGCGTTTCTGCGCGGGCAGTGCGGGCCGAGGCGTCTGGCGAGTCCGCCGAATCCGTGGGTGGCAGGGCGAGCGCGACGGCCGACGCCGATGTGTGGCGGCCGCGGCCGGTCACCGGATTTACCTCGGCGGTTTGGCGGCGGGCGTCCGGCACGAGCGCGTTGACGAGAGTGGACTTACCGACGCCCGAATGCCCGACAAGCACGCTGACCCGTCCGGCGAGCCGTTCGCCCAGCGGCTGTAGATCGCCGCCGCGCATCGTCACCACAAAGGGCACACCAAGCGGCGCGTAGATCGCCAGCAGCGGCTCCGGCGGCGCAAGGTCGGCCTTGGTGAGGCCGAGCAGCGGATCGAGGCCGGCGTCGTAAGCGGCGACCAGGCAGCGGTCGACCAGCCGCGGCCGCGGCTCGGGATTGGCGAGTGAGGTGACGATGACCATCTGATCCGCGTTGGCGACTATGACTCGCTCGACCGGGTCAGTGTCGTCGGCCGTCCGCCGCAGCACCGACCACCTCTGCTCGACCCGTACGATCCGCGCCAGCGCATCTGGCCCGCCCGACAGATCACCGACGATGGCCACCCGATCGCCGACGACGACACCCTTGCGCCCCAGCTCGCGTGCCTTTATCGCGTACACCCGAATGTCGCCGACCAGGCAGGTGTGGCGCCCGCGGTCGACGGCAAGCACCATGCCTTCGGCGGCGCTCTCGTGCTTCGGCCGGATTCGAGTGCGTGGCCGGGAGCCGCGTCTCCCTGGGCGGACCCGGACGTCGTCCTCGTCGAGTTGCCGGGCGGAGCTCCGGCGGTCGGGCGGGGTCAGCCGGATCTCCCGAGCATCGACAACCAGCGGGTGGTGAAGTCTGGCATGGTCTTCGCGGTCGTGGCGACGTTCTCGATCTCGATTCCTGGTACGGCCAGGCCGAGGACGGCAGCCGCGGTGGCCATTCGATGGTCGTCGTAGGTCCGGAAGATCCCACCGTGAAGCGCCCGCGGCCGGATCACCAGCCCGTCCGGCAACTCGGTGACGTCACCGCCGACCGCGGTCAGCTCGGTGGCGAGACAGGCGATCCGGTCGGCCTCGTGGCCTCGTACATGCGCAACGCCGGTGAGTCGCGATGGCGTACGGGCAAGCGCCGCGAGCGCCGCGACCACCGTGAGCAGCTCGCTCGCGTCGGAGAGGTCTGCGGCTATCCCGTCGAGGCGGACACCCTCGACCATGAGTCCGGCGCCGGTGCGAGTTACCCGGGCGCCCATCGCGGCGAGGATGCCGCGCAGTCCGTCGCCCGGCTGGCGGGTGCACGTCGGCCAGTCCGGCACCGTGACGCGGCCGCCGGTCAGTAGGGCGGCGGCGAGGAAGGGCGCGGCGTTGGACAGGTCGGGCTCAATATTGACGACGCGTCCGGAAATCGGGCCCGGCGCCACTCTCCAGGCATCCGGATCTCGATCGTCCACCTCGACACCGACGGCCCCGAGCTCGTTAACCGTCATCGCGATGTGCGGGAGCGACGGCAGCGGCGGACCGGCGTGGTGTACTTCGACCCCCTTCTCCCACCGCGGGCCGGTCAGCAGAAGGCCGGACACGAATTGCGAGGACGCCGACGCGTCTATGGTCACGGCACCGCCCCTGGCGCCGTTCCCGTAGACGGTGAACGGGAGGGATGCGTGCCCGCCGTCGTCCACCCGCGCGCCGAGCGTGCGCAGCGATTCGATCGTTGTATGTATAGGGCGCTCGCGCGCCCGCGGATCGCCGTCGAAGGTGACGGGTATCGCGCCGAGAGTGGCGACCGGCGGCACGAACCGCATCACGGTGCCGGCCAGTCCGCAATCGATTCGTATCGGTGTTTCTTCCGCTGGGAAGCGCGGGCTTTGCGAGGCGGGGATCGGCGTCACTTGCCAGGAGCCGCGGTCATCGGTGATGCCGGCGCCGAGTGCGCGCAGGGCCGCAGCCATAAGCCGCGTGTCTCTGGCCCGCAGGGGATTCCGGAGCACGGATGGGCCGCTGGCAAGCGCCGCGAGTACGAGCGCTCGGTTTGTTTGCGACTTCGACGGTGGCAGGTCAACGGTGGCCTTGATCGGCCCGTCCGCCGTCGGCGCTGCCCATGTCCCCACCCGGCAAAGCTATCTGTTTGGGGCGCCGCAAGGCGAAAGGCAGCGAGCGCCCGGTCGCGGGCGGCCACGCCAAGATCGATGAGCTGCCTCAGCCTGATCGTGGAGCCGGAGACCGCATCGGTGGGCAGAAGGCTGCCATCGCGGAACTGTCGTGTCCGTCATTGCGACACGTCTTTGCGACAAGGATCATGGGCGACGATGTGTCGCCGCGAGGACGCACACTCGTTGCGTCAACGTACTGGCCCTGGAGGAGCTCGTGCCCGATCTCCCCGAGTCGGTAGCCCGGTCGCGTTTCGCCGCGGCTTCGGTGGCCCGCCTCGCGACCGTTGACGAGCAGGGCAGGCCGCATCTGGTCCCGATCGCCTTCGTGGTGGACCGCGACCGTATCTATACGGCCGTTGATCGCAAGCCCAAGACCACCCGTAACCTCCAGCGCCTCGCCAACATCCGGGCCAACCCATACGTGGCGGTACTGGTCGACCATTATGAGGACGACTGGATGCAGCTGTGGTGGGTCCGCGCCGACGGGCGGGCCAGCATCATCGACTCCATCCCGGAAATGACGGGACCGCTGGGACTGCTTGCGCAGCGGTATCGGCAATATGGAGAGCAGACGCCGGAAGGCCCGGTCATTCGCGTCGATGTCGACCGCTGGCGCGGCTGGGCCTATGCGGTCACGGAGTGAGGCGGTGGAGGTCACGAGGGAAGAGGGTGACCTCACGGATGTTCGCGGCACCGACGAGGCGAGCGACCCAGCGCTCGAGACCAATAGCGAAGCCGCCGTGCGGCGGCATGCCGTGCCGGAAGGCTGCAAGATACCCCTCGTACGGTTCCGGTGGCTGAGTTGATGCGGCGAGCGCGGCGAGGTAGTCCTCGTAGCGATGCAGCCGTTGCCCACCGGTGACCAGCTCAAGGCCGCGGAACAGGACGTCGAAGGAGTTGGAGTACTGCGGACGAGCCGGGTCAGGGTGGGTATAGAACGGTCGCTTCACCATCGGATAGCCGATCACGGCGAGGAACTCCGAGCCATGCTCCTTCAGACCCCAGTCGGATAGCCATCGCTCGTGCGGCGGCGCGAGATCGGGCTCGGCAGAAAGGTCCACGCCCAGGTCCTTTCCGATCATCTCTAGAGCGTCCGCGAAGTGGACGGTTGGGATGGAGTCGGGGACTGCCGGCACGGCGGCGTTGAGCAACCCGATCTGCCGCACGCACCGATGTGCGATCTCCTCGACCATTCCGCTGATCGCGTCGCGCACAACAGCCAGGACATCGAGGTGGTCGTCGATGAAGCCGAACTCGACGTCCAGGGATGTGTACTGCGCGAGGTGCCGGGCCGTATCGTGCGGCTCCGCTCGGAAGACCGGCCCGACCTCGTAGACCCGCTCGAACACTCCGACCAGCATCTGTTTGTAGAGCTGCGGGCTCTGCGCGAGATACGCCTGCTCTCCGAAGTAGTCCATGGGGAAGACGTTTGCGCCGCTCTCTGTGGCAAACGCCACGACTTTCGGTGTGTGTACGGCGACGAACCCCTTAGTTTCAAGCGCCGCCCGGAAGCCAGCCACCGAGGCCGCGGCAAGCAAAGGTGGCGCGGCCAGCCGCTGGTGGCGCAGCGCGACGGCCGCGTTGTCGAGGATCGTCGGCAGCGAAGCGGAGACCGCCGGACGGTAGAGGTCGAACGGCGGTGGCTCGGCAAGGGAGGACAGCACTTCGATCTCCGGGTCGACGACCTCTACCCCACCCGGTGCCGCCGGGCTGGTGACCGCCGTTCCGGTTACCCGGACCGCGGTCTCCTCGCCGATCTCGGCGAGCCGGGCGCGCGCCGCGTCCTCCCGTACGACGACCTGGGCGAGGCCGGTGCGGTCGCGCACGATCAGGAACGAGACGGCGGCAAGCTGGCGTCGGCGGTGGACCCAGCCGGCGAGCGTGACGTGCCGGCCCGCGGCGGCTGGCAGCTCGATCGACAAGATCCGTTGCATGCCCGATGACGATAACCGACGCCCCATGGCCCCACCGAGTCGATCACCGTTCGATTCGCATGAACGGCACCTTCACTCCATAGGTTTGAGCGAACGTGCCGTTCATCTCCCGCCGGATCGAGTCAACGTGCCGTTCACTCGAACGACCGTCTTCGTCGCGGTAGGCGGCAAGCGGTGAGGCGCCGGCGTCGTTCGAGAGCCTGTTTCGTGGGTGGCGCGTGGAAGGCTGGTCGTATGTGCGGACGATACTCATCGGCGCGTGACCCGGGTGACCTGGTCGACGAGTTCGAGGTCGAGCAGGTGCCTGACGACTTCGAGCCGGTCGGCGCAAATTACAACGTCGCGCCGACCAACCCGGTCTATGCGGTGGTCGAGCGGCTGCCCCGCGGTGACGACGGCAAGGTGCTCGAGCGGGCCGAGGGCGTGCGGCAGCTGCGCGTGGTCACCTGGGGACTCGTCCCCTCATGGGCGAAGGACCCGAAGACCGGTTACAAGATGATCAACGCACGCGTTGAGTCGGTGGCGGAGAAGCCGGCGTTTCGGCGCGCGTTCGCGTCGCGCCGGTGCCTGGTCCCGGCCGATGGCTATTACGAGTGGTTTGGCGAGAAGGGCCGCAAGCAGCCCTATTTCATTCGGCCGCAAGACGGCTCCGTGCTGGCGATGGCGGGTCTGTACGAGTTTTGGCGGGACGACAGCCGCCCTAAAGATGACGCGCTCGCCTGGCTTGTTACGTGCGCGATCATCACGACCACCGCCGAGGACGAGCTCGGTCACATCCATGACCGAATGCCGATGTTCGTCGAGCGGGAGCGCTATGACGCGTGGCTCGATCCCAACCTCAGCGATCCCGACAAGCTGCGCAAGCTTCTCGTACCCGCTTCGCCTGGCCGGCTTGCGGCGTACCCAGTGTCGACGCTGGTCAATGACGTCGCCAACAACGGCCCGGAGCTTCTGGAGCGCGTACCGGACGAGCAGGTGATCGCTAAGGACGCACCGCTCTTCTGATTCGTTGCTCACTTCCGTTGGGTGAGATGCTCGTGGCGCTTTCTGCCGCGGACAGCCGCGTCCCCCGCCTCAGGCAGGGAAAACGGTGGACCGTAACGCAGAAAATCCGGGCAGATCCGGCGGTTCGATGGACTGTGGGAGCGAGAAATCGGGCCTGTCGGTCCAGCCCGTGGTCCAACGATCTTCGAGGACGCTGATCGGTTTCGCTCTCACGGTCCACCGTTCGAGTAGGAAGCCTTGTCTCGGCGTCGGGGGCACCCCGTGGCAGGCTGCCCGGGTGGACACCGTCCTGAACGTGCCGACATCGGTCGGGGAGGCGCGCGCGATTGTCGCAGCCCCGGATGGCTCGCTGAAGGCGGTGCTCGTTCTTGGCCACGGCGCGAGCGGCGGGATCCAAGCGCCTGACCTGGCCGCGCTGGCACGCCACCTGCCGGGCCGGGGCGTCACTGTTGTACGAGTTGAGCAGCCGTGGCGGGTCGCGGGAAAGAAGGTGGCGCCGCGCCCGCCCGTACTCGACCAAGCCTGGCTGGAGATCCTCCCCGCACTTCGGGTCGTTCTCGATCTGGAGGCTGCCAGCCCCGCGCGTCGGCACTCGGCTCCTGCTCGGAGCCGGCCCGCCACGAGGCGGCGGGCCGGAGGCGCCCCTCGCCTGATCGTTGGCGGTCGCAGCGCCGGGGCCCGAGTGGCGTGCCGCACCGCGCTTCGGACTGGCGCGGCCGGGGCTCTAGCGCTCAGCTTCCCGCTCCACCCACCGGGCCGGCCGGAACGCTCTCGGGCGGGCGAGCTGCTCGAGGCGGGCGTGCCGACCTTGGTCATTCAGGGCGAGCGGGATCCGTTCGGGCGACCGGAGGAGTTCCCTGAAGGACCGTACGACCTGGTGCCGGTGCCCGCTGCTGACCATGGCCTCGCCGTACCCAAGAATGCCGCGGTCACCAGGGCGGAAGCCCTTGGTCTCGTGGTCACCAGTACCACCACTTGGATCAACGACATGCTGGACTGATGCGGCGGAAACTGGCGGCGTGAACCAGTCCCGCGTGGCCGGCTCGGCTAGCCAGTGATCTCGGTAACGGCCGGGAATCACAGCGGCATTACGGCTGTTGCGCACCACGAGGGCAGTTCCGCACCCAGATGTCGTACACCCAAACAAGGAGGCACCGAGCGCATGCTCGTTGACGGCGCGAGCCGGATCTCCCCGCTTGACCTGCCCGAGTGGCCGATCGGCGGCGGATCGGCGCACCGACTATCCTCCCGCTCCGGAATGGGTAAGCATGAACCCGTGGTCCGGCGCGGTAGCGTCGGTGGCGAGTCGGAGGAGGTGGGTCCGGTCGCCGAGACCACCGCGGAGCGCACGGCGAGGTTCGAGCGGGATGCGCTGCAGTATCTCGACCAGCTCTACTCGGCTGCGCTGCGGATGACCCGCAATCCCGCCGACGCCGAGGACCTGGTCCAGGAGACATACGCGAGGGCCTACGCGTCGTTCCACCAGTTCCAGGAGGGCACGAACCTCAAGGCCTGGCTCTACCGGATCCTCACCAACACGTTCATCAACTCCTACCGGAAGCGGCAGCGGGAGCCGCAGCAGAGCGGCGCCGAGGATGTCGAGGACTGGCAGCTTGCCCGCGCGGCGACGCACACCGCGACCGGCCTGAAGTCCGCCGAGGCGGAGGCGCTGGAGCATCTGCCGGACTCCGACGTGAAGGAAGCGCTGCAGAGCATTCCAGAGGAGTTCCGGATGGCGGTCTACCTCGCCGACGTCGAGGGCTTCGCGTACAAGGAGATCGCCGAGATCATGGGTACGCCGATCGGTACGGTCATGTCGCGGTTGCACCGGGGACGCCGCCAGCTTCGGGAACTGCTCGAGGAATACGCTCGTGAGCGCGGCCTGGTGCCCGCGGACGCAGGGAAGGATTCGGGCGCATGAGCTGCGGCAGGCCGCACGAGACCCCGTGTAGCGAGGTGCTCGACGCGGTGTTCGAGTATCTCGACCACGAGATGGCCGACCCTTATCGCCGGGCGAAGATCGAGCAACACCTCGACGAGTGTGGGCCCTGTCTGGAGAGGTACGGCCTCGAGAAGGTCGTGAAGGCACTGGTCCGGCGCAGCTGCGGCCACGACGAGGTGCCGGCGGAGCTACGCGGAAAGGTGCTCGCGAAGATCCGTGCCGTCCGTATCGAGATCGAGACTCGCGACGCGCTCTGATCAACATCGCGATGCGCTTTGATCAACATCGTGCCGGGCTATCAATTTGCTCGGCACGATGATTTCAATTTTGTCGCTTCCTTATTCACCAGCGGCTTTCTTCGTGCCCACCAGCCGTTCGGGTGAATTGCCACTCTTGGTATTCACTTGAATGCGACATGTACTTGTCAAGAGTCTCATTGTGCGCTTTGCTTGATCAGAGGCCGTGACCTTGGATACGGAGGCTCCTGCGGCTCTGCATTTCGGGGTTACGGCGAAGAGCACAACACATCTGGTCCCGACTCCATCGTGGCCTGGCCAGCGGAAACGCCTGCACCCACACTCCGGGTGCCCGGATAGCCGGTCAATTGGATTATTATTTCCCGGCCTGGCATTAAATAACGCGGGAATTTGCTTACGGAAAGTAGCCGTGACATAACTTGACGCTACCGTTAGCTCAACCTTTCACTTGTCCTGAAGGTCAAAATCGGCCGCTAAAAGGAGTCCCATGAAACGTATTAGGACCTTGGTCGAGCGCTTTCTCATGTCAAATGCGGAAACGCACTGGCGATGACCATTTGTCCCAAGTGGCCGTCAGCTGAGCCGAAGGAGGAAAGCAGTGGCGCCAACGCCGACTTGGAACTGGTGAGTCCTGATTCGAGGGCAGGTCGGGCCTACTGAGCCGTAGTGCGTCGGATTCAGCAAGATCAACTGATGCGGTTTGTGCTCGTCGGCCCTATCCTCGGATCAATGCCCGGCCGGCCCTCAAGGAGCGAGATGCGACGGCTTCCGTTGCTCGCTCGGATCTACATTGCAGCGACGTGGCTCGCGGCGCTAGCGATCTTCGCCGTGATCCCGTCGTTGGCTGTCGATTGGTGGACGTTGGGCACGCTTGCCGTCGCCTATCTTGCCGCTGAGGTGGCAGCGAGCATCAATCTTCGGCGCACTGTGACTGTGTCCGTCTCTTTCCCCCTTGCGCTCGCCGGTGTTCTTCTTCTTCCTCCGAGCGCGGCGGCCCTTGTTGTCGCGACCGTCGTGTTCGCTGATCCGCAGCATCGAAGGTCGTGGACAAAACGGCTCTTCAACGGGGCGATGCAAGCATGCTGTGCGGCCGCGGCTGGAACGGTCTACCAACTCACCGGTGGCGGGCACGAGATCGCGAGCGGAGATTCCCTCTTCCTTCCACAGGCGTTGCTCGCAGCCATCACCTACTGTCTCGTGAACGGCTTGCTGCTGGCGGGAGTCCTGAGGACGGCGGAGGGCCTATCGCTGCCATCGGTTTGGCGGTCGATGCTCTCCAGCTCCATCGCAGGCTACCTCGGCTATGGGCTCGTGGGCGTGATCATCGCTGCCCTCTGGCATGCTGAGGGCGGCCGCGTTACCGCGCTCCTGGTCCTGTTGCCCTTGTACGTCGCACGGTGGGTGTTCGCCCAGTATGCGGAGGAGCGCGAGGCTCACGAGGCATCGGTACGCGCCCTCGTCCAAGCTGTCGAAACAAAGGACCACTACACGCGGGGTCATAGCGAGCGCGTCTCTCGGGCGTCTGTCATGATCGCAGAGCAGCTGGATCTAAGCGAGGATCGGACGGAGGCGCTCCGACTCGCCGGAATGCTTCACGACTTGGGCAAGCTCAGTGTCCCTACCCGCTTGCTGCAGAAGTCCGGACCACTCACCGAAGCCGAATACGAAGCGATTCAACTCCACCCGGTTCGGGGCGTGGAGGTCGTCCGCGGGATCGAGTTCCTCCGGGAGGCATACAACGGAATCCTTCACCACCACGAGCGGTTCGATGGGCGTGGATACCCGCACGGGTTGGCTGGTCATCGCATCCCGGAGTTCGCCCGGGTGATCGCCGCGGCAGACGCGTTCGACTGCATGACTTCCACCCGCGCGTACCGGAGTGCTCGCAGCATCGACGAAGCCCTTGCCGAGCTTCGGCGTTGCGCCGGCGCCCAGTTCGATCCGGAGATGGTTCGAGCGCTCGAGAAAGCCGTCGGGACGAAGGGCTGGGATCCCGCGCTGGCGCCGGCGGCGACAGAGGTTCTCGATTTGCTGTCCGCGCAGTTCGACCACGACGACCCGACTGTCCAGGTGCCTTTGATTCGCGATGGTCAGCCGACGGCGGTCGAGCCGACAGTGCGGATCGGTCCGCGTCAAGGGCGTGACCCCGGCGAGGAGTCGCAGTGAGCGCAGCGGCTCCAATTGTCAATCGGGTGCAGCCATCCATCGCGCCGGTGCTGGTCGCCGCGGCGGGTGTATTTGTCACGACGGCGGTTGCGGTTACCGCCGCGGGCGGCCTTATCCAGCCATCGATCGCGGTTGCATTTGGGCTGATGATCGCCATCGGCGAGCTCGTGCGCATAACACTGCCTGGCGAGCGTGAGACGGCCCCGATTGGTGCTGCTGGCGCTCTCGCCTATGCGCTCCTTCCGGCGATCGGCACGCAAACAGCCGAGCACGGTGCACTTCAGGTGGTTGCGGTGACCGCGGCCGGGATGGCACTCGGACTGCTACCCCACGCCCTCGCTGGTCGCTCGCCCAGCATCGACTACCCGGCGCGCCGGATCCTCACGGTCGGCTTTGCTGCGTTGCTTTTCAGGCCGATCTACGTGGATCTCCCTCCTGCGGTGCTGGTCCGAGGCGTTGCTCTTACCGCATTCGTCGTCGTCGTTGCCGTGCTCGCAACCTTTGCCGATGCGTTGCTCGCCGCGGCCATGCGCCGCAGCCGGCTCGGAACCCCGCTCGGCCCAGCCTTCCAAAATGAACTACGGGCGCTGGCTGGCATCAGCTCGGCGATCGGTGCGACCGGCATCCTCGTCGCCCTTGCCACCGGCGTTATGGGATTGTGGGCGATTCCGGTTCTGTCCGTGCCGCTCCTGCTCGCCCAATTCTCCTTCCGCAGGTACTCGTCCATCCGATCTACATACCTGCAGACCATCCGCGCCCTGGCGCGCGTGACCGAGCTTGGCGGCTACACCGAGACGGGCCACGCCGAACGCGTCGCCCGACTCGCCACGGCTGTCGGCAAGGAACTCGGCATCAGCGACGCCGAGCTTTACGACCTCGAGTACGCGGCCCTGATGCATGACATCGGCCAGCTCTCGCTAACGGATCCGATTCCGGGAGGCGTAACTGTGATCCTCCCCGATTCCGAGCAGCGCCGCATCGCGCGGCTTGGTGCTGAAGTCATCCGGCAGGCGAAGGCGCTCGACTCGGTCGCCTACATCGTCGAGCGGCATGCGGACACCTATCGCGGACCTGACGGCGAACCAGATCCGACGCTGCCGTTGGCGAGCCGCATCATCCGAGTCGTCAACGCCTACGACGACCTGGCCAGCAACGTAGCCGACCCCGCTGGCCGAGCTCGCGTTCTCGAGCGGTTGCGGATGAGTGCCGTGTTCGAGCTCGACCCACATGTCGTCGAATCTCTGACGCGGATCCTTGACCGCACAGTGGTGTACGTCTGACGTGTTCGAGTCCGTCCTGGTCGCAAACCGCGCCGAGATAGCCCGACGCATCATGCGGACCGCCGCAGCCATGAACATCAAAACCGTCGCCGTCTACAGCGAGGCCGACGCAGCGCTGCCTTTCGTCCAAGAGGCGACTGAGGCGATCCTCCTCGGGCCCGCACCGCCAGCCCAGAGCTACCTCGATGTAGCGGCGATCCTCGAGGCCGCTGCGCAGAGCGGGGCGGAGGCGCTCCACCCCGGGTACGGGTTCCTAGCGGAGAACGCCGACTTTGCTCAGGCCGTACTCGAGGCAGGCCTCGTGTGGATCGGTCCGACGCCGGATGCGATCGCGCGGATGGGCGACAAGATCGAGGCACGGAACCTGATGGCAGCCGCCGACGTACCGACCGCGCCCGGATCAACTGCACCGGTCGCGACGGTTGATGCCGCGGTCGAGGAGGCGGCCGCGATCGGCTACCCCGTGATGGTTAAGGCCGCGGCGGGTGGCGGCGGGATCGGGATGGGAGCCGCACAGGATGCGGATGCGCTTCGCCAGGTGTTCGAGACCGCCCGTACCCGCGCTGAGCGGTTCTTCGCAAACCCCGCGATCCTTCTGGAACGGTTTGTTCCACGCGCACGGCACGTCGAGGTTCAGATCCTCGGGCTCGCCGATGGCGGGGTGGTGGCGCTGGGGGAGCGGGACTGCTCGGTGCAACGCCGGCACCAGAAGATTGTCGAGGAAACACCGTCCCCGGGCTTGCCTGAGGATGTACGCGAGCGGATGCTTGCCGCGGCCGTCCGAGCCGGAGAGGCGGTGGAGTATCGCAACGCGGGCACTGTGGAATTCCTCGTCGATCTGGATCGACCGGGCAAGTTCTACTTCCTTGAGATGAACACCCGCCTGCAGGTCGAGCACCCGATCACCGAGCTGGTTACCGGGATCGATCTGGTCGAGCAGCAGTTCACTATCGCCGCGGGCGAGCCGGTCAGCTTCGATCCGGACACGATAGCTCCTACCGGACACGCAATCGAGCTGCGTGTGTACGCCGAGGATCCCGTGCGGTTTCTCCCCGGGCCGGGGAAGATCACTGCCTGGCGCGAACCGTCCGGCGACGGCATCCGGGTGGATGCCGGCTATGCCGAGGGCACGGCGGTCACCCCTTTCTACGACCCGCTCATGGCCAAGCTGTGCGCGTGGGGTCCGGATCGCATCACAGGCCTCGATCGGGCAGCCAGCGCGGTAGCCGAGTTCGTGATCGAGGGTCCGAAGGCTAACCTCCCCTTCTTCACGAAGCTCCTGGCGAACGAGGAGTTTCGCACGGGCTCCTACGACACGGGCATCATCTCGCGCGTCTCCTGATCGTCGCCGGCCAACACAGGTCTCGTTGGCAAGGCGAGCGGGACCAGCCGCGGATGGCCGCAGGGTAGCTGCATGATTGGATGCGACCAGGCGGTGGGACGCTGGTGGTCACAGTGAAGGGAGCGGCGGTGGCCGAGGAGATCAGGGCCGAGATGGTGGCCAACGTCTGGAAGGTCGTCGCCTCTGAGGGCGACACGGTTGAGGACGGCGACACCATTGTCATCCTCGAGTCCATGAAGATGGAGATCCCGGTCGTCGCCGAGTCACCTGGCCGACTCACCCAGCTCAAGGTCTCCGAAGGCGACATCGTCCAAGAAGGCGACCTCATCGCCGTCATCGGCTGATGGTGCTAGTAGAGGCGACCTTAGGCATTTCCTCTGCACCAGTTTGATCTCTCATGCTGTCGTCGGCCAGATGTGTCGAGGCGATCACCTGCCTCTCTGCTTTCATGTAGCTCTCTATTGTCTTCCGGCTCTGGGGCTCCTCCTCGGTAACGTCGATACCGAGCGATCCGAGATACAGCCGGTTTATGAGGCCTCGCGGGGGATTGGGCAGGCCGGCCCAGACCTGACGTCCCAGATCGAAGAGGTTCTTATCTTGCTTGTCCTGTCCACGTTCCCTGGCGAGCCGGGACTGGGTGAAGAGCGCGATTGCCAGTCCATAGCTGTCTCCGGACTTCTCGATCACAGGACGCGCTGCCGCCAACAACTTCTCTGCCTCATCAAGCCGCTTGGTTCGCACACATAGATCAGCTAGACAGGCTTCGACGGTGGCTCTCCGCCAGTGATCTTTCTCGCGGAGAAACTCACCGCGCGCCGCCCCGAGATGCTGTTCGGCCTCCTCGAACAACCCCTCGAGTGTAAGCATCCGGCCGAGTTCGCGGAGTAGGTCGCCAAGTGCAGCGTTCGTTTGCTGTGCTTCCCGCAATGCCGCTCGGAGGGCCCATATCCCCGACTGCAGGTTTCGCGCGGCGAAACATCCAATCGAGTAGAGGACCTTCGCAGTTTCGAGTTTGTTGTCGGTTCGACGCGCGATCGCGAGTGCTCGGCGTAGTTCGAGGCGAGCGTCTGCAGCGGAACCGAGATTCGCGAGGCAACTTCCGAGCAGGCGGCGACCCTCGACCTCCAACTCCAAGTCCCCTAGCTGGTGGCGCACCTCCACAACTCGTTGCGCTATACCGACGGTTTCCCTCGGGCGATCTCGAAGGTCGAGCATGTGCCCAAGGCGCCGCAGCAAAGCCGCTTCGCCTTTAAGATCTCCCGCGTCCCGAACATGAGGGAGAACCTGGTTAATGAGCCGTACCTGCGAATCGACGTCACCGTGGCGGTCAAGCTCATAGAGGGCTCGCTGGGCAAGGAGCCATCCGTGCAAGACATCTCCTTGAACTACCGCCCGCAGCGCCAAAGCCTGCATGAAAGACAGCTCGGTGGTAAGCAGAACCCGCGGCGCTCGCTGCGCCGAATCAGCGAGATTGTCCGGTGGCTTCCACAAGCCATCTGGAAGTCGATCAAGCGGCCACCTAGGCGGCATGGCACGGGCCGCTATGTCCGACGCCACGAGAAGCGCCCCGATCACGCGAGTTAGCCAAGCACGGCGATCGCCTTCGTCGTCGGAGTCGCTGAGTTCGGCCGCGACCAGTTGAACCAATGGGTGAAGGTGGTAGCGCACTTCACTACCTGGGGCGCTCGAAGCTTCAACCAGGTGGGCCTCGACGAGCGTGTCGAGGAGTTGATGGGCCTTCGCTGAACGATCGTCAGTCAGTGCATTGGCAACCCAGCTCGGGAAGTCGGGGGCGCGAAGCGCTCCCAGGAAGCGGAAGAGCCGCTGCTCTTCAGACATGAGGCGGTCATACGAGAGCTTGATGCTCGCCCGGACCTCGAGGTCGCCCATCTTCAGCCAGTCGAGACGGTTATGTTCGACGGCGAGGATGCGCTCCAGCTGGCTCACCGAGAGGTGGGGATGAGTCGCGAGGCGAGCGGCGACTATCCGGAGCGCCAGCGGGAGTCCGCCGCAGTGAGCGATAAGCGCGTCGGAGGCGGCCGGCTCGGCGCTTAGCCGTTCCCCTCCAGAGATGGCGGCAACCATGTCGCGTGCCTCTCCGCCGCCGAGCGGTTGGAGAGTGAGCCGGCGCAGGCCCTCGAGGCCGGGCAGGATGCCTCGGCTTGTCATCAGGAGTGCGGTACGCGATGTGCCGGGTAGGAGATGGCGGGCTTGCTCCTCGTCGAGGACGTCGTCGGCCAAGATGATGAGGGCACGGTCTGCTATCGCCGAACGGTATAGGTTGACCCGGTCGCTGATGGACTCCGGGATGGCCGTACCGCGGAAGCCGAGGCTGGTCAGGATGGTGCCGAGTGTGGCCTCGATCGCGACCGGGGTGCCGTTGGGTTGTCGTAGCCGGACGAACAGCTGCCCATGGGGAAAGTCGTGCGTCGCATGGTGGGCGGTGTGGAGGGCAAGCGCGGTCTTGCCGATACCCGCCGGGCCAGAGATGAGAATCCAGCGCGATCCGGGGCTGTGGAGGAGAGCGAGCAGGGTGTCCCGCTCGGCCGTACGACCGGTGAAGTCGGGTACCGTGGGCGGGAGCATGCGTGGGATCACCGGAGTTGCTGCCGTACCTCCAGGAGCGAGAACCGGTGCTTCCGCGGAGCCATCGAGTATCCGTTTGTGCATCTCGCGCAGCGTTGCGCCAGGCTCGACGCCCAGTTCCGAAACGAACAGTCTGCGCGCCGACCGGTAGACCCCAAGGGCATCCGCCGTTCGTCCGCAACGATGTAGCGCGGTCATCAGCTGCAGTCGAAGGCGCTCGTCGAGCGGCTGCTCGGCGACAAGCTGCGACAGTTCGCCGATCAGCTCCGTGCACCGACCACATGCCAGGTCGGCATCGATTCGGTCGGCGAGGGCCGCATCGTGCTCCTGCCTCATGGCGTGTGCGAGCCGCCGTATCTCGGGCAGGGCGATGTCCGCGTACGGCTCCTCATCATGCCACCGTGAAAGCCCACGGCGAAATACAGAGGCAGCCTCGCTGGCTTTGGCCGCACTGAGCAGGGCGCGCCCCTTCTCGACATCTTCGAGAAACGAGTGATAGTCGATGGATTCCTTGGGAAGGGCAATCATGTAGCCCGGCGCATGAGTTCGCAGGACGCCCCTTGCCAGCGCTCGGGCCTCAAGGACGCGTCTAAGCATTGAGACGTAATGCTGGACCTGCACGATCGCCGAAGCGGTTGGCTTGTTCTGCCAAAGCGCATCGACCAAGTGATCTACCGATACCACTCGCCCGATATGTGCTAGGAGGATCGCCAGAACGGCGCGTTGCCGCGGAGGCCCAAGGTCAAGCGGGGTATCCGCCCGCCAGGCCGCCACCGGACCCAAGACCTGGAACCGTAAGTCAAACTCATCGGCGGTCATGAGGCAGCCCTCTGCATCGTGACGAGGAGCGTTTGGTGACGATGTCCCGTCGAACCCAGCATGGGACACAGTCGATGACTGTGCAACTCCGAAGGGTAACCGTTCGCTGCTGACGCGACCCCTCGTCTGCAGAGCGGGCCATCGTCACCGCGGTTAGCGATTGGTTAGCGAAGAGTTAGCGCCGTTCCCCAGACTCCTGACCGGTCGGCCCTGGCGTCATGTCGAGTCGCTAACACCGTCCCCCCGAATCGCCTGGTCCGCCGGAGCATCCCCGCACCGAAGAGAGCTGTCATGACTGGGCGAAGCCGCACACTCCGTGGGTTAGTGCTGTTGTCGGCGACGGCCCTGTGCTGGTCGCTCCTACCGGGGTCGGTGGGTAGGTCGCCTGCGGTCACCCGCAGTTCCGTAAATGGGCAGATAGGGCCGAAGCTCCAGGTGGGCGAGCTGCCGGAGCGGCGTACGCAGAACTCCAAGACGCGCCGCAACGAGGACGGGTCGTTGACGACGACGGTGTTCGCCGGGCCGGTGCATTACCGTGCCGGGGACGGGAGCTGGCAGCCGATCGATTCGCGGCTGCGGCCGATCGCGCAGGACGGCTATGCGTGGGCTAACGCGGCGAACTCGTTTTCGGCGCGTTTCCGCTCTTCGCCGGGTGAGGGGTTTTTGTCGTTCGGGGTGCAGGGCCAGGAGTTCCGGTTGACCTCGGTTGGGTCTCGGGCGGTGGCGGGGCGCGTGGCCGGGCCCTCGATCGAGTACGCCGGCGCGTATCCCAGCGCGGACCTGCATTATGCGGTGTTCTCGACCGGGGTGAAGGAGGTCGTCCGGCTCGCGGACGCGTCCGCGCCGACCAGTTATGAGTTCCGGTTGACCGGCCCGGCGACCGGTCCCCCACCCACGGTGGAACGCCGGCCGGATGGCTCGTACGCGGTGGTCGTGCCGCCGCTGGCCGGTCCGGCGGTGGTGTTGGAGGCGCCGACAGTGACCGAGGCGGCCGGCCCGGGCGAGCTGTCCCCGCCGGACCCCGATGCGAAGCCGGCTTTGCGGGTCGCCAACGACGGGCGGGATTTGGTTGTGCGGGTGAGCGTGGACCCGTCCTGGCTGCACGCGGCGGGTCGGCGGTTCCCGGTGGAGATCGACCCGACGCTGACGATCCAACCGGATGTCGAGGACGTGGTTTTCACTAGCGTTCCGGGCTACCTGCCCAACGTGGGTGAGTGGCTCTACGTCGGCGGCGATCCTGGTGGGTCGTGGCGTCCGGCTTTGCGGTTTGACCTCAGCGCCGTGCCGGCGGGCGCCACGGTGAGCAGCGCGAAGCTCGGCCTGTTCTACGACGGCCAGTGCATCTATGTGCCCGGGGCGCCGTTCTGCGGCGGCACGAGTCATCTGATCAACGCGCATCGGATCACGGCGCCGTGGTCGACGTCGACGACGAGTAACAACCTGTTGTTCGACTCGGTGGTGTCCGGCGGCTACACACTGCCGTATGGGGCGAGCGACCGGTGGATGTCCTGGCCGATCACGAGCCTGGTGTCATCGTGGCTGTCCGGTGCGCAGCCGAACTATGGCGTGGTGCTGCGGCACAGCCCGGAGGTGAACAGCAGCAGCGGACCTTTTGCACCGGGTCGCCGGTACCCGGAGCCGGCCCTCCAGCCGAGGCTGGAGGTGACCTACGTCGGTGACGCGGTGAACCTGCTGGCGCCGACAACGCTGCATTCCAACGGGGCGGAGCTGCAGTGGAGCCGGTATGTCGGGGAGACCGGCGCCGCGTTCGACCGGTACGAGGTGCACCGCAGCACCGACCCGAACTTCACCCCGACCGCGTCGACCCTGCTGACCACGATCCGCGACGTCAACACGACCTCGTACCGGGACACGACGGCGGCGCCGTCGAAGTCGTTCACCTATCGGGTGGTGGCGAACACGTCCCGGTCGAATCCGCGGTCGGTGATGCTGCCCGCCGACGGGCAGGCCTCCACGGTGGTCCAACCCGCCACTCCGGCGGCCGGGAAGAACACCTTCCTGTACTGGGTCAGCGGCAGCATCAACTGCGGCAACTACGGGTCGGGTGACTGGGCCCGGGTCGGCACCGAGACCGACAAGAAATACCGGGACCTGCTCTATTTCGATGTTCGGGCGATCCCGAAGGGCGCGGACGTCACCGACGCGAAGGTGTCGGTGTGGGAGACCTACGCGACGCCGGCAGCGGTGACCCTGGAGGCGCACCGGATCACCCGCGCGTGGAAGGAGGGCATCGGCGGGTCGGAGTGCAACGGCAGCGGCGCGACCTGGTACGAAACGGAGGGCGGGCAGCCCTGGTCGACGGACGGCGGTGACTACGACACCGCATTGGCCGGCCCGACCGTCTCGTCGCCGGCGAGCGCCTCGAGCGGGTTCCGCAACTTCACCATCACCACCGTGGCGCAGGCCTGGGTGAACGGGAGCGTGCCCAACCATGGGCTGCTGCTGCGCGCGAGCGACGAGACGCTCAAGGCGAACAACTTTCGGGACTTCGCCACCGACGACTACCCGGCCGAGCCGAGGCTGCGGCCGAAGCTCACGGTCACCTACACCGACGGCAGCCACGCCCGCGGCCCGCAGGTGTCGATCGCCGCGCCGGGCCCGGCCGCCACGGTGAGCGGCTCGACCGTGCAGCTGGCGGCGGCGGCCGAGGACGACCGGCGGGTGGACCGGGTCGAGTTCTTCGTCGACGGCGCGCCGGCCGGCACCGAGGACACGACCGTCCCGTTCGAGACGACGTGGGACTCGAAGTCGGTCGGCAACGGCACCCACCAGGTGACCGCGAAGGCGACCGACGACGCGGGCAACGTCACCACCTCCGCACCGGCGTCGGTCACGGTGGACAACACGGACCCGCCGGCCGGCAACATGTCCGCGCCGGCGAACAACGCGACGGTGTCCGGGAAGGAGACGGTGGAGGCGACCGCCTCCGATGACGTGGGGGTGGCGCGGGTGGAGTTCCTGGTCGATGGTGTCCGGGTCGGCCCGCCGGTCACCAGCGGCGGACCCACGTACTCGACCACCTGGGACACCCTGGACCCGCTGGCCGGCATCTTCGACGGCCCGCACCTGGTCAGCGCGGTGGTGACCGACACCTCCGGCCAGCAGGTCACCACCGTGGCCCGCTCGGTGACCGTGGACAACCGGGGCAGCTCCAGCTATTCGGCCGGGTTCACGCTCAACGCCGGCACCGCCGCGGAGAACCTCTTCCCGGCGACCATGGACGAGAACACCCGGCCCGGTGTGCCGGTGCAGGACCCGTACGACCCGAACGCCGTCATCAACCCGGACGGGACCAGCGGCGGCAGCCTCCACCGCGCGCTGGGCGACGCCCCGCACGACGACGCCGGCCCGCCCCCGGCCACCTGCCCCGCCGACGCGTACTGCCCGACCGTGACGGTGAAAAACACCAGCAGCAGCGCCTGGCAGAACAGCACCGCCCAGGTGTGGTACCGCTGGTACGCCCCGAACGGGGCGATCATGTTCGAGGGCAAGTCCAGCACCGCGTTCCCGGCCAGCTTCGGCAAGAACGCCACCCAGGACTTCCCGCTGACCATCTACCCGCCCGCCCTGCCGCCCGGCGCCAGCCAGGGCACGTACCGGCTGCGGATCGACGTCTACGACCCGGCCACCGGCACCTGGTTCGCCGCCCGCGGCAACCCGCCGACCCTGGACAACCCGATCATCATCGCGAAGAGCCTGTCCACCAAGCTCGGCCTGGAACGGTACTACCAGTACGACGCCGCCCAGCTGGGCGCGGGGATGACCTCGCTGACCAACGTGGCCAACGGGAACATGCTGGTGCGGTGGACGCCGTTCTTCGCGCCCGGCCGCGGGCTTTCCACGATGGTGGACCTGACCTACAACTCGCTGGAAGACCATTCGAAGAGCCCGGCCGGGAACAACTTCTCGCTGTCGGTCAGCGGGCTGACCCGGTTCGGTGAGCCGCTGGACATCCACCCCAACAATGCCGACGTGATCTCCGGACGATCGAACAAGTGGGTCGAGTTCACCGACGGCGATGGCACCACCCACCGGTTCACCGACGGGGTCACCGGCGCCGACGGGATCACCCGGTTCACCGAACCCCCCGGGGTGAACCTGTACCTGCGGTCGATCCCCACCAACCCGGACACCCGGCGGTGGGCCGTGACCCGCCCGGACAAGGTCACCTTCTACTTCGACACCGAGGGCTTCCCGACCTCGGTGGAGGACCGCAACGGCAACACCCTCACCTTCACCCTCGAGCCGACCCCGGCCGGGGAGGACCCCGGCGGGCCCAACAAGCGGATCAAGGCGGTCACCGACGCCGCCGGCAGCCCGTCAGTGCCCAACCGCACGTTCACCATCGACTACTGGTCGAAGGACGAGGCGAAGAAGGCGCACGTGCGCGGCAACATCCAGCGGATCACCGACCACGACCAGTCGGCGCTGGACTTCGACTACTACGACGACGGGAACCTGCTGCGGCTGACCCAGCGCGGCGGCACCACCGCCGGCGGGGAGTTCCTCGCCGACCGGTCGTTCGTGTTCACCTACACCACCTCCGACGGGTCGGGACCAGCCATCGGCGCCGAAGGGCGGGCCAACCCGGACCCGAAGACGGCCAACCAGTCCACCCGGCTGTACAGCGTCCGCGACCCCAGAGAGCACGAGACGACCTACGCGTACATGCTCGCCACCGACGGGCAGCAGCTGCGGTGGCGGCTCAAGTCCCGCACCGACCGGCCGGAACGGGAGCAGGAGACCACGGGGCTGACCACCAGCTACGGCTACGACCTGACCAACCGGGTCACCACCGTCACCAAGCCGGACGTCCCCCCGAAGACCCGGGTCACCCGCTACACGTACGACACCACCGGCAAGGTCACTAAGATCGTCAACCCGAACAACGAGCCCACCGACGTCAGCTGGACAGCCGACTTCAAGGTCGAAAAGGTTACCGAACCCAAGGGTGTCGCCACCCCGAGCGTGCCCGACGACTTCACCACCAGCTACACCTACAACCCCAACGGCTACCCCACCTCCCAGACCAACCAGCTCAACCAGACCACCGCGTTGACCTACCTGGAGCTGCCGGTCGACCCGGGCGACCCCGGCAACCACCTGAGCCTGCTGGAGACCGTCACCACCCCCAGGGGGGTGGCCACCACCACCGATCCGGACGACTACCAGTGGACCTTCGCCTACGACCGGAACGCGCAGGGGAACATCATCGGGAACGTCGATACGGTCACCGACCCGACCGGCGCCCAGACCGACTACGACTACAACCCGCCCGGCGGCCCGGATGCCGGCACGCTGTCCCAGATCCACGACGCCAACGGCAATCCGCCGACGGTATTCGAGGCGTACGACCCGTCTGGGCAGCCCACCCGGGTGCGCGACCCGCTCGGCAACCTGACCCAGTTCGGGTACGACCCGGACGGGCACCTGACCTACGTCCAGGACCCGAACCACCAGTCCGGCCCGAACGGCACCGGCACGGACTTCCGCGCCTACCGCAGCTACTTCGACTACGACTCGTTCGGCCGGCTGGGCCGCCAGTCCGCGCCGAAGTCGACCGCCGCCGCGCGCGGCGCGCTGATCTGGTCCAGCGTCGAGTTCGACCCCAACGACAACATCGTGCGCAGCGTCGACCCGCACGACGGGCCGGCCACCGGCGACCCCGGCGGCGGGTTCGTCACCACCACCACCTACGACCCGATGGACCGGCCCCGGCTGACCACCGGCCCGGACACCAGCGCCGACCCGGCCGGCGAGCGGACCCTCCGCGACTACGACCAGGCCGGCCGACTGTGGAAGATCACCAAGCCGCGGGGAGTGGCCACCTCCACCACCGTTGACGATTTCACCACCATGCTCGAGTACGACCCGCTGGACCGGGTGATCCGGCAGACCGAGTACGGCACCAGCACCGCCAGCAAGCGGGTCAGCCACCTGTGCTACGACCTGGCGGGCGACCTGATCTCGCTGACCGCACCCAACGCCGCCCTGGCCACCACGCTCACCTGTCCGGCCGCCGACACCACCGGGTTCACCACCCGCTACGAGTACGACGACGCGCACCGGCTCAAGGTCCAGCGCGACCAGGAGGGCCACCAGTCCCGCACCACCTACGACGCCAACGGCAACGTGGCGACCACCGAGCGGGACATCGACACCGTGCCCACCACGGACCGGATCGCGAAGACCACCTACGGCTACGACATGCGGGACACGCTGACCCAGGTGACCGAGCGGCTCACCGCCACCCGCAACCTCATCACCAAGATCGTATACGACCGGAACGGCAACCGGACCCGGGTCATCTCCCCGCGGGCCTACGACGCGGCCGCCGGGTCCAGCACGTACACGAACTACGTCACCGACTACGGGTACGACGCGTTGAACCGGCTGGTCAAGACCACGCTGCCGTTCGACTCCCGGGACGACAAGAACGGTAACGGGATAGTGGACGAGAACGAGAAGCAGTACGTGCACCAGGCCTACGACGCCAACGGGAACCTGGCTTGGTCCAGTCTCCCGGTCAGTATCCCCGGCGCCGCGTCGGTCGCCGACACCGCCAAGACGAAGCTGGAGTATTACGACCCGGGGTGGATCCGCACCTCCGACGACCCGGTGCTGCCCCGGGTGCGGTTCGACTACACCGCCCGCGGCGAGCAGGCCCTCCGGGTCCCGGAGGACCCCGCGCAGCCCGGCGGGGTCGACGCCAGCCAGCAGATGAGCTGGGAATACTACCCGGACGGCATGCTGAAGACCCGCAAGGACCGGGGTGGGCAGGCCACCAGCTACCGCTATGACGCGGACAACAACCTTCTCGCCGCGACCGACGCCGCCGGGATCACCGACCCGGCCCAGACCCCGGTCGACATCGAGGTCCCCTCCTACAGCGGGTTCGACCAGCCGAACAAGGTCCGCCATCGCAAGCAGGGCGTCACCAACTGGACGTTCACCAGCTACACCTATGACCTGAACGGCAACACCAAGCAACGCCGCGAGAACGGGCAGGAAACCGACGCCGGTAGCCAAACCGTCGCACCCCGGGTCTACCAGTTCAGCTACGACGACGCGGACCGGCTGACCGAACAGCTCGACCTGGGCACCACCTCCGCCTGCCTGAACGACCAGCGCATCTTCACCCTCTACTGGGAAACCGGGTGGGAGAGGCAGCGCGAGGTGCGCCGCGCCTCATCCACCTGCACCGCCGACGCCACCATCTGGACGAAGAAGCTGACCACCAACTGGACCCACTTCGACAACGGCAAGCTCGACCTGCTCGAGACGAGGAACGGCGGCGGCACCCTCACCGAGCGGCACGACGTCGGCTACATCGCCTCGGGCGTCTACCTCAACGGCCACCGGGCCACCGACCAGTACCTGCTCAAACGGACCGAGACCCCGACGGCCAGCGCGGCCACCACCTGCATCAGCGGCAGCCCCTGCGACGCCGTGTTCACCTACGACGCCCGGGACCGGCTGATCAGCCACCAGCGCCGCGCCGGCGTCGCCGCGACCACCTACACCCTCGACGATCCGCTGCAACTGCTCGGCGACACCACCATCCGGGCCGGCAACGTCACCAGCGAGACCAAGAACGGGGTCACCACCACCCGCAAATACCAGGCCAACCAGCTCAAACAGGCCAGCATCGGCGGCGCGGCTCCCCTCAAGTACTGGTACGACCCGCTGGGCAACCTCGACTGCCTCACCACCTCCACCGGCACCCAGGCCAACTGCTCACCCTCGGACAACGGCACCGCCGCGAACCTGATCAGCGACTACCGCTACGACTACCTCAACCGGCTCACCACCGCCCGCCAATACCTCGGCGGCACCACCACCCCCACCGACAAGGCCGACTACACCTACGACCCGCTGGACCGGGTGGTCAAGGAGACCGAAGCCCACGCCGGCACCGGCAACGACCGCTCCACCGCGTTCACCTTCCAGGGCGTCACCAACCTGGTCACCCAGGAGGTGCAGACCGGCGGCACCAACCCGAAGACCAGAACCTACTCCTACGACGCCTACGGCCACCGGCTCTCGATGACCGACAAGGTCACCGGGTCCACCACGACCCCGGCCAACTACACCTACGCCCACGACGTGCACGGGTCGGTCTCCCAGCTGATCAACGACGGCAACCAGGTGCGCGCCTCCTACGGCTACGACGCCTACGGCGGCGTCGACGCCACCGGCACCGAGGCGCTGACCACCGGCGACCCCAACGCCCTGGCCCAGTTCAACCCCTACCGGTACACCGGCAAACGGCTGGACTCCGGGCTGGCCACCGGGACCGGCTCGCCGGCCGGCTACGACATGGGCGCCCGCCGCTACGGCCCGGACACCACCCGCTTCCTCCAGCAAGACATGTTCTACGGCGCGCTGGCCAACCTCGACCTCGCCCTGGACCCGCTCACCCAAAACCCCTACGCGCTGGCCGGCGGCAACCCCATCTCCTACATCGAAACCGACGGCCACATGGTCACCAGCGATGGTGGCACCTGCTACGGCAACCCCGACTGCAGCAAGAACATGGCCGCCATGGAGATGGGTATCTCCACCGAGCAGTACGAACAGCAGGTCCTATGCGCCAACGACATGTGCGGGCGCAGCACCGAGGACATCGTCAACACGGTGACAGGCGCCGGAGAAGCCGTCGGCCGCGGAATCGCCACGGGTGGCGAGGCGGTCGGGCGTGGACTGAAGGACGCCGGCACTGCGCTGGCCTCACGCCTAGCTGACGAAGCACGGAGCCGGGCAAGGAGCTACGGCGAACGGTGGCACCGCCGCGTCACCCTCGGCATCTACGCGTGGGACGCGGCCAGGCGGAATCTCGGCAACCAATGGCAGACCCTCAAAGACCCGCTCGCCGTCGGCATAGAGTCAGCCTCCGCGGTCGAGGCGATCATGGGCGAAGGCGGCGAGCTCAAACGCGACGGCCCCTACTGCGGCAAAAAAGCCGAATGCATCACCGACGTCTCCGCTGCACCCGGCAGACTCGACGCGTTCACCACGGGACACACCATCCGCTTCGAGGACAAAGATCCTACGCGGACGAAGGTCGCCCATGAGATGCAGCACGTCTACGACATCGAAAACGTCACCAGCCCGCTGTTCTACGGCTCCTACCTGGCGCAAGCGCCGTTCACCGGCTACAGCGGCATAAATTGGGAACGCCGTGGTTACGCCGTCCAGGAGGGCTACCCAGGCGTACAGCCACGTGGATGGCCATGGGGGCCATGAGAGGCGACCCAAGTTGGTGCGACACGTCCTGACCGTCGCGGCGGCTGCCGTGCTCCTGTCACTGCTCGCCGGCTGCCAGAAGAGCATCCATGTGAGCGCCCTCAACGAGTGCGGGCAAACGGTGGAGGCTCGGGCCGAGCAACTCCCGGAACCCGCCATAGGCTGGAGCAAGATCGAGCCGAACGGACGAGACCGTATAGTCTCAGAGGTGGACAGTGCGAAGCAACTGTACGTTCAGGTCCGCAGCGGCGAGGACGACACGCCGGTCGAATTTCGGGTCGCGATTGCCGAACTCCCGAAGCCGCCCGAAGGTGTCGACGACGACGTGGAGATCGTTCTGGCAGGTGATCGCTGCCCCGAACCTGCCCGATAGGCTCCCTCGCACCCGCCCCGCCCGCATCGCAGCAGGTGGGACGTGTGCACCGAATTCCAAGGAGGGAACGGTGCGTAAAGTCCTAGCTGCCTTACTTTGGAATCGTACTCGCAAGCGTAGGGTGGCTCGTCGCACCTCACGTAGGATCCGTCCCGTCAACGTACGACCCTGACGTCGTAATGTTCGACGATCTGTCAGCTGGTGACGCTAACGCCGACGTGGCTGCCCTCAACACGTGGATGGCCTCGCTTACCGCTAGTTCTCACCACCCAACCGTGATTATGGATGAGCCGCTGTATACGCTCACCACGCCGATCCAGCTGTGGTCGGGACTGCGGCTCCAAGGCGGCGAGGGCGACGCGGACGTGAAGGAATACTCGACCGGCGTTCGGGTGAAGTGGAACGGGCCGGCGGACTCGTCGCTGTTCGTCTTCACCGGCACACAGAACGGCCAAAGCTATCCGTCCGGCGGCAGCCCGCGGGACGTGCACATCACCAACATCCAGTTCGAAGGTACGTCGACCACCGACTGGATTCAGCGATTCGATCCGGACACCTGGGAGACCAACCACGTCGGGCACGAACTGTGGGTGTCCACGATCAAGGGTTGCTCGTGGAAGGGTTTCCGCACCATCTACTGGGGTTGGATCGACGCGGTGACTTTCGCCGGCCCGAGCCACGTGCAGGGCGTATACGACACGCCGTTCGCGTTCGGCGGGAGCGAGAACTCGTTCTTCGACTCCGGCGGTTACTCGTTCATCGACTCCAACCCGAATGCCACCCCGTTCTACTCTCTGGGTAAGCCATTCATTCGGTCGGCGCTGTCCATGTCTAAGGTCGGCGGACAGTTGATGATCACTGCCCGCCGGAACAGCTACAGCATGCTGATCGACGGCGGGTACAACACGGTCGACTCTGGCGTCGCGTTCGATGCGCAAGAATCGGATCCCGTGTATGGCTCCCAGTTGAGGATCAACGGCTGGGTGCGAAACATCACGGTTGCCGACAACTCCTTCAACAACGCAATGAGCGCACCCGGATCGGCGCTCGGCAACAACCGCGGCTGGATCGACGTCGGGGACGCTGACAATGTGACGTTCGAGGGGAACATGTTCCGAAAGGGCAGCGCCTCGACGAGCACGCCGCTCCTGTACGCGAGCACCTCGGTGGAGAAGCTGAGGTGGGGTATGAACACGGTAGGCGACTTCGGCGCGACGTCTCCAACCGTGCAGCAGGCTAGCTCAGGTCGCATCGGCCTGGATGATCCGTTCACGACGGTAGTCACCGCACCCTAGGGAAGGTGTAGGCGCCCGGGTAGGGTGTCAGCTCGGGCGCCTGCCCTCATCACAGCGATGACGTCGCGGAGGATCGTCGCGATCGATGTGGGAAGCCTCCGAAGGAGGAGGCGAACGCATGCGCTCACGTACCAAGCTGCCCATCTGTCCGGCAACACCGCGACATGCCAGACAACGGTCACGGCGCCGATGAAGCAGGGTTAGACCTTCTCTTCGTCGATGGGGCCGGGATGCCGGCCCCGTTCGATTTCGGCGGCGACCGGCGGGCTATCGCTCAGGTTCTTGTGTGGCGTGCTCAGTGCAGCGGGCCGTCCAGCTCGTTGGGGTGACTTGGACGACGAGGCGGCGACGGCAGGTGGGGCAGTAGCGGGGCGGTTCGAGTAGGCGCGCCTCCTGGCAACGGCTGTGATCTCCCGCCTCGAGCGGGTCGCCGCAACGGTCGCAGTATGCCACGTCCGTAGGGTACGGCTATGACCCCCGAACCAGGCCTCGCCGCCGAGGTGCGTTACACCGTCACCGAGGCCGACACCGCGGTGGCGCATCGCAGCGGCGACGTCCCGGTCCTTGCGACACCAAGGCTCTTGGCATGGGCGGAAGAGGCGACAGTCCGGGCCGTCGAAGGGAGGCTTGATGCCGACACAACAAGCGTTGGCACACAGACACAGCTCGAGCACCTACGCCCGACCGCGGTCGGCGGCGTTGTCACCGTCACAGCGCGGCTCGTCCACGTCGACGGCCGACTGCTGCGTTTTGAGGTGACCGCCATCGACGACGGCGGCCAGACGATCGGCCAAGGCCAGATCACCCGGGTCGTCGTCCACCGCGACCGCTTCCTGTCGCGAGTCTCTAGCAACCCGGCGCGGCACTGAACGGCACGACCCCAGGCCGCACTGCTCCCCAACAGTGGCATGGATGCCCGGGCAGAGCCGCAACATGCAGGTAAGCGATCAGATGCCCGTGGTGGTGCGGGGGTAGATGGCGGCCGGGTCCGTGATTACGTTGACCAGGTACGGCGCGTCGGCCGCGAAGGCACGGTCGAGCGCCGGCCCGATCTCCGCGGGTGACGTCACCAACTCGCCGGCACCACCGAGCGCCGCCACCACTAGGTCGTACCGGGTCTGCGGCGCGAGATCGGCGGCGACGTCGTACCCGTACAAGAGACGCATCGGGTGCTTCTCCAGCCCCCAGCAGCCGTTGTTGCCGACGACCATCACGACGGGCAGGCGGTGCCGGACGAGCGTGTCGACGTCCATCAGCGAGAGCCCCGCGGCGCCGTCGCCGAGCATCAGCACGATCTGGGAGGAGGGCCGCGCCAGCCGGGCGGCGAGGGCGTAACCGAGGCCAGTGCCGAGGCAGCCGTACGGCCCAGGGTCGAGCCAGCAACCAGGACCGCGTGGCTCGACGTACTTCCCGGCGAACGACACGAAGTCGCCACCGTCGCCGACCAGAACCGCATCGTCGGTGAGACGCCGAAGGAGTTCCCCGTAGATGCGCGCCGGATGGATCGGGTCGGCGTCGGAGGCAAGGAGCTCCCCGTCCTTCTCCGTTGCGGCGGCGACCGCGTCGGCCAGCCGGCCCGTCCAGTGCTCCCACCCAGCCTTGCGCAGCTGCTGCTCCCACGCCTCGGAGAGACCGTCGAAGATCAGTGACAGATCCCCCGCGGCCGACCAGGCGAGGTCGACGTGCCCGGCCACCTGGTCCGGGCCGTCGACGAGATGTACGACCCGAGCGGGCGGTGTCCCCTCCTGGCCGCCGAAGGACCCAAAGCCGAGCCGGAAGTCCAGCGGCGCCCCCACCACGATCACGAGATCGGCCTGGCCGAAGGCGAGTGACCGTGCCTTTGTCACAAGTTGACCGTGGCCCGCCGGCAGGATGCCGCGACCCATGCCATTGGCGATGACGGGCACACCAAGCGCCTCGACTGCACGCCGAGCGGCCTCCTCTGCGCCGCCCGCCCACACGTCCGAGCCAAGCACGAGGACCGGACGCTCGGCCTCGGCGAGCGCCGCCGCGACCTCGGCGAGCACGTCCGAGTCGGGCACGACGGGTGTACGAACGAAGGCGGGCGGCAGCTGCACCTCCGCCCGGCTGTAGAGGTGATCCATCGCCACATCGACAAACGCCGGACCGCGATGCGGTGACGCGGCCGAGCGGAAGGCCTCGTCCACCCGATCGGCGATCACGTCCGTGGAACGTGCAGTAGTGGCCAGTTTCGTAACCGGCGCGAGGAGCGGCGGATGGTCGAGCTCCTGCAGGCTGCCAAAGCCCCACCGCCAGGCTGGCGCCCGCCCGCCGAGCACAACGAGCGGCGAACCGTTGAAGTGGGCGGTCGTCACCGCCGAAATTCCATTGGTCACGCCGGGACCGGCGGTGAGCACGGCAAGGCCGGGAGAACGGGTCAGCTTTCCGGTCGCCTCGGCGGCGAACACCGCGGTCTGCTCGTGGCGTACGTCGACCAGCCGAACCGGCGGGTCGGACCTGACGGCCGCGTCGTAGAGCGGGAAGACATGCGCGCCGGAGAGCGTGTACAGCGTGTCGACGCCGTACCGCTTGGCCACGGCGAGCGCGAGCTCACCGCCGTGACCTTCCAGCCGTACACCCTCGTCGACCTCGGCCTGATCGGACGGGAAGGTTTCCGCCTGGTCGTCAGCCGGCACGGACATCGCCTCGGCCACGGCGCCTCCTGAGGCAGTCGAGATAGTGAGTCATCATGAACCGATCCCGCCGCACGCTACCCAACCCAGCCAGGGCCATTCATCGATGGGAGCAGGCGACGACTACAGGGTCGCGGATAGCGCCTTGATCGGCATCTCCAACTCCGCGAGCATGGCCAGGTCCGCGTCGGGGGAGCGGCCAAGAGTGGTCAGGTAGTTGCCGACGATGACGGCGTTGATGCCGCCCACTATGCCCTGCTTCGTCCCCAGGTCGCCGAGGGTGATCTCACGACCGCCGGCGTAGCGCAGAATGGTCCGCGGCATGGCCAACCGGAAGGCCGCGATCGTGCGGAGCGCCTCCCGCCCGGCAACGACGGGATAGTCGCCGAAGGGAGTGCCGGGGCGCGGGTTGAGGAAGTTCAGCGGAACCTCGTCCGGGTCGAGCGCCGCGAGCTGCGCGGCGAACTCGGCGCGCTGTACGAGGGTCTCGCCAAGGCCGATAATGCCACCGCAGCAGACCTCCATGCCCGCCCCCTTAACCATCCGCAGCGTCTTCCAGCGTTCCTCCCACGAGTGGGTTGTTACCACGTTCGGGAAGTGCGAGCGGGCGGTCTCGAGGTTGTGGTTATAGCGGTGCACGCCCATCGCGGCGAGCTCGTCGACCTGCTCCTGGTTAAGCATGCCGAGGGATGCGGCGACGTTGATTTCGACCGCGGCCTTGATAGCCCTTACTCCCTCGCGTATCTGGGCCATCAGCCGCTCGTCCGGCCCGCGCACGGCGGCCACGATGCAGAACTCCGTCGCGCCGGTCGCGGCCGTCTGCCGTGCCGCCTCGACCAGCGACGGGATATCCAGCCACGCGGCCCGAACCGGGGAGTCGAACCGCCCGGACTGGGAGCAGAAGTGGCAGTCCTCGGGGCAACCACCGGTCTTGACGGACACGATCCCCTCGACCTCGACCTCCGGCCCGCACCAGAGCATCCGGACCTCGTGGGCGAGCGCGAGCAGCTCGTCGAGCCGGTCGTCGGGCAGCTCGAGAACGGCCCGGGTCTGCGCCTCGTCCAGCCCCTGCCCATCGCCGAGTACCTGCTGGCGCGCCACGTCGAGGATGTCGCTCACCGTTGTGCTTCGCTCCCGTCCGCGAGTCGGATGGTTTGATCGCCCCGGCACATCAGGGGTCTCCAGGCTCGTGCTTGCGCCGAAAGTCTGCCGAATCGAAGGTCCCGCCGAGCGCGGGCGCGAGCGCGGCGCGCGCGGCGAGGAGGAACTCGGGCGGGTCGAGAGTCGCGGCCCCGGCCGGCAGCGCGCCGGCCAGCGGCCGGGCCGCCAACGTTTCCAAGTCACGGATGTTCGACCTGCAGGCAAGGTCGGGCTCGGCGGGCCATGAGCCGACAACGACGCCGGCGAGGTCGAGGCCGCGGCCGGCCATCGCCTCTAGGGTCAACGCGGTGTGATTGAGAGTGCCCAGATCGGCATGGCACACGACGAGGACGGACGCCCGCAGCATGTGTGCCAGATCCGCGATCGTCGCTCCATCCGCGTCGTAGCGAACGAGCAGGCCCCCCGCGCCCTCCACGATCACCAGCCGCCGCTGCTCCGCGAGGTGGATGATCCATTGCGCCGCCGTCGCGAGATCGAGCGGCCCGCGCTTCGCCCGGCGGGCCGCCGCGGCGGGGGAGAGTGGGTCTGGATACCGGGCGTATTCATGCAGATCCTCGATCGCCGCCAGCCTGCGCACCTCGTCGAGGTCACCTGACTCGTGTGGTGCCACGCCGGTTTGTACGGGCTTCACGGCCGCCACGGTGGACCCACGGGCGGCGGCGAGCGCGGCAATCGCGGCGACCACGACGGTCTTCCCGACCCCGGTGCCGGTGCCGCTCACGACCAGGACGCTCACCGGCGGCACCCTACCGTGAGTGAGAAAGCCTCTGTCCGGTTTGATCCAGCAAGCTCATGAAACTCGTGCGCTGCGTCCGTCTCGGCATGCGCGTTGCACGAGTTTCGCGCGCCTGGCGGATCAAACCGTGCCAAAGGACGTCTGCCGGACTGCGTGCCGGCGGGCGTTAGTCGGCCCTGTCCGTAGGGTTGGGACTGTGGCGAACATGACGGGCGGAGTGAGCGTCGAGCCGGGTGGGATCATGGCGGCCGAGATCGCCGAACAGCCGGCCGTCCTGGAACGACTTCTGACCTCGGGCGTCGCCCCCATCTATGACGTCGCCACGGCGATCCAGGCCCGGGCGCCCCGGTTCGTACTGCTCACGGCGCGGGGGACCAGCGACAACGCCGCGCTCTACGCGAAATATCTCGTCGAGATCCTGCTCGGGCTCCCGGCCGGGCTCACCTCGCCGTCCACCACGACGGTGTACGGGGCAAAGCCGGATCTCCGTGACTGCCTGGTGGTGGCGGTGAGCCAGTCCGGGGGCTCGCCGGACCTCATCGAGTCGACTCGGGTCGCGCGCGAGTGCGGTGCGCTCACCCTCGCGGTCACGAACGCGCCCGGCTCGCCGCTGAACCAGGTGTCCGAGTTCGACCTGGACGTACTCGCCGGTGTCGAGAAGGCGACGCCGGCCACCAAGACCTACACGGCGCAGCTGCTGACGCTCTATCTCCTGCTCGATCGGCTCCGGGGCGGGGACGGCGCGCTCACCCGAGATGTGCCGGGGTCGGCCGCGGAACTGCTCGACCGCCAGCCGGAGATCCGCGCCCTCGCCGATCGGTACCGCTTCGCCGACCGGCTGGTCATCACCGGCCGCGGCTACGCCTACCCGACCGCGCGCGAGGGAGCCCTCAAGGTAATGGAGACGAGCTACGTCGCCGCGCACGCCTTCTCGGGGGCCGACCTCCTGCACGGCCCGCTCGCCATGGTCGACAGCGAGATCCCGGTGGTCGCGGTGGTGCCCGAAGGTGCCGGCGGCCGCGCGTTGCACGGCGTGCTCGACCGGCTCAAGGAGCGATCCGCCGACATCTGTGTCGTCGGAACGGCGGATGCGATGACCCACGGAACCGTCGGATTTACCCTGCCAGCCGGCGTCGTCGAGGAGGTGTCGCCGATGCTCGACATCTTGCCCCTGCAGTTGCTCGCGTACGAGATCGCGGTCGGTCGCGGGCTCGACCCGGACATGCCGCGAGGGCTGAACAAAGTCACCGAGACCCACTAGCCGCCGCGCGGCCCCGGGGCGACCCCGGGTTGACCGCCAAGCGCACCGATCGGGTGCTTGGCGCACCGCGTACGAGTCGCATCGCTCACCATTCGTGCGCTTGGCGGATCAAACCGTAGCGGAGCGAGACGCTGCGAAGGCCGCGAGCGCCGCCGTAGCGATGGCCAGATCACGATCGGTCAGATCGGCGCGCGCGGTTAGACGGAGTCGGGAGATGCCGTCCGGGACCGATGGCGGCCGGAAACAGCCGACCCGTACGCCGTGATCCGCACAGGCAGCGGCGGCCGCGAGGGCCGCATTCGGCGGGCCGACGAGGACCGAGACAACCGCCGCCTCCGGTGTGGTGACGGGCAGGCCGGTGGCACGCGCCGCCAGCGCAGCAAGGTCCCGGGCGCGTCTCCGTACATCGGACGCGCGCCGCGGGGTGGCATCGAGTACGGCCAGCGCTGCCAGCGCCGCGCCAACACAGGCGGGGGCTAGACCGGTATCGAAGATGAAGGATCGGCCCGAGTCGACAACGTGGTCAACGACGCTTTGACCGGCGAGCAGCACGCCCCCCTGGCTCCCGAGCGCCTTCGACAGGGTTGCCGTCACCACGACATCGGGATCGCCGGCCAGGCCGGCCAACTCCACGGCACCCCGACCGGACCGCCCGATCACACCGAGTGCGTGTGCCTCGTCCACGACGAGCGCGGCGCCATAACACCCGGCGACCGCGTGCAGCTCCCTCAACGGCGCGAGCTCGCCGTCCACCGAGAACACGGCGTCGGTGACAACGATCGCGCGCTCTTCGGCCCGCTCGGCGAGGATGCGGGCGACCGCGGCGGGGTCCCGATGTGGAGCGACCACCACTCGTGCCCGGGAGAGCCGGCACGCGTCCACGATCGAGGCGTGGTTGTGCGCGTCCGAAACGACGAGGCTGCCCGGCCCGCTGAGGGCACTGATCGTGGCGAGGTTGGCAAGGTATCCGGACGAGAAGACGAGGGCCGCCGGCCACCCCGTGAAGGTTGCGAGCGACGTCTCGAGCTCGGCATGGAGGGTGGTCGAGCCGGTGACCAGCCGGGATCCCGTCGATCCGGCACCCCATGTTCTCAGCGCTTCGATCCCGCCCGCGATCACCGACGGGTGCCGTGCCAGGCCCAGGTAGTCGTTCCCGGCGAGATCAAGGAGACGGTCGCCTGCTGGCCGTGGCCGCAGCCGGCGCCGAAGCCCGGCCGCCTCCCGGTCCGCCGCGCACTGCCCGAGCCAGCCCAGCGCACTGACACCTCGGAGCCTCAACCCGTTCCCGCCCTCCTGTCCATTGGGCTCCTTGATCATTGACAGGTGGATCGAAATGTCCTTCCTGGGACAGTGTGATCCACCTTTTGGCGATCAACGCCGTAGCCGGCAACCCCACGCGGCCGATGCCATGCGGCGCCGGTCAGGGCTGGTTGGGGCTAGGGCGATACCACGGGCCAACCGTACGCAAGGCATGTTGCAGGGCGCCGAGCAGCTCGACCCGTACTCCAACGGTCCCTTCGGCGCTCGGCTCTGACGCTTTCATCCCGGAGGCGTACCACCGCGGCGAGAAGGGCGGCCCGGAGTCTCCCAGCCGCGCCCGGACCCCCAGCAGCAACTGCGCGTGAAGCGCGCGCAGATACGCGACGGTGTTCGTGACTTGGGCCGGTGTCGGCCCTGGTTCGGCCTGTTTCCATGACGTGGCGAGGCGCTCCACCCACGGACCGAGCAGCGCCATGTCGACGACGTTGCGGTGCAGCAGCGCCATGGTGGCGTACGCAAGGCGATCGTCCTCCTGTTGCGTGAACACGTAGCCGGTCGGTTCGAGCAGTCGGTCGGCGATCGCGTCGAGGATGACCATGAGCCCGCCCTCGTCGAGGTGGCGGGACCGAGCCAGCGCGCCGATGAAATCCGCGCCATGCGCGACGGCGTGGGCCCACCCGGACTTTGGGACGAAACCGCGCAGGTCGCGCTCCCGTACGAACCATCCCAGCCCTTGGTCGCCCCACCGCAGCACAGTCGTGGGGTGTACGCCGTGAATCATATTGTCCCTGTTCAGCACGGCAGCCAGGACGAGGATCGAGTAGCTGCGGCGGAAGACGCTCTTGGTGTCGTCTTCCCCCAGACCTACCGTCAGGCCCTCGCACATCCCGTCGCCGACCCCACTGAGCAGGTCGTCGTACACACCACGCCCGATCCACCCGGCGAAGATCTGGAAGGCGAGCTCCTCCCGAAGGCGCGGATCCGTCTCGCCCAGCAGCTCGACGAGCTCGACAGTGAGGTCGTCAAGGGGCCGGTCATCTGGTACGGCAAAGCCGTCTTCGACGACCTTCTGCCAGTAGCTGGCGTCCGTTGCGGTGCGCGTCACTGATCTCTTCCTGCTCACGGAGACAACTGAGCTCGCCGTATCATCCCAAACCTAATGTCGCGTCGGGGGGTGTCCGACTCCCGTAACCGCGACTCCCTGTGCAACCTCCTCCTAGGCTTCTTGCGTGCCCTCGTTGAATGACCTGGTCCGCCAGCGCACCCAGCTATCCGAAGACGACCTAGAGTGGCTGCACCTGCTGGTCGCGGACTGGCAACTGCTGGCGGATCTCTCGTTCGCCGACTTGGTTCTTTGGGTGCCGACCAGACGCGGCGACGGATATGTCGCAGTTGCCCAGATGAGACCGACCACGGGCCCGACTGCCTATCTCGACGACATCGTCGCGACAGAGGTGCCGCGCGGGCGGAGACCCATGATCGATACCGCGCTCGACGAGGCCAGGATCGTGCGGGAGGGTGACCCCGAGTGGCGAGACGATGTGCCGGTGCGGGTGGAGGCCATCCCGGTACGCCGGCAGGACAAGATCATCGCGGTGATCGGAAGGAACACAAACCTCATCGGCGTACGCACCCCCAGCCGACTCGAGCTGACCTACCTGCAATGCGCGACCGACCTGGCGAAGATGATCGCGGCCGGACGATTCCCGCAGCGGGACGCTCCCGTCGACCTGGACTCGGCGCCGCGGGTGGGTGACGGCCTCCTGCGTCTCGATGCTCAGGGGGTCGTTTCGTACGCGAGCCCGAACGCACTGTCGGCGTTCCGTCGGCTCGGCCACGCTGGAGATCTCGTCGGCGCCCATCTGGGCAAGACGGTCGCGACGATTGCCCGCAGATCCGGCCCTGTCGACGAGGCAGTCGAGGTGGTCGCGAGCGGCCGGGCACCGCGCGAGATCGAGGTCGAGCGCAATGAAGCAGTGGTGAAGCTACGGGCCATTCCGCTAACCCCCGACGCCAGCCGGGTCGGCGCGCTCGTGTTGGCCCACGACGTCACCGAGCTGCGGCGGCGGGAGCGCGAGCTGCTGACAAAGGACGCCACCATCAAGGAGATCCACCACCGGGTGAAGAATAATCTCCAGACCGTGGCCGCGCTGCTCCGCCTCCAGGCCCGCCGACTCGACGAGCGGTCTGCGAGATCGGCGTTGGAAGAAGCGGTCAGACGGGTCGGCTCTATCGCGATCGTGCACGAAACGCTGTCGCTGTCCGTCGACGAGGTGGTGGCATTTGACCAGGTGGCCGACCGCATCCTGGCCATGGTCGCCGAGGTGTCTGGCGCCACCGCAGAGATCGAGATCGTCCGAGACGGCGAGTTCGGCACGCTGGCCTCCGAGGCTGCCACGCCGCTCGCTATGGTCCTCACCGAGCTTGCGCAGAACTCCTTCGAGCACGGCCTGGCCGGCCGCATGGGGAAGCTCGAGGTCAGCGCGAGCAGGTCGGTAGGCCGGCTTCGCATGGTGGTGGCCGACGACGGGCGCGGCCTGCCACCGGGGTTCGACCCCGAGGTCGCCGGCAATCTTGGCCTGCAGATCGTCCGGACTCTTGTCGTGGGGGAGCTCGGCGGTCAGCTCGATATGGGGGAGGGCCTGGGCGGTGGCACCCGAGTGATCGTCGATCTCCCGCTTCGCACCTGATCTGAGGCGGTTCCATCGGCAGCTATGAGTTGGCGGAGATCTGCCTAGGCGTAAACGCCGATCCGCCCAAGGCGGCGGGTGCAAAGACCCCGCCGGCGCGGGGCGGCGGGTGCCAAAGACCCCGCCGCGGGGCGGCGGGGTCTGGTTTAAACCATGGCGTGATGGGGGTTATGCGGTTCGGGCGCGCGCCCTCGCATTACGGCGCTTCAGTGCGCGCCGCTCGTCCTCACTCGTTCCACCCCATACCCCAGCGTCTTGACCGGTCTCCAGCGCCCACGCGAGGCACTCATCGATTACTGAGCAACGGCGGCAGACCGCCTTTGCCTCCTCGATCTGCAGCAGCGCGGGGCCGGTGTTGCCGATCGGGAAGAACAGCTCAGGGTCCTCATCACGGCACGCAGCGCGGTGGCGCCAGTCCATGCTGTCCCAACTCCTCCAGATCACCCGGCGCGTGCGCGCGCCGAGTCCGCGGCTTGTGATTGTGAACGCAATCACGAACCCACCATTTCCCTGACACCGGCGGTAAAACTGTGCACGGGATTCATGGCGGACGTCATCGGTGCGCCTCGCGCAAGCAAGGCCCACCGAACGCCAGACACGAGGCTTTCAAACGTGGAAGCGGGGCACAAGCCCTTCGCGGAAGGTTTTTCGGTTCCAGGGGTGTCTACTTCGTCACAGGCTGAGCTTGTGAGGCGGAGTCGCCATCGTTCCTTCGATCCGCAGATCGACGGGGTCTCTGAGCAAGGGGGATTACCCCGGTTGGAGTACCGCGGGGGTCGGCCGGACGCGCCGGATAGTCCTGCTGGGGCGGTCTGTAAGCTCACCGAGTGCCAACCCGTACACGGTCTGTCGCCCTCTCCCTGACCGCACTGATCGTTGCCGCACAGGGGGTGGCAACGCTTGCGCTCGGTCTCGGCTTGATGATCCAAAGCGTCGTCGGCAATCCCGACAGCCGGGCCGCAGCGATGCTGATCGGAGTCCTGTCGCTGCTTGGCGGTGCCGGGCTGGTGCTGTGCTCATGGGGGCTCCAGCGCGGCCGGCGGTGGAGCCGCGCGCCGGCGCTGGTGTGGCTGCTCCTGATGGTGCCGGTCGGCTGGTATCAGGTGCAGGGCGGCCTGCGCTGGGTGGGCCTTCCGCTCACGCTCCTCTCAGCGCTCGGCATTCTGCTCCTCCTGATACCGGCGAGCACCGAAGCGCTGCGCGACTAGAACCCAACGAGGCCGAAGCCGAAGGCAAGATCTTCTATTCGTCGATCATCAGGTCGTCACGAAGCTGCGCGAGTGTCCGGGCCAGCAGCCGAGATACGTGCATCTGCGAAATGCCGATTTCCTCGGCGATCTGGGACTGGGTCATATTGCCGAAGAACCGCAGTAGGAGAATCTTCTTCTCGCGCGGCGGCAGCTTCGCCAGCAGCGGCTTGAGCGACTCGCGGTACTCGACGCCCTCCAGCTCCTCGTCCTCGGCACCGAGCGAGTCGGCGACTACGGGGGAGTCCTGCTCGCCCTGCTCCGGTACGTCCAGGGACAGAGTGCTGTAGGCGTTGGCGGACTCCAGCCCCTCGAGGACCTCTTCCTCGCTGAGCTTGAGGTGGACGGCCAGCTCGCCGACGGTCGGCGCGCGGCCGTTCCGCTGGGAGAGTTCCGCGGTTGCGCTGGTAAGCGAGAGGCGCAGCTCCTGCAGCCGGCGGGGAACGCGGACCGCCCAGCCCTTGTCCCGGAAGTGCCGCTTGATCTCGCCGACGATCGTGGGTGTGGCGTAGGTCGAGAACTCCACACCACGCTCCGCGTCGAAGCGGTCCACTGATTTGATCAATCCGATGGTCGCGACCTGGATCAAGTCATCCAGCGGCTCGCCCCGGTTGCGGAACCGGCGAGCCAGGTGCTCGACAAGCGGGAGGTGTATCTCGACCAGCTTCTCCCGGATCGCGCCCCACTCGGGCGAGCCGTGCTCGACGCTCGACAGTCGGGTGAAGAGGTCGCGAGCGCCGGCCCGATCCTGGCCGTACTCCGCCCCCAGATTGAGCTCGTACGTCACAGCAGTCCCGTTGCGCCGCGCTTCTTGGTCATGGTGATGCTGACCCGATGATTCTCGTCGGCGTCCGCTTCCACCTCACCAGCGAGCGCATTGAGCACGGTCCAGGCGAACGTCTCGCGCGACGGGAGCCGGCCGTCCTCGGTGGGCACCGAGACGCGAAGCACGAGCGCGTTGTCAGTCAGGTGGAAATTGCAAGTCAAGTCCCCGTTCGCGACAGCCTGCGGAAGCAGCATCGCGCACGCCTCGTCCACGGCGATCCGCAGATCCTCGATCTCGTCCAGGGTGAAGTCGAGTCTCGCGGCCAACCCAGCGGTCGCCGTGCGCAGGACGGACAGGTAGGCGCTGTCGGCCGGGAGCCGTACCTGGACGAAGTCGCCGTCGGGCCGCTGGATCACCGCGTCCTCCTGTCGTTGCCTGAGTGCCGCGAGACTACCGCGTTACTGTCTCGTCCGCGCCGGTAGCTGGGCCACCGGCACGGCTGCCGCCCCTGGCGAGCGCCCTCAGCGCATCGCCGGTGACGCGCTGAACCGTCCATTCATCCATGGCGATCGCGCCAATCGACCGGTAGAACTCGATGGCCGGCTCGTTCCAGTCAAGCACCCACCACTCCAATCGCCCAAAGCCTCGCTCTACGCAGATGCGGGCGAGCTCGGCGAGCAGCGCCCGCCCATGTCCCTGACCACGATTGCTCGGCTTGACGTAAAGATCTTCCAGATAGATCCCGTGCCGGCCGAGCCACGTCGAGAAGTTGAGGAACCACAGCGCGAAGCCGACGATCTCGCCGTCGTCCTCGGCGAGCAGCGCGTGGACGCGCGGATCCGGACAGAAGAGGGCCTCCTGCAGGAGGCCCTCGGTGGTCTCAACCGCACCAGGAGCTCGCTCATAATCTGCCAGCTCCTTGATGAGCTGAAGGATCGTCGGTACGTCCTCCGGGCGAGCCGATCGGATCACCCAGGCAGGTTATCTCGGTGCCCCGCAAGGTCTTGATCGCGTTGCCCAGACTGTGCAGGGTCCCTGGTGGATCCCTGCGCGCAGGGCCACCATTCCGTCGAGCTAAGCCTGCTTGGTCTCCCAGAAGATTTTGTCGATTTGCGCGATCTTGTCGAGGAGCTGCTGGGCGACGTTCGGGTCCACGGTTCCCTTGCCGCCGGCGGAGCCGGCGAGCTTCGTGGCCTCATTGAAGAGCTGGTGGAGCTGTGGGTAGGCCTCGAAGTGGGTCGGCTTGAAGTAGTCGGTCCACAGCACCCAAAGGTGCTCCTTGACAAGCTGTGCGCGCTGCTCCTTGATGATCAATGCTCGGGTGCGGTACACCTCGTCATCGCTGCCCTGGTACTTCTCGCAGATGGCCTTGACCGACTCGGCCTCGATGCGGGCCTGGGCCGGGTCGTAAACGCCACACGGTAGGTCGCAGTGGGCGTGGACGGACACGGGACGGAACAGGCGGGAGATCCGCATTTGCACGACCCCTCTCCACGGGTGAAGTCTTCGACTCGGAGCCTCCGGCACTCCTCTCGCCGCCGGCTCCGCACACTTTCGGACATTACTCCGCAGGGAAGGCCGGCCATGGGCTGGGGGACGGCGATCGTGCGCGGTCGGTCGATGCTGCCGACGCTGCGCGATGGCGACCTGCTCCTCGTACGCTATGGCGGCCGGCCACGGTCCGGGTCGCTGGTGGTTGTCCGCCTCCCCGAAGGCCGCCCTCTCTCGGTGAAGCGCGCCGCCCATTCCACACCGGACGGCTGGTGGGTGGAGCGGGACAACCAGGCGGAGGGGGTCGACTCGTGGCTCGTCGGGGCTGTGCCGGCCGCTGACCTAGTGGCCGTCGCGGTTGCCAGGCTCTGGCCTCGCCCGCGACTACTTCGCCCGCGACCGCGCCGCCGTTGACCCGCAAATCTTGTCCGGAGGACAGGCTTCGCCCTGCACCTGGTCTGATCAGCTGTCGGGCGTCACGGGACGGGCAGCGCGGCCTGTTCGCGCCGGCGCTGGCGGTAGGCCGCGACGTTCGCGCGCGTCGCGCAGCGGTCCGAGCAGTACCGGCGGGACTGGTTGGTTGACGTGTCGAGGAAGACCTGCCGGCACGGCGGCGCCTGGCAGATGCCGAGCCGGCTTACCCCGCACTCAGTGCAGAACACCGCCAGGCCCATCACGGCCCCGGCCGCGTAAGAGGCGGTCACCGTAGGTGCTCCCTCGGCGAGGTGGAGATGCCAGTCGCTGTCGTCGTGGCCGGAGATCTGCGGCTGCACTGGGTAATCCCGGAGCAACGCATTGAGCATCTCGACTGCACGGGCCGAATCACCGGAGTCAGCGGCCTCGAAGACGGCGCGCAGCTTGCTCCGGACCCTGCGGAGGGCGATCAAATCCCGGTCGGTTGCCTTCGCTAGCCAAACGGGGTGGTCACGGAGGAAGTCGCAGAGCGTGTCGAGCGTCGCCAGCCGGTCGCGTTCGGGGTGGATCGTATCGGCCGTGTTAACCAGCCGCGCAGCGCGCTCGGAGTACGAGGTGAGCTCCACTTTCCACTCCCGGGTACGGATTCCGCACTAAAGGTACGTTCCCACGACGGCACGAGGGAAGTGACCAGGTGAACTCGGGCGAAGCCGGCCATCGATTGTCCGACAATCCGTACCGACCAGCCAATATTGATCACAACAGGATCGGACGACCGCCACCCGTCGGTCTGTTCTGAGCATTGGGTCACAGGCGGGCTGGCCCGGCTAGGACGCTGCTGAACAACACCACCCTGCTGCGCGACGACCAGACGCCGCCCGGCTACGTTCTCGGTCGCCCACGTAGCGCTGCTACTTTGGGCTCCCTGCGGCCTTGCCGGATCGACGCCTGGACGCCGCTCGCGACGGGCGAGGTTATTCAGCAGCGTCCTAGAGGGTCATGGGCTCGGGGAGTCGCGCGCCAAGGGACACCTGCCCGCGTGCGAGGTGGTCGGTGAGCTCGGCGACAGCGTCATCCACCTCGTCCTGCTCGATGAGCTCAAGGAGCCTGGCATGCTCGGCGACCTGCTGTGGTGAGTCTTTCGAGGTCCGGGCGGCAGCGGCCATCGCCAGCCGCACATCCGCCACGAGCACGTCGGCGCATCCCGACAGCCGCCTCGACCTCAGCAGCCCGACGATCGCGCAGTGGAAGCCAAGGTGGGCGGCTACCGCTGCCTGCTGGTCCCGAATCCGTACCGCGTTTTCGTACGAACCCAACGCAGCACGCAGCGGGAGGGTCGACGGGCGTGGCTCCTCGGTCATGGCCCGGAGGCCCGCCACCTCGAGGATCAGACGGGTACGGTAAATCTCCTCGAGGTCGGCATCCGAGAGTGAGGTCACGACCACGCCCTTGTTGTGGATGTGGCGCGCAAGTCCGTCTCGAACGAGGATCCTCAGCGCCTCGCGGACCGTGCTGCGGCTGATACCCAGCCAGCCGGCAAGGTGTATCTCCCGTAGCGGAGTGCCCGGCTCGATCCGGCCCTCGAAAAGTGCCGCGCGAAGCTCGCTCACGGCTCGCTCCACCGCGGATGCGCCGGATTCCGCACCTCGAATGCCCCGCCTGCTCCCCGCCTGCACCACGGCGCCAATGATGCCGCCTTCGCCGACGGCCCGAGCATGCAGTCCCAAACTTCGCCGACCGCATTTACCGGCTCGCGGGGAGAGCAGAGACATCGGCCGTGTTATATGCAGCTAGGGCCTCCGGCTAAGGTGCCGGTCATGCTTGCAGCGGTTGCCGCCCGGTTCGCCCCCGAAGACCCGGTCTCCGCGGTGGAGATCGCCGAGCAGCCAGAGCCGGTTCCGCCAGATGAGTCATGGACGACCGTCTCCTTGCGGACGGCCTCGATCAACCAGCACGACCTGTGGACGCTGCGCGGTGTCGGCATCCGCCAAGAACAGCTCCCTATGATCCTTGGCTGTGACGGTGCGGGTGTCGACGAAGACGGTAACGAGGTCATCGTTCACGCCCTCGTCGGTGATCCGAACTGGCGCGGTGACGAGACGCTGGACCCCGCGCGTACTCTCCTGTCGGAGAAGTACCCCGGCACGTTCGCCGAGCGGGTCGCCGTGCCGCGCCGCAACCTGGTAGCTAAACCGTCCGAGCTCTCCTGGGCCGAGGCGACCTGTCTGCCGACGGCCTGGCTCACCGCGTACCGGATGTTGTTCACGAGGTCCGGTCTCCAGCCCGGGCAGACCGTCCTTGTCCAAGGAGCCGGCGGCGGCGTGGCGACCGCGCTCGTAGCGTTGGGGGCGCGAGCCGGCTTCCGGGTGTGGGCGACGACCAGGGACGCCGCCAAGGCAAAGGTGGCCACGGAGCTTGGGGCGGAGCGGACCTTCGCAAGCGGCGAGCGGCTACCCGAGCGGGTGAACGCGGTGATGGAGACGGTGGGCGCGGCCACCTGGTCGCACTCGGTTCGATCCCTCAAGCCCGGCGGCACCATCGTGGTCTCCGGCGCGACGACGGGTCCGAACCCGGAGGCGACCGAGCTGAGATCGATCTTCTACCGTCAGCTGCGGGTCATCGGCTCGACGATGGGCACCCGAGATGAGCTCGAGCAGCTCATCGCGTTCTGCCGGCAGGCCGGATTGCGACCGCTGATCGACCACGAGTATCCGTTGGAGCGCGCTGCCGACGGCCTCACCCGGCTCGGCGACGGAAACGTAATCGGCAAGATCGTGCTCAATATCTCCTAACGCCAGTCCGGCAGAAGGGCGCCTAGCTCCAAACCGACCGGAATAAGGTGCCCTTCTACTCCGCTCGGGCTGAAGCAAGGTGCGCGGCAACCGGGTCTACTCGCCGTTTTCGTCGTCGAGGCGGGCCAGCCAGGTGGCCAGACGGTCGACTGCCGTCTCGAACTCGGGGTTGAGGTCGACGAACTCGCGCAGGCGCTCGGCAACCCAGGCGAGGCTGACTTCCTCGATGCCACGGCGCGCCTCGAGCTCCTCGATGCCCCGATCTGTGAAGTACATCGCGCGTCAGGCGGATGGCAGGGCGATGATTGGGGTGCCCGCCGCGGGCATCCGGCCAATGCGCAGCAGGGCGAACAAATCAGGGTCCTCCTAGTGCCTGGTCGATGAGCTGCGCCTGCTCTCGTTCGTGTTGGGCGTGCGAGCCGCACGCGGGTGCGGACGAGGCCGGCCGAGTGACGCGGTAGAGCGGCCGGCCGCCGAGATGCTCGGGGAGATTGAGCGCCATGAACGGCCAGCTGCCCTGGTTCAGCGGCTCTTCCTGGACCCAGCGCAGTGCAGCGCCAGCCGGATAGGCAGCGAGGGCTGCGGCCATCTCGTCCGAGGGCAGCGGATACAGCCGCTCCACCCGGACAATGGCGGTATCCGTAAGGCCGAGTCGCGACCGCGCCATCTCGAGTTCGTACGAGATCTTGCCGCTGCACAGCAGTACCTTGCGCACCCCGGCGGGGTCGACCGACGCGTCTCCGATCACTGGCCGGAAGGTGCCGGCCGTGAACTCCTCGACGCCGGAGGTCGCGGCCTTGAGCCGCAGCATCGACTTCGGCGTAAGGACGATAAGCGGCCTTTGCTTCCCGTTCAGAGCCTGCCAGCGGAGCAGGTGGAAGTAGTTTGACGGCACCGACGGCATGGCAACGGTCATGTTGTTTTGGGCGCATAGGGACAGGAAGCGCTCGACGCGTCCGGAGGAGTGGTCCGGCCCCTGGCCCTCGTATCCGTGGGGGAGCAGGAGCACGAGCGACGAGTGCTGCCCCCACTTCTGCTCGCCGGACGCGACGAACTCGTCGATCACGGCCTGGGCGCCGTTGCCGAAGTCGCCGAACTGTGCCTCCCACAGCACAAGAGCGTCCGGCCGCTCCACCGAGTACCCATACTCGAAGCCCATCGCGGCGAACTCGCTCAGCAGCGAGTCGTACACCCAGAATCGAGCCTGGCCAGGGTCGAGGTGGGCCAGCGGCGTCCACTCTTGCCCGGTGGTCCGGTCGACGAGCACCGAGTGGCGTTGTACGAAGGTGCCGCGCTGGCTGTCCTGGCCGGCCAAGCGCACCGGGACGCCGTCGAGCAGCAACGACCCGAAGGCGATCAGCTCGGCGAATGCCCAGTCGATGCCGCCCTGGGAGGCCATCGCCGCCCGCCGAGTCATCAGCGGTTGAAGCTTCGGGTGGACGGTGAACCCCTCGGGGATCGTGACCTGGGCGTCCCCGATCTTCTTGACCACCTCAGGTTTCACGGCCGTCTGTACGGATCCGGACCCTGCGGGCGGCTCTGGCTCGACGGCAACCGCCGGCTCGGGAGGCGAACTCTCCCGGGTCTCGACGAATACCCGCTCGAGCTGTTCCTGGTAGTCGCGCAGTGCATCCTCGGCCTCCTCGACCGAGATGTCACCCCGGCCGATCAACCCCTCGGTGTAGAGCTTGCGCACGGAGCGCTTCTTGTCGATGAGGTCGTACATCATCGGCTGGGTCATCGACGGGTCGTCGCCCTCGTTGTGGCCGCGCCGGCGGTAACAGAGCAGGTCGATGACCACGTCCTTTTTGAACGCCTGCCGAAACTCGAAGGCCAGCCGGGCCACCCGCACGACCGCCTCCGGGTCGTCGCCGTTCACGTGGAAGATGGGCGCCTCGATCATTCGCGCGACGTCGGTGGCGTAGAGCGAGGACCGGCCCTCGGCGGGCGACGTGGTGAAGCCAACCTGGTTATTGATCACGACATGGACGGTGCCGCCGGTGCGGTAGCCCCGAAGCTGGGAGAGGTTCAGCGTCTCGGCCACCACGCCCTGGCCGGCGAACGCCGCGTCGCCGTGGACCACCAGTGGCAGCACGGTAAAGCCCTCGTGACCACCCCCCTTGTTGAGCCGGTCCTGCTTGGCGCGGACGACGCCCTCGACTACCGGGTTGACCGCTTCGAGGTGAGACGGGTTTGCTGCGATCGACACTTTGGTGGCCGCGCCGGACTCGGCGGTGAACTCACCCGTGGTGCCGAGGTGGTATTTAACGTCTCCGGACCCCTGGACCGTCCGCGGATCCTGGTTGCCCTCGAATTCCCGGAAGATCTGGGCATACGACTTCCCGGCGATGTTCGCGAGAACGTTGAGCCGGCCGCGGTGAGCCATGCCGATGCACACCTCGTCGAGGTCGGCGTCCGCGGCGTCCGAGAGCACGGCGTCCAGTAGCGGGATCAACGACTCGCCGCCCTCGAGTGAGAAGCGCTTCTGGCCCACGTACTTGATCTGCAGGAACGTCTCGAACGCCTCCGCCGCGTTGAGCCGGCGCAGGATACGCAGCTGCTCCTCACGGGTGGGGTGTGCATACGGGATCTCGACGCGCTGCTGGATCCACCGGCGCTGCCGCGGGTCCTGGATGTGCATGTACTCGATGCCGATGGTCCGGCAGTACGAGTCGCGGAGCACGCCGAGGATCTCCCGCAGCGTCATGATCGGCTTGCCGCCGAAGCCGCCGGTCGCGAACTCGCGCTCCAGGTCCCAGAGGGTCAGCCCGTGCTGGACCACGTCGAGATCGGGGTGGCGGCGCTGGCGGTACTCGAGCGGATCGGTGTCCGCCATGAGGTGACCGCGGACGCGGTAGGAGTGGATCAGCTCCAGCACCCGCGCCGTCTTGTCGACGTCGTCCTTGTGGCTGGCGGAGATGTCCTGGACCCAGCGGACCGGTTCGTACGGGATCCGCAGCGCCTCGAAGACGTCGTCGTAGAACCCGTTCTCGCCAAGTAGTAGCTGGTGGACGGTGCCTAGGAACTCGCCGGACTGCGCACCCTGGATGATTCTGTGGTCGTATGTCGAGGTCAGCGTCATGATCTTGCTGACGGCGAGGCGAGCCAGGGTGTCCGGCGCAGCGCCCTGAAACTCGGCGGGGTACTCCATCGCACCCACGCCAATGATCGCCGACTGGCCGGCCATCAGCCGGGGCACGCTGTGCACGGTGCCGATCCCGCCGGGGTTGGTCAAACTGATCGTGGTGCCGGCGAAATCCTCCAGTGTCAGTTTGCCGGACCGGGCCCTCCTGACGATGTCCTCGTAGGCGGCCCAGAATCGGGCGAAGTCCATCTCCTCCGCCGCCTTGATCGACGGGACGACCAGCTGCCGGGTCCCGTCCCGCTTTTGGAGGTCGATCGCCAGGCCGAGGTTGACGTGGCGGGGCTTCCTGATCGCCGGCTTCTCACCGCCGATCTCGGTGTACGACCAGTTCATCTCCGGCATCGCCTTGAGCGCTTGGACCAGTGCAAAGCCGATGAGATGGGTGAACGACACCTTGCCGCCGCGGCTGCGCTTGAGGTGGTTGTTGATGACGATCCGGTTGTCGATGAGCAGCTTGGCCGGGACCGCCCGCACCGATGTGGCCGTTGGCACCTCGAGGCTGGTCTCCATGTTCGTGACCACCCGAGCGCCGGCTCCGCGAAGCGGCTCGACGACGTCCTCGTCCGGCTCCTCTGGTTTTGGCTCGGAAGGCTTCGGCGGGACCGGGGGCGCGGTCGCCGGGACCTGCGGTGCCATACCGTCGGCGGACGGCTGCGCCGGGCCGACGGTCGGAGCGGTTGACGTTTGCTCGGCGGGCGAGGGTTGCGCTGCTGGTGCCTGCGCGGGCCGAGCCGGCGCCGCCTGCGGCGACGGTTGCGGTGGCGGAGGCGGCGACGACTGGGCTGGGACGGCTTGCTCACGAGCCGCGGGTCCAGCAGCCTCCGTGGCCTTCGGTCGTTGAGCCGGCGGCTCGGTTTGAGGCTGTGCCGGTTCGGGCTGCTGAACCGCTGCCCCGTCCGGAAGGCTGATGTCCGCAGGCCGATAGTCGGCGAAGAATTCCCACCAGGCCTTGTCCACCGAATGCGGATCTTTCAGGTATTGCTGGTAGATCTCGTCAACGAGCCACTCGTTGGGCCCGAAGGCATCCATGCGGCTGGCCTGCTGGGATGACTGTGAAGACACGGCGGGGTCTCGCCCTCTTCCGCTGTGTGATCGGTGATTTGCTCTGCCAGCCTATCTAGACCCGCCCGCTCCAACCGATGTGCAGATGACTGCAGCGGCCAAGCACCGACGGAGACTGCCGCTGTCGATCAGCTCTCGGAGAGCCGCGTCAGGATCGGAGGTCGGCTCCTAAGCGCTGGTGGTTATGGTCCCGCGCTGTGGGAGCGCCGGGTCCAACATCCGATCCGAGGCGGTCTGCCAGGCACGAGCTCCGGCCGTAGCTCTTCCTCGCCCAGGTGTACGACGCGGTCGATGAACGCGCCGAATGACGCGCGGAGCGCGGTGAGCTTGTCTGGCAGCCCGAAGTCCATGAGCGTGATCCACACACTGCGGGTCACCCGGGCCGGATCATGGTCCACATGACCCCAATCAAGTATTAGTTGGTAGAAGCTCACCAATTTCGGGAATCAAGTGGCTCGTGCATCTTGTCGGGGAACGGCGCTGGGCGATCCAGGTCGACCAGCCGCAGCCGCTGCTCGTGGCGTTGTATGCCAGGGACGCGGCTAGTTTGCATCCGGCCATCGAGCCGGCGGTGCCCCCCGCAAACCCCGCGGTGCTCGAGCGGGACTTCCCCGACCTCAATCGGGTGGCCGCCGCCGAGCAATGGGCGATCTGGTGGGAGAACCTCCTCTACGGCACGGACGACTTCGGCGAGTATCTGCCGCCAGATTTTCCAGGCCTGTTCGACTCGCCGCAGCTGCGGCGGATCTTGGGCGCGACGTTCGATGACGCGGTCGCGTGGGCATGGGAGCGTACGGCCGAGCACCAGGCGCGTGGGCTCGACGGCGCGATCGAGTCTGCCGCCGTGCACGAGCTCCAGGTGCGGCGCGGGCGCACCGTCCAGCCGTTCACGCTCCGGATCACGGAACTGCCCGTTGACGCCGTCGACGGCTGGTGGGTCGAGGAGACCCATATGATCGTCGCCTCTGCCCTGCGCGCCGATCCAGACGCCTACCGCGCCTGGTTGCTGCCCGTACTCGACTCAGTGGCCTAGGAGCCCCCCGCCTGATCGGAACCGGGTGGCCGGCGCCTGCGTCTCAGCCGCATGGGTGCATCGAGAAGCACGGCATCACGCGGCTCGCTCGGCCGGAGTGCGAGCCGGGCGCACCGATTCCGGCCGGGAGCGATCGCGGCGCTGGCAGGGTCGGCACTGGCGCTCACTGGGTGTACCAGCGGCGGCCCTGGCTCCACGGGCGCGTCCCGGGTCGACGTCGCCCCGGCCGCGTTCCGGCTCGTCTCGTACGATTCGTGCGCCGACCTGCTCGGGGAACTCAGGAAGGCGACCGCGAAGTACGTGACCGCGTGGGGCTTCGGTGGCAGTGGTCTAGTGCCGGCGGCCGCAGGCGCTGAGGCCGATCTCACCGCCCGCGATTCGGCATCGGCGGCCGGACCTGCGGCTGGGCCGGCGTACTCCGGGACCAACGTCCACGAGGCGGGAGTCGATGAGCCAGACCTGGTGAAGACGGACGGCC
>JBKOZJ010000016.1:0-19050 GCA_046725875.1 Actinomycetota bacterium
TGGCCCCGGCCTGACGGGGTCCGGGCCGCGGCTTGGGCGCCACCTCTGCAGCACTCCCCTAGCACCGCCCCGCAAGCGGTCCGGCCTGGTCTCCTTATCCAGGGTTGGGCCGCCGTCGGTTGTACCGGCTTTGCTACCCCCGCCACCGGTTGGAAGCGGGGTAACCCGAGCCTCCGCCATTAGTGTCACCCGCCGGTGCTCGCAGGCGCTGCCGCCACCGCGCCGGCGACCGTACGGAGGAAATCGACAACGCGCGGTCCCCAGCGGGATGCAATGTCATCGTCGAGCGGGATGACCCGGCCCTCCTTCACCGCGCTCAGGTTGGCGAACCCGCTGCGCTTCGCAACGGCCTGTGGGTTCTGCCCGCAGCACTTCGTGTCCGCCAGGAAGATGAAGTCGGGGTCGGCCTTGACGAGATACTCCCGGGACAGCTGCGGGTAGCCGTTGCCGTCCTTGTCCGCCTCGTCGGCGATGTTCTGCAGACCGGCGAGTATGTAGATCTGGCCGATGAAGGTCTTGGACGTGACCGTGAACAGGTTGTCGTCAAGCTCATGGTAGTAGGTGAGCGCCGTGGATCGATCGGGGATCGTCGCGACGATTGCCTCGATGTCCGCTCTCATCTTTCCCGTCGTGGCAGCCGCGTCAGCTTCGTGCCCGGTTGCCCTCCCAAGCAGCTCGATCTGACCGTACGTGTCGTCGAGCTTCTGTGCCGCGGGTAGCAGCAGTGTCGGGATCGAGATCCTACTGAGTCCGGCCACGACCTCGTTCTCGTCGTCGCTCAGCACGACCAAGTCGGGTCGGTAGCCGGCGATCGCTTCGACGTTCGGCTGAAAACCCGACAGCTTCGTGCGCGGCGCGCCGGCCGGGAAGTTCGACTGGTCGTCGACCGCCGCGACCTGCTCGCCCGCGCCGATCGCATACAGCATCTCGGTCGCGGTCGGCGAGAGCGACACGATCCGTTCGGGCTGCTTATCGAGGGTCAGCGGCTGCCCGTTGGCGCCTTGGACGGTGACCGGGAAGGCCCCCTGGGTCGGCGTGTTCGGGGCATCAGCTGCCTGCTCGCCGTCGTCTCCGCCGCATCCGCCGAGCAACAGCGCCACGGCGGAGAGGATCGGGATGGAACGTAGGAAAGGACGCATCGGCTACCTCCTGTCGATCGAGGAGGAGCGCTCGACGACAGGGGCAACGCCCGGTCGTACGAGCCTCACTCTTGCCTCGAGAGCTGGCTCGTCACCGGACTCGCAGGCGACCTGGCTCACCTCTTGTGGATGATCATCCAGCAGGGGCATCACAGTTGCGGGACAGCGCCGGGATCTCACCGGACTTCGCTGCGGTCAGGCAGACGCCCAGAGATTACCATCCCGATAACCCGTAGGCCGGTCGGTTGTGGTGCCCGGGGTGGGTCGTAGTTGCGATTCCGTCGCCCTGTCCGCTCGCCTTGTCCGTCCACAGCTACGGCCTTCCGCGCAACGCGCCAAGGTTTGATCGTTTGGATTCCAGACACCACGCGAGGTCGCCGAAACTGTCGGACCCTTTTCCTAGAATCGAACATGGTTTCGATGGGAGGTGGGACCGCTTCATCTGGACCAGCCCCACCGGCAAACACTACGAGCAACAACCGGCGCAGATCGGGCCGATCATCGCCGCATCACCAACGACCAACGCCGACGACAAGGCCAACGTCGACGCGGCCGACAAGCCGCCCTCCTGAGTCGCCGTCCTCCGCTTGCAGCGGTTATGCCATCGCCGTCTAGTCCGTTCGGGTATTGGCGTCCTCCCGGTTGCTCTCGATCATGACCACGCGTGACTCGCGCGAGCCTCTGCGCCGCCGGGCTGTTAAGTCGCGGACCTGACGGACGCGTCGCTGAGCTCGGGCCGGAGTTCCGCGGCTTCGAGGGGTTCGGTGGTCGTGGTGAAAATCTCCTGCCGGGCGTTCTCCAGAGCGGTCAGCAACGCGCCCTGCAGGACCGGGTTACCGTCGACCGTCGATGCGACGACGCGCGGGCGCACTGGGGAGATCCGTGCCACGGCCTCCGCGACACGCTCGGCCAGCGCCGAGCCGCCGGCACGGCTGATCTCGCCAGCCAGGACCACCAGCCCCGGATCGACGACGAGGCAGGCCGACGTGACACCTAGGGCGAGCCGCTCGGCGAGTTCCTTAAGGAACGCTTCCCCGGCTTGGCCGGCAGTCACGGCGGCCCGGACTGCCGCGGCAGCGGCGGTCGGCCCGTCGTCTCCTTCGACCGGAAGGCCGTGCCGTCGAGCCAGCTCCTCGACCGGCGGCGGCCCGACCAGCGACTGGAAACCACCCTTCAATGCCCAGGCGGGGGTTCCAGGAGGACGTCCCTCCGGGCCTTTGATACGGCCACCCGTGGGCGGCTCTGCCCCGGACACCGGCAGCCAGCCGATCTCACCGGCGCCGCCGGTCGTGCCGCGATGAAGCCGACCGCCGAGCACGGTCGCAAGCCCGATGCCCCGGCCCACCCAGAGCAGGACGAAGTTGTCGTGGCCTCCGGCGCCATAGTGCTTCTCGGCAACGCCGACGAGGTTGACATCGTTCTCCAGGGTTACCATGCGGCGCAGGTCGCTGCGCAGGGCCGCGAGCAGACCGCGGTGCCAGCTTGGTAGGTCGTAGGCGAAGCCGATGTCACCGGTGTTCGGGTCGACCAAGCCGGGGGTGCCGATGACGATTTGGTTGACCTGGGCGATTGTAATGCCGGCCGCAACGGTGGCCCGCTCCACCGAGTCGTGAACGACCGATACCGGGTCGTCCACCCCGGCGACCGCAAGGTCCGCTTCGCCGATCGTGAGACCCGTGATGTTGGCTACGGCCGACTGGATGCGGTCCGGGCCTACGTCGACCCCGATGACATATGCCGCCGACGGCTTCACCCCGTACAAACGTGCATTGGGACCCCGCCCGCCGGCCTGCTCGCCGACCGTCTCGACCAGCCCCCGCTCCTCCAGCCGGGCGAGGAGCTGCGAGGCGGTGGGCTTAGATAGGCCGGTCAGCGCGCCCAGCTGGGGCCGGGTCAGCGGTCCACGCTCGAGCAGCAGCTCGAGCGCAGCCTGATCGTTGATCGCCCGAAGCAGCCGGGGCGTCCCAGGTCGTTGCCGCATCGTAATAAGACCCCGTATCCATTAGGAAGGTTTCCTGTTAGATTCCTGAACGCTAGGTCGCTACGCCTGGTCAGTCAAGCGGACGCTATCGCTGGTGACCATGCACCGTCGTTCCGGCCCGAACCGGCCGGAACGGGGAGCGGAAGCGGTGTCCCGCCGCGCGGTGGGACGAGAAGCACACGGTTCCGGAGCATCCGGGAGGGATGGCGTGAAGAAGAAGCTCCTCGCCGCGGCGGCCGGTCTCGCCGCGGCGTCGCTTGTCCTCGCCGCCTGCGGCGGCGACGACGATGACAATGCGCCCTCGGCCGCCGAGCGGACGGGCACATTGAACGTGTGGCTGATGCAGGACGCAGGCGGCGAGAAGTGGGCGCCGATCGTCACGCAAACCACCGCCGAGTTCAACAAGAAGTACCCGAAGGTCCAGGTCAAGCTCACCACGCTGCAGTGGACCGACGGGCAGCAGCGGCTCCAGACGGCACTCGCCGGCAACACTCCCCCAGACGTGGCCGAGGTGGGCAATACATGGGCGTCTGGCTTCGCCGCGACCGGGGCCCTCGCCGACCTCACGCAATACAAAGGTGAGTTCCCGAACTCGGGCACCTGGCTCAAGAGTCTCGAGGACGCTGGCACCTACAACGGCAAGCTGTACGCCGTGCCCTACTACGCCGGCAGCCGGGTCCTGACATACCGGAAAGACATGTTCGAGCAGGCGGGCATTACCAGTCTCCCGACGAGCATGGATGAGCTGAAGGTGGCCCTGGACAAGCTCAACGCCACCTTCGCGTCGAAGATCAAGAACTTCTCGGCGTTCTACATCCCCGGCCAGCACTGGTATCTCGCCGGCACCCTAATCGCGGACCAGGGCGTCGCCCAGCCATGGGCGGAGTTCAAGGACGGCAAGTGGGTGGCGAACGTCAACTCACCGGCCTCCATCCAAGGCCTGGAGCTCTTCAAGGAGCTGCAGTCGAGGTACTCGAAGGCTGACCCGCGCGGTGAGGAGGCCGACCAGGCGTACCGGATGGGCGGCCAGAAGAACATCGCGATGTTCTACGGAGCGGGCTGGGAGCTCGGTGAGGTCGGTAACAAGGAGCAGGGCGGCGACCCGAAGATGCTCGACAAGCTCGCCCAGTTCCCGCTTCCGTCGGTGAACGCCGGCGACACCGCTCCGGCATTCCTCGGCGGCTCGCATCTAGTCGTCCCGGTCAAATCGAAGCAGCAGGACCTCGCGCGGGATTGGATCAGCACCTACACCAGCAACCAGATCCAGACGGCGCTCGTCAACGACGTGGGCGTCATCCCGAACACCACAAGTCTGCTCAGCCTTAAGGCCGACGACCCGTCCTTCCAGTCGTCACAGAACTCCTGGTTCGTCCCGACATCGAAGAACTGGGCCGCGGTTGAGGGCCAGCGCATCCTCCAGAACACGCTGGTTGACATCTCGACCGGCAGCAAGTCGGTCCAGGAGGCGGCTGACACCGCAACCCAGGAGATCCAGGAGGCACTGGACCGCACGTAAGGTCCCGACCGCCGCGGGGGTTATGCCTCTGCGCGGACGCTCGGACCTTGCTAGATCAAAGGCTCGTGGCGCCCTCGGGCACGTGGGCGCCATGAGTCCGGGCAAAGTGGAACGGACCTAGGCGCGCCGGACATCGATCGTGCCGGCCGATCGTGGCTCTCAGTCAACGCCCGGTTTTGGGCAGCTTGCCGCCCCCCTCATGATGCGACCCTTCGATCCAGGAAGACGCAACCTCTGGGCCGGCGAAGGAGGCAGCAGTGCGGGAACGACGGTCCGCCGCTCTGGATCACCCCAGTTGCCCCGGCTCCCGGGCGGCCGCGCCGGAGGAGTCGCTATGAGTACGCTGGGCGCGTCCGACATAGACGCGACGGACGACCTGATCGCCAACGGGTTGGAACCCGCGCCCGGCCGCCGCTCTGGCCGCCGGCGAAGCGCGCGGAGCCGCCGTGGGCCGCGCTCACTGCCCTACCTCCTCATCGTTCCGAGCGTCGCCGTGCTCCTCGGAATATTCGGATATCCGGCTCTCTACCTCGTGCGGATCTCATTCCAGAAGTTCGACCTGCCTCAGCTGTTCGGGGCCGAGCCGGCGAAGTGGATCGGATTCGACAACTACGTCGAGTTCATCACGGGAGACAACTTCATCCCGATTGTCATCCGGACGCTCGCTTTCACCACTGCCTGTGTCGCACTCACGATCGGCCTCGGTCTCTTCATCGCGCTGCTCATGCAGCGGATCAGTAGCTTGGTCCGGATCCCACTGCTGATCGCGATGATGTTCGCCTGGGCAATGCCCCCGCTCTCCGCGGTCGCTGTCTTCGGCTGGCTCGTCGACTACCAAACGGGCGTCGTCAACTGGCTCATCGACCAGCTGCCCGGCGTCGACTTCAGCCAGCACAACTGGTTCGTCAACCCGATCGAAGGCTTCAGCGTGATCGTGGCACTGATTGTGTGGGGCGCCATCCCCTTTGTCGCCGTCACGTTCTATGCCGCTCTCACCCAGGTACCGCAGGATCTGATCGAGGCGGCGCGGATCGACGGCGCCGGGCGGTGGGCCGTTTTCCGGAATGTCGTCTATCCGGTCATCAAGCCAGTGGTGATCATCGCTACCACCCTGTCGATCATCTGGGATTTCCAGGTCATCGTCCAGATCCTGGCCATGCTCGACGGCACGCCGAACGAGGACTACTTCACGTTGCCTCTCTACGCGTACATGACGTCGATCGTCGGGGGCTACTACGGGCTCGGTGCGGCCGCGGCTGTGATCATGATTCTCGGGTTGATCGGACTCAGCTTCTTCTACATCCGGCAGGTCGTGCGCATACAGGAGATCGACCGATGAGCCAGGAAGCCGCACTCGATGTCGGCCGCACTCGTCGCCGAGAAGTCGACGCAGCGGCGGTGCGCACGGGCGTCCGCACCCCCCGCCGTCGGCCACGCCGCCTGCTCGCCAACCTCGTCGGCATCGGCGTCTTTTTGGTGATGGTGTTCCCGACGTACTGGATGGTCGCGACCGCGCTCAAGACGAATGCGGACATCTTCTCGACCACGCCCAAGTTCGTGCCCACGCACCCGACCCTGTCGAACTTCGGCCGTGCGATGGACAAAGCCTACTTTTGGGACTCGCTGCGGAACAGTCTGGTGATCGGAGCAAGCGCCGTGATCGCTTCACTGGTCATCGGCTTCCTCGCCGCACTGGCGATCGCGAGGTTCCGCTTCTACGGCCGCCGAGCGTTCTTGGTCATGATCATCGTGGTCCAGATGATTCCGGCGAACTCGCTATTCATCCCGCTCTATCTCTTGCTGAACAAGGCCGAGTTGACCGACAAGCTGCTCGGCGCGGCGCTCACCTATCTCGCCCTTACGTTGCCATTCACCGTCTGGTTGCTCCGCGGCTTCGTCGCCGGCATCCCGGTCGAGCTGGAGGAAGCAGCGCAGGTGGACGGCTGCAGCCGGATGGGTGCATTCTTCCGGATCATCCTGCCGTTGGTCGCCCCTGGCCTCGTGGCCACCTCGATCTTTGCGTTCATCCAAGCGTGGAACGAGTTCCTGCTCGCAAACGTGCTGCTCACGTCGGAGCAGAACCGGACCGTGTCGCTGTGGCTGTTCAACTTCATCACGTTGCGCGGCACCGATTGGACCGGGCTAATGGCGGGTTCGACGCTTGTCGCGCTGCCGGTCGTCATCTTCTTCATGGTCCTGCACCGCAGGATCGCCAGCGGCCTGGTTGCGGGCGCGGTGAAGGGATGACCGACCGGCGAGCCCTGCGCCGGTTGGCGGCCGGCACTGTTCTCGTCGCATTCGACGGTACGCAGGCACCCGGCTGGCTGCTTACTGCGCTCGGTGACGACGGATACGCCGGCGTGTGCCTGTTCGGCAGCAACATCGCGTCCGATGAACAGGTCGCCGGCCTGACCGCCCGGCTGCGGGCAGCCTCCCCGCACACCATCGTCTCGGTCGACGAGGAGGGCGGTGACGTCACCCGGCTCGCCCACGCCTACGGCAGCCCATACCCCGGGAACGCAGCATTGGGAGCCGTGGACGACCCGGAGCTGACCGAGCGGGTCTACCACGCGATCGGCGCCGACCTCGGCGCCCTCGGTTTCACCCTCGACTTCGCGCCGAGCGCCGATGTGAACAGCGCGGACGACAATCCTGTCATCGGAACCCGCAGCTTCGGCGCGGATCCGGACCTGGTCGCCCGGCACACCGCGGCTGCGGTGCGAGGGCTGCACCGGGCCGGCATCAGGGCTTGTGTGAAGCACTTCCCTGGGCACGGCGCGACGAGCGTGGACTCACATTTCGCCGTTCCTACCGTGGACATAGCTCTCGACGTGCTGCACAAGCGTGAGCTTGCACCATTCGTCGCGGCCATCGAGGCGGGGGTCGACGTGGTGATGACCGGTCATGTACGGGTCCCGGTCGTCACCGGCGACGTGCCGGCCACGCTCAGCCGCGCCGCACTCACCGACCTGCTTCGCGGCGAGCTCGATTTCGATGGCGTGGTCGTCTCCGATTCGATGGAAATGGCCGCGATCCGCGCCACTGTAGGTATGGCTGACGGTGCCGCCCTCGCTCTGGCGGCCGGCGCGGACCTGTTGTGTACGGGTGGCGAGCTGCGCGGGCGTGACATCGTCGATCCCATGGTCGAGGCGATCGTCCGCGCGGTCGAGAAGGGCACGCTTTCGGAGGAGCGGCTGGTCGAAGCGAGCGTGCGAGTCCGGCGCCTCGGCGCACCATCGGCCGGCGCGAAGGCGTCCGGATCGAGTGCAGATCCCAACAGTGTGTCGGGTGCGGCAGCACCGGGCGGCGCGATCGCGGACGGAGCCGTCGGCCTTCAGGCCGCGCGCCGGGCCGTTCGGGTGCTTGCGGGCTACCCCCACCCATTGCGTGCGCCGCTCGTCGTCGAGCTGAACGCACGGCCTGGCATGGCGGTCGGCTTCGTGCCGTGGGGCCTTGCGGCGTCGCTGTCCGACCTGCTTGCTGGAACCGAGGTACGCCGGGTCACCGAGGACACCGCCGACGTTGCGACGCTCCTCGATGCCGCGGTCGGCCGCTCGCTCGTTGTCGTCACCCGGGACGCCCACCGCTTCGACTGGCAGCACCGCCTGGTCGCCGCGCTCACCGCCCGGCGAAGCGACGTCGTGGTCGTCGAGATGGGCCTGCCGGCCTGGCGCCCCAGTGGTGCCGCCGCCTTCGTCGCAACCTACGGCGCCGGCCGGTCCAACGGCCGGGCCGCTGCAGAACTGCTCGCCGGCGCGCGCTAGCTCGCGGGCCTCGCCCGAGGCTCCCGCGTCGGGCGGTTCCCCTGCGAGGATCGTGACATGCCCGAAGGCGACGTGGTGTGGCGCACCGCGCGACGGCTGCATGAGGCGCTGGGCGGCCACACCCTCGCGGTCTCCGACTTTCGGGTGCCGCGCTTCGCCACCGCATCGCTGGCCGGCCAAGACGTCACCGAAGTCGTCTCCCGCGGAAAGCACTTGCTGCTGCGGACGTCGGCTCGGATCACGCTCCACACTCATCTGCAAATGGATGGTCGCTGGATGTCCGGTCCAGTCGGGCGGGCCCGGCGGGCCGGGCCATGGCGCGAGATCCGGGTGGTCCTCGCGAACGATACGTACGAGGCGGTCGGCTACCGGTTGCCTGTCGTCGAGTTGTTGCACAGTAGGACCGAGCATTCCGTCGTTGGGCATCTTGGCCCGGACCTGCTCGGCCCCGACTGGGACCCGGACACCGCGGTGTCGAACATCCGCGCCGGACCGGAACGCAGAGTGGGCGAAGCCCTGCTCGACCAGCGAAATCTCGCCGGTATCGGCACGATCTACCGGGCCGAGAGCTGCTTCGTCGCCGGCGTCTCGCCGTTCTCGCCGGTTGCCGCCATCACCGACCTGCGAGAACTCGTCGTCGTGGCCCAGCGGCAACTCGCGGCCGGTGCGCGCAATCCGCAGGGTGGTACCAGAGGAGATCCGCGCGCCCGCTATTGGGTGTACGGACGGGCGGGGCTACCGTGTCGGCGCTGCGGCACTCTGATCTCCTCCCGGGAACTGGGTCCGGCCGGCATGGCGCGGATCGTCTACTGGTGCGCGCGCTGCCAGCCGGCGCATAGTGGCTAAGAGACGTTCGTCGCATCCGCACCGTTATCAACGAGCTCTGAAGCGGCGACGCCTGTACGCCGAGCTTTGAAGCGGCGACGCCCGTACGCGTCCGGACGTTTCCGTTCGCTGCTCGCGGGCACTGACAAATCGGCTGCCGAAGGAGGTAGGCCATGCCGGATCGAGCGATTGTCGTTCTCATCCTCGCCGCTGTGGCACTTGTCATGACCCTCGCCCTCATGAACGCCAACAGCGTTATGCGCATCGGTCGGCCACGGCCCGACCAAGAGAGTGCATATGGGTCTGAACCCGTGTCATCCGCGCGGCGCGGCCGGGTCGTGCGAGTCGTGCGGACCAGGCGGCGCATCCCTGGCCGGCGGCGTCCAGCGGACGAGGAGATTTACGCAGACCACGACCCGCGCTTCATCGGGCCGCCTCCGGTTGACCCATGGTATGGCCGCGGGTGGCGGACGCGACTGCGCCGCCGCATCACGTCGTCTGCGACCGTGCCCGTGGTGGAGCGCGTCGAACCAGCACCGGTCGACGGCGACGACGGAACCGGCAACCCACTGGCCGAACCTGAAGAGGATCGACCAGCGGTCGACGACATCGAGCGGCAGGACGAGCACGACCGGCTGATTTAGGGCCGATAGCGCGACCCACCCGAGCCGGGGGGATCCCGTACCAGAAAGCGCTCAGGCAGCGCTCAGACACCGGCGAAGGCGTCTGGCATTCGAACCGAGCCATCCGGGTTGCTTGGCACCCGGTCGGGCTGCGGCGCCGGAATTTGCTCGAAGACCGAGCGAAGCTCTTCTGCCGTGGTCAGCTCGGCGATGGCGATCCGATCGCTTACCTCGCGGAATACCTCGGACATCCGGACGCCGAGGGCCTCGCAGATGCTGGCAAGCAGCTCGGACGACGCCTCCTTCTGGCCTCGCTCGACCTCTGATAGGTAGCCAAGGGAGACCTTTGCGGCTTTGGACACCTCACGAAGGGTGCGTCCCTGGCCCTGCCGATGGCGGCGAAGAACATCGCCGAGCAGTCGACGAAGCAAGATCACCGGCACGCACCCCCTTCGACAGGGTCGATCAACCCATCCGACTCCTCTACCGTACCCGCTCCGGCCGACAACCGGCCGGATGGAGGCCTGTACAAAGACATTCGAAGGCGTCCTATCTCGGGCCCGGCCCGGCTCACGGCGACGACGGAGAGCCTGTAGCCGAGTCAACGCCTCGGGTCGCGGCGGTCATTCCGCCCGAAGGTCCGGTCGAGGAGGGCGAGCGCCTGGCTCACGGCCGCGGCGCGGATCTGTCGCCGGTCGCCGGTAAGTTCCAACCGCTGAACCGATCGCTCGGTCGGGCCGCTGACCGCGACGAAGACGGTCCCGACCGGCTGACCGTCCTGGCTGTCCGGTCCCGCGACGCCGGTAGTCGCAACGCCGTACGTTGCGCCGAGCCGCCGCCGAACGCCATCGGCCATCGCCATGGCGACCTCGGGGTCCACGGCACCCCTAGCGGCGAGGAGCGTTCCGGCGACTCCGAGCAGTCGCTCCTTGATCGCTGTCGCGTAAGCGGTCACCGACCCCATGAAGACCTCCGATGCGCCCGGCCGCTCTGTGATCGCCGCCGCGAGGAGGCCGCCGGTAAGGGATTCGGCGATTGCGATGGATTCCCCACGCTCGAGCAGGACCTCAAGGATTCGGGCGACCAGCTCCGCGTCAGGCCGGCCGGATCCGCTACCGGTCATGACTCGGCCCGGCGACGACGAAGGCGCAGGGCGCGGAGGACGTAGTCGATGCCTGTCGCTACCGTCACTACCACGGCCACGGCCATCACCCCGGCCGCGATGGTATGAGCAACGCCCTCGAGCGGGAGGACGTACAGCCCGATCGCAAGGATCTGCAGCGCCGTCTTAACCTTGCCGCCTCGGCTAGCCGGGATGACCCCATGCCGGATGACCCAGAACCGCAGCAGTGTGACGCCGATTTCGCGGACGAGCACGACGACCGTCACCCACCAGGGCAGTTCGCCTAGCACCGAGAGGCCGACGAGCGCCGTCCCGGTCAGCGCCTTGTCCGCGATTGGGTCCGCGATCTTGCCGAAATCCGTGATCAATCCGCGGCGGCGGGCCAGATCCCCGTCGATGTGGTCGGTCGCGGAGGCGACGACGAAGACGACGAAGGCGACGATCCGCCAGGCCGTGGCGTCGCCGCCGTCGTGGAAGAGCAAGACCGCGAATAGCGGTACGAGCAGCAGCCGCAGCACGGTCAACCCGTTCGCGATGTTCCAGGTGCTCACCGAGGGCGCGACGGGGGCCCCGAGCGGATCCGGCCGGCCACCCCGATCCAGCCGCGGGCGTCGCTGCGCCGGGTGGGTCAGGTCCGGGACTCCAGCTGTGGAGTCGTCCTGGCGAGATTGAGCGGTCACTGGGGCTCGCCAAGCGGCCGGGCGATCAGGTCGACCCCGATCGCGTCGACGACCCTAGCCGGGACGACCGAGCCGACCGGAAAGGATGCATCGGAGTGGAGGGACGTCGTCCCATCGACCTCGGGCGCCTGATGCCTGGAGCGCCCCTCGGCGGTCCCCTCGACCAGCACGTCCACGGTCTCGCCAAGCCGCTCGCGGGCGCGCTCGGCGACAACCAGGTCGGCGAGCGCGGTGAGTCGCGCGACCCGGTCGCGGATCTCGTCCGCCGGCAGCTTCCCCTCCATCCGGACTGCCTCGGTCCCGTCCTCGTCCGAGTAGCCGAACACGCCGATCGCGTCGAGATGCGCCTCCGCCAGGAACCGCTCGAGCTCAGCAAGATCGTCGTCGGTCTCGCCGGGGAATCCGACAATGAAGTTCGAGCGCGCGCCCGCCGCTGGGCACCGCTTCCTAATCGTGTCTAGGAGCTCGAGAAAGCGTTCGGTCCCGCCGAATCGGCGCATCCGCCGCAGCACCGGCTGGCTCGCATGCTGGAATGACAGATCGAAATAGGGCACGACACCTGGCGTGTCGATAAGGACGTCCACCAAACCGGGCCGCAGCTCGGCCGGCTGCAGGTAGCTCACCCGCACCCATTCGATGCCGTCGACCGCCGCGAGCTGTGGCAGCAGCGTCTCGAGCAACCGCAGGTCACCGAGGTCCTTGCCATAGGAAGTGGAGTTCTCCGAAACCAGGACGATCTCCCGTACACCCTGGTCGGCGAGCCAGCGCGCTTCCGCGACGATCTCCGCCGGAGGGCGGGAGACAAAGGCGCCGCGGAAGCTCGGGATCGCGCAGAAGCTGCACCGGCGGTCACAGCCCGAGGCGATCTTCAATGGCGCGACGGGTCCGCTCCCGAGCCGCCGCCGCAATACCCGCTGCACCTCGAGCGGCGAACCCGCTCGGCCACCACCCGTCGCCCCCGCACGGCGCCCACCCGCATCGGGGGAGCCCTGAGTCGACCGGAGCGCGGGCGGGTGCCCTTGAGATGTCTCCGGATCGAGTGCGGATTCCCTCCTATCGACATGTCGCTGGACCGGTGTGATCGGCAGGAGGGTCCGTCGGTCGCGCGGCACATGTGGAGTGATCCGCTCGCCGGCGAGCACCGAACGCAGCCGGGCCGAAATGTCCCCATAGTGGTCGAAGCCGAGAACGGCGTCGGCTTCGGGCAGCGCCGCGGCCAGCTGGTCTCCGTAACGCTCCGCAAGACAGCCGACGGCCACAACTGCCCGCGGCCCCCCGTCCGCCTTAAGGTTGGCCGCCTCAAGCAGGGTCTGGATCGACTCGTTCTTCGCGGCCTCGATGAAGCCGCAGGTGTTGACGAGGGCCACCTCGGCCGCTTCGGGATCGTCGACCAGCTCCCAACCGTCTGCCGCCAGGCGGCCGGCGAGCTCCTCCGAGTCGACCTCGTTCCTGGCGCACCCGAGTGTCGTGACCGCGATCGTTCGGGTGCTGGGCATACCGCGAAGCCTACGGGCTCGGTACTCGCGACCGCCGCGAAGCGGGACAGATAGGGCGCTCTACGCGGCGCTATTCGCCGCGGATGGTTGAGAGAACATCCTCGAGATCGTCCGGCTTGACCAGGACGTCCCGCGCCTTCGGACCCTCGGACGGGCCGACGATGCCGCGTGACTCCATGAGATCCATGAGCCGACCGGCCTTCGCGAAGCCGACCCGCAGCTTTCGCTGCAACATCGACGTAGAGCCGAACTGGGTAGCCACCACGTGCTCGATCGCCTGGCAGAGCAGGTCGACATCGTCGCCGATGTCCTCGTCAATGTCTCGCTTCTCGGTGGATCCGGTCATGATGTCTTCTCGGTAGGACGGCTGCAGCTGGCGCTTGCAGTGCGCGACCACCGCCTGTACCTCGGTCTCCGTTACGAGAGCGCCCTGGAGGCGGATCGGTTTGGCGGCGCCCATCGGCAGGAAGAGGGCATCACCGAGTCCCACGAGCTTCTCCGCCCCGGGTTGATCGAGGATGACCCGGGAGTCCATCAGGGAGGATGTCGCAAAGGCGAGCCTGGACGGGACGTTCGCCTTGATCAGACCGGTAACGACGTCGACCGACGGTCGCTGAGTGGCGAGCACGAGGTGGATCCCGGCGGCCCGGGCCAACTGGGTGATCCGGACGATCGCGTCCTCCACGTCCCGCGGCGCGATCATCATGAGGTCGGCCAGCTCGTCCACGATCACCAGGAGGTACGGATAGGTCTGGTAGACGCGCTCGCTTCCGGGCGGCGCGGCGAGCCGGCCGGCCCGGACGGCCTTGTTGAAGTCGTCGATGTGCCGGAACCCGGTGCCAGCCAGGTCGTCGTAGCGCATGTCCATCTCACGCACGACCCATTGCAGCGCCTCGGCGGCCTTCTTCGGACTGGTAATGATCGGCGTAATGAGGTGCGGGATGCCGTCATAGTGGGTCAGCTCGACCCGCTTCGGGTCGATGAGCACCATCCGCACCTCGTCGGGCGTCGCGCGAGCCAGCACCGACGTGACGAGGGTGTTGATGCAGGTCGACTTGCCGGAGCCGGTCGCGCCCGCGACGAGGATGTGCGGCATCTTTGTCAGGTTGGCGACGACATGCTGCCCCTCCACGTCCTTGCCGAGCCCGACGACCAGCGGATGATGGTCCGCTCGCGCGGCCGGAGAGCGGAGAATGTCGCCGAGACTGACCAGCTCTCGGTCGCGGTTGGGGATCTCTATCCCAATCGCCGATTTGCCCGGGATCGGCGACAAGATGCGTACGTCCGCGGACGCGACCGCGTAAGCGATGTTCTTTGAAAGGGCTGTGACCCGCTCGACCTTCACTGCCGGGCCGAGCTCGACTTCGTAGCGGGTGACCGTGGGACCTCGGCTGAAGCCGGTGACCTGAGCATCGATCTCGAATTGGTCGAACACCTCCGTTAGCGCGTCGACGACCGATTCGTTGGCCTTGCTACGCACCCGATGCGGCGTCCCCGACTTCAGCAGCTCTGGCGGTGGCAGGTGGTAAGTGATGTCGCCGGAGAGGAGAAGCTGCTCGCTGCGCGGCGGCGGCATGGTGTGCTGCGGCGGGTCGCTGGGCGGCGCGCTCGGCAGGCTCCTACGCAGCGCGGCTCCTTCAAGTACCGTCGCGACGTCGGATCGCGGCTTCCCAGCCAAGGCCACTGCGCCGGTGGCATCCGCGTTGGGGCCGCTCACCGCGCGGAGGGTGTCGCCGGTCCGGCCCACGCCGGCGAGCGCACCGATCCGCCGGCGAGGTCGGGTGCGCCGCAACCGCCCCGTCGTCGCAGGCGCAGCCGCGGCCTCGCCGATGGCCTCGGCCTCGCCGATGGCATCGGTACGCTTCGTTTCGGGAAAGCCGATGATCAATCCGGCAAGGAGTCGCAGGCGTTCCGGCAGCGCGTACACCGGTGTCGCCGTAACCACGAGGACGCCGAACGTCGCGAGCAGTCCGAGCAACGCGAGCGCGACGTATTGCGTCAAGGCCGTGACTAGCGGCCACGCCAGCACGAAGCCAATCGCACCGCCCGCGTCCCTAAGGTCAGCTCCGTCGTTTGGCTCCGGGGTTCCGGCGTAGACGTGGACCAGCCCAACCACGCCGAGCAGGAGGGCGGTCCAGCCGATCACGATCCTGCCGGTTTCGGGGGTCTGGTCCGGGTGCCGCAGGAACCGCACGCCAAGCGCGGCGACGAGCACCGGAACCGCCCACGCCACCACGCCGAACGTCGCGCTCACCCCCTGCGCAACCGTTTCCGGGACCGCGCCTTTGTCCTGCAGCCAGATCGCCGAAGCGAGGACGACCGCAAGGCCCACCAAGCCCAGCCCAAGCCCGTCCCTACGGTGCGCCGGGTCGAGCTCCCGCGCACTGTTACCGAAGCCACGTGCGATTCCACCAACGACGTGGGCGATGCCGAGCCACCCGCTGCGAATCAGAAGTCCAATGCCACAGAACAGCGCGAGAAGCAGGTTCCGTCGTCGCGGGGTCCGCTTGCGCCGTGAGCTCGCCGCCCGCGCCTTTGCCGGGCGCGCCTTCCTTCCGGTACGCCCCGACGCGGAGCCACCACCTCGGCTCGACTCCGAAGTGCGGCTCCGCGCGCTCGCCGACGTACGCGCCGCCACGATTGCGAGGCTAGCTGCTCGCGCCAGCCCTCCGCCGCATCCCGCCACGGTCACCCACCCGTGTCGCCGGGCACAACGATGCGGCGGAGCTTGGCTCTCTCCGTCACACTTCGACAATGACGGGGACGATCATGGGGCGGCGGCGGAACTTCTCGCTGACCCAGCGGCCCACCGTGCGGCGCACGAGCTGGCGCAGCTGATAGATGTCGGAGACGCCCTCCCGGGCCGCGTCGGCGAGAGCCACCTCGATCAGGCTGCGCGCCTCGTCGAAGACCGCATCGTCCTCGGCGAAACCGCGGGCGTGGATCTCCGGCCCGCCAGTCAGCTTTCCGGTCGCCGAATCGACGACGACGAAGACGGAGACGAATCCCTCCTCGCCCAGGATCCGACGGTCCTTCAGCTCCGCGTCGCTCACGTCACCGATCGACAGCCCGTCCACGTAGACGTATCCACACTGGACGGCGCCGGCGACCCGGGCCAGGCCGTTGACGAGGTCGACGACTACACCATCGTCGGCGAGCACCATCCGGCTCACCGGGACACCCGTGGAGGCGGCTAGCTCGCCGGCTGCGCGCAGGTGGCGCCATTCTCCGTGGATCGGCATGAGGTTGCGCGGCCGCAGCAGGTTGAATACGTACAACAGCTCCCCGGCCGGAGCGTGCCCGGACACGTGCACCAACGCGTTGTTCCTGTGCACGACCCGCGCGCCCCACCGGCTCAGCCCGTTGACGACCCGGTTTACGTCGGCCTCGTTGCCCGGAATCATCGACGATGCGAGGATCACCGTGTCCCCGTCCACGATTCGAATCGGGTGGTCGCGGTTGGCCATCCGAGACAGGACGGACATCGGCTCCCCTTGGGAACCCGTACAGATCAGAGCCACGTCGGAGGGTGGCAGCTCGTCGAGCTCCCGGACGTCGACGACCAGGCCCGCCGGCACCCGAAGGTAACCAAGGTCGCGCGCCACGCCCATGTTGCGGATCATCGACCGCCCGACGAAGGCGACCCTCCGGCCGCACTCCGCGGCCGCGTCGAGAATCTGCTGCACGCGGTGCACATGGCTGGCGAACGACGCGACGATGACCCGGCGCTCGGCCTGAGCGAACACCTGCCGCAGCACGGGTGCGATCTCCCGCTCGCTCGTGATGAAGCCCGGGACCTCGGCGTTCGTCGAGTCGCACAGGAGCAGGTCGACGCCCTCCTCGCCTAGCCTGGCGAACGCGTGCAGATCGGTGAGCCGGCCATCAAGCGGGAGCTGGTCCATCTTGAAGTCACCGGTGTGAAGCACCAGTCCCGCCGGGGTTCGGATGGCAACGGCCAGCGCGTCTGGGATCGAGTGGTTCACGGCGACGAACTCGCAGTCGAACGGGCCGATGCGTTCGCGCTGCCCCTCCTTGACCTCGAGCGTGTAGGGCGTGATCCGGTGCTCGACCAGCTTCGACTCGACGAAGGCGAGGGTGAGCCGGGAGCCTACGAGAACGATGTCCGGCTTCTCCCGCAGCAGGTACGGGACCGCGCCGATATGGTCCTCGTGCGCGTGGGTGAGCAGAAGCGCGTCGACCTGGTCCAAGCGGGGACGGAGATACTCGAAGTCCGGCAGGATCAGGTCCACCCCCGGCTGCTCGGTGTCGGGGAAGAGGACGCCGCAGTCGACCACGAGCAGGCGGCCGGCGTACTCGAACACCGTCATGTTGCGGCCGATCTCGCCAAGACCGCCGAGGGCAACGACCCGGAGCCCACCCACGGGCAACTCGGGCGGTGGTCCGAGCTCGGGATGTGGATGACTCATCCGCCGCGTCCGATCTTGTACGAGGCCGAGCCCGACCGGCCGTGCGCCGGAAAGGTCATGTCAGTAGCCCGGCGGCCGCCAACACGTCACGCAGCTCGGCCACCTGCTCGTTGGTCGCGTCGATCAGCGGCGAGCGCACCGCTCGTGACTCGAGGACGCCGATGAGCTGGAGTGCCGCCTTCGCCATGATCGCACCCTGTGACTTCTTGGTCATGATTGCGGAGACTGCGGGGATCAGCTCCCGGTGCAACCGAAGCGCGGTTGCGACGTCGCCTTCACGGTAGGCCTGGACCATCGCCGCGTAGCGGGTCGCGGCCACATGTGCCACGACACTCACCATCCCGACCGCACCTACGGACAGCCAGGGCAGGTTGAGCGCGTCGTCGCCGCAGTAGAAGGCGAGGTTCGTGCTCGCGATCACCGTTGAACCGGCAAACAGGTCCGCCTTTGCGTCCTTTACCGCGACGATCTTGGGGTGGTCGGCAAGCTGCAGAAGGGTAGCGGCCTCGATCGGTGTGCCCGTGCGCCCGGGAATGTCGTACAGCATCATCGGCAGTCCGGTCGCGTCGGCCACGGTCCGGAAGTGGCGGACCAGGCCGGCCTGCGGCGGCTTGTTGTAATACGGCGTCACTACGAGCAGGGCGTGTGCGCCAGCCTTCTCCGCCTGCTCGGCCAGCTCCACGCTGTGGTGCGTGTCGTATGTGCCTACTCCGGCGACGACGCTGGCCCGGTGCCCGACCGCGTCGACAACCGCCCGTACGAGCTGTTCTTTCTCCGCATCTGACGTGGTCGGCGACTCGCCGGTGGTTCCGCTCACCACCAAGCCGTCGCACCCGGTGTCGACCAGGTGGGCGGCGACGCGCTGCGCGGCGGCGAGATCGAGCGACCCGTCCGGGGTGAATGGGGTGACCATGGCGGTTAGTACACGGCCAAAAGGAGCTGGGCTCGAGGCGGTTGTGTCGGTCCCCGCTGCACTCATAGTCGAAGCCATACCGGCGAGGCTACTCGTCCGGCCAACTACGGGGGCAGTCCCGGCACGCGTGTGCGCACCGGGTCATCACGCACCACGACAAGTGGACCCCGCCGTCGCCCGCTCGGGGGGTCAGGCGACGACGAGGCCTTACCTAGACATCGTGAAAACAGCAGAAAGCGTTACACCAAGGGGCGAACAAGTTACCCAGCGGCACCATCCGACCAGGAGGGCGCGACAAGGAACCCACCCGTCGTGACCGGCCGTCCGGATGCTCAGCCGACCAAAACGCTGGCTATTCAGCGGCCTCTTAGGGTGCTACCCGGCCGTACTCCTCGAAGGCGGCGTAGGTCAGGGGCATGAGACGGGCCCACTCGGCCTCCATCTTCTCGGCCACCATCTCGATCTCCCGCTGCGGATAGGACGGGTAGGCGGCGTTCTCGCGTTTGGTACGCAGCGACAGGAAATTCATCAGCGACCGGGCGTTGACCGTGACGTACATCGTC
>JBKOZJ010000017.1:0-7597 GCA_046725875.1 Actinomycetota bacterium
CCCGGCGCTGGTGGTGAGGTCCAGGTGCACGCGGTTCTTGACCACCTTCCGTTCGGTGACTGGCATAAAGCACATACCGACGGTGGCGTTCTCGTCCGGTCCGATGACGATCTCGCGCTCACGCTCGGACAGAACCTGCCAACCGAGCACTTGGGCCCAGAACCGGGCCAGCCGGGTTAGGTCGTGAGCGTCAACAACGATGTGGTGGAGCCGAACAGGCATGCGGTAAGTATGCGCGAGCACGCTTCAATGCATCTCGCGCCTACGCTCGCTAAGCGCCTACGCGCCCACACGTCGTCTTGTCAAGAGATAACGTCACCTTCCATGGCTAAGCGCCTGCCAAAGCCGCCTCAGCGACTCGATGACACGAAGGCACTGTTCCTGGCGTATCTGGATCAGTACCGGTCGATCATTGTGGACAAGCTTGACGGGATGTCCGACGCGGAGCTCCGTACCAGTCGGCTGCCGTCGGGCTGGACCCCGATCGAACTGCTCAAGCACCTGATCTTCATGGAGCGCCGCTGGTTGAGATGGGGCTTTGCGGCCGAGCAAGTCGTGGCTCCATGGGGCGACAACCGTGATGGCCTTCCGGATGAGGCGTGGTACGTCGGCGCGGATGAGACCGCCGATGAACTGACCGCCGCGCTGCGCAAAGGCGGCGATCAGACCCGGGCGATTGTGGAGTCTGCAGACTTAACAGCCATCAGTGCCGCCGGCGGCCGGTTTGTCGGCGGCGGCCAGCGGCCAACGCTGAATTGGATCCTGTTCCATGTATTCCAGGAATACGCGCGACATGCCGGCCATCTAGACGTCGCCCGCGAACTCTCCGACGGCCGAGTCGGTGAGTAGTCCGATCACGATGCGTGCCTCTCGGCGGCCACTTCGTGGCGGGCCAGGGGTTAGATGCGTCGCTGCCAGCTGATGGCTCGCCCGACTACCTCGTAGCCGACGACTTCGTTGATCCTGATCATGTGTGTGTTCGAGGCAGCGTTCCAGGTGTCGAGCGTACGCAGTTGCGGCTCCTCTTCCGCCAGCCACCGCAACATCCCGATCTTCAAGTACACACCTAGGCGGCGACCGCGGTGAACGCGCAGCACGCTTGTGTCGTACTGCCACCCGTGCCACGGTCGCTCGTTGTCCACGCCGACCATCGTGTGGCCCGCGAGCTCGCCGCTGTCACGATGATGGGCGACGAGGCGGTAGAGCCGCCGACCGCGGCCCTTCTGAGCGGCTTCGAAGGCCCGAATCCGGGCAGGTGTGAAGACTTCGTCCTCGATTTGGAGGTCGTCGGTTGGTGCATCATTGATCGCTTCGGTCATCCGGGCGATCTCACCGAGCATGGCTTCTGGCGTGTCGCCCGGGATCCGCAACAGCTCGTACGCGGCCGCTCGGCGTTCGGCCTCCGCGTACTGGCGGTCGAGTGGTGCCCAGTCCATGGTCGCAATGTGAAGGCGGCGATTGACCTCCTCGGAGGCGCGTTCGAGCCCCATCGCGTTGGCGAAACCGATCGCTGGAGTCCGGTCGTATCCATCTATGAGAACCAACCTGCGACCTTCGGCGCGGATCCGCTCGACGGCCGCCTGGAAGAGGTCGCGGCCCAGACCGCGGCGCCTTAGGAGCGGGTCCACGGTGATGCTGAGAGATGCGAGATGGGTGTTGTCCCAGCGCGAGAAGAAGATCTGCGCCAGCCCGGACACCCGGCCGTGATTGTCCCTGGTGAAGGCGCTGAGGCCGCGGTCACCGTCCCATCCGTACCGGAGGTCAGCCGCGAATGACGAGACCGTCGGGGAGAGCTCGTGCGGGGAGTCGACGACGCGTGCGGCCTCGAGCAGTGCCACAGCGCCGGCCATGTCGGCGGTGTCGACCTCATCCACGTCGAGCCAGGTAGGTTCCACCAATCCATGTAAGCCCAGAGCAGCCTTCTACGCGACCGAATAATCGGGGCGGAGACGCGTCACTGATCCGACGCGTGATGCAGGCGCCGGATACCGGCGCCGCCGAACGGTCGGCGCCCAGCGGTCCAACCAACGCCAATTACGGACATCTGCCGGCGCATGCTCGTCCCGGTCCACCGGAGCTAGGGGCTGGGGGCCTCGAACACTTTCTCGCCGGCGACCAGCGTGAGCTGCACCTGGCTATCGAGGAGGACGCTCGGGTCCGTGGTCAGGTCGCCGTCGACTACGACCAGGTCGGCGAACTTGCCCACCTCGATGGACCCGGTCTCCGCGTCCAGATGGCTGACGTACGCCGAGCCCATCGTGACGGCGTGCAGCGCCTGTTCGAGGCTGAGCCGCTCTGCTGGGACGAAGACTTCACCCGCCGCACCCGCATGGGGCTCGGTGCGGGTGACCGCAACGTAAAGCAGCTGCAGCGGATCCGGTGATGACACCGGCCAGTCGCTCCCAAATGCGAGCCGTGCGCCATGCGCTGCTAGCGAACCGAACGGATACTGCCGCGCGGCGCGGGAACCGAGGAATGGGATCGTGAGATCTACCATCTGCGGGTCGAGGCACGCCCACAGCGGCTGGACCGTGGCACACACGTCCAGCTCGGCGAAGCGCCGGTAGTCGCCAGGATCGACGACCTGTAGATGGGCCAGGTGGTGGCGCAGGTCGTTTCGCCCGTTAGCGCGTCGGGCAGCGTCGATCGCGTTCAGGGCCTCGCGCACCGCACGGTCGCCGAGAGCGTGAAAGTGGATCTGAAAGCCTGCTCCGTCCAGCGTGGTGACATAGCTGTCGAGCGCGGCCGGATCGATGAAGCTCAGCCCGCGATTGCCGGTCTCGTCACCGTGCTCGTCGAGATAGGGATCCAGCATGGCAGCGGTGAACGTTTCGCACACGCCGTCCTGCATGATCTTCACAGTGTCGCCGCGGAACCGCCGGCCAGCAGCGTGTGCTTCATTTCGCCGTTCGATGAGACCGGGGATCTGCTCGATACCGCGGTCGCGCTGCCACCAAAGGGCGCCGACAACCCGCGCCGTCAGCTGGCCATGGCTGTCGAGGTGCCGATAGGTGTCGTACGAATCCACCATGCCGGGCCCGCTCCCGACCCAGGCGTCCTGCCAGGCCGTGACGCCCAGACTGTGCAGGTAGGCCTGGGCCACCAGGAGAGCCCGCCGTCGCTCGTCCTCGCCGGGCACCGGAATAAGCTCTTCGACCATGCGCATCGCACTCTCATGCAGGACGCCGGTCGGCTCGCCGACCTCGCTTCGCTCGATCCGCCCGCCCGGCGGATCGGAGGTATCGGCGGTGATGCCGGATAGGGCGAGGGCGCGGGAGTTCACCCAGGCGCTGTGGTGGTCACGGTTCGGCAGGAAGACCGGACGGTCGGGCACGATCGGATCCAGTGAGCGCCGCTCTGGAAGGCCGCGGGGGAACGCGGCCATCGACCAGCCACCGCCCAGAATCCATTCGGCGTTCGGGTTCGCCGCGGCATATTCGCCGATGGTCCGCAGATAGTCGTGGCGCGTGTCAGCACGCGTCAGGTCGCAGCGGAGACGTTCAAGGCCACCTTGCTGCGCATGCACGTGGGCATCCTGGAAGCCGGGCAGCAGCATCCGACCGCGCAGGTTTACGACCTCCGTACGCGGGCCGACTTGCGTACGGATGTGATCGTCGGTACCGACCGCGACGATCCGGCCCTGTCGCACGGCCACCGCTTCCGTGGCCGGGCCGGCATTGCTGGCGGCGCAGATGCGTCCACCGACGAACACCAGATCTGCATCCCCGCTCGACACGCCCGCATGCTACGACGGTCGCATCGGTTGTGTTCACTCCTTCGAACCTCAGCGCCGCGTCACGGCTGCGGTCTAGCGAAGCAGTGCCGCGCCCTCTGGCTGTCGCCCCGCTCTACAAGCGACCGGTGATGGCCGGGCGCGCCGATCAGTCGTGATCAACTTCCAACGGCGCATACTGTCACCTGCCGGGACTTCGTTGACTCGCCAGCAGGGGCGGAGGACACTCGGGACTGCTACGACGAAGGGGGGACACCGCCTCTCGGCGGGGCAGGTGTACGCAGCCGGTCCGGTATGACGAAGCGCACCGTGCTGCGTGCTGGCAGGGGACCGGCACCGCTATCCGCGCGCCTCCGCTGGGATTCTCAGGCAGATGTCGCCGCGAATCTCGAAAGGAGCAGCGTATGCGCAAGCTAACGGTGGCAATCGGCCTTGTCGCAACGGTGCTGTCGGTCATGGTGGCAGCACCGCCCCCGTCGACCGCAGCGGCGCCGCCGTCGCCCGCCAGTGGAACCGGGACGATCACGAGTACGAGCACAACGGTCCTCCGAACGGCCGACGGCAACACCATCGCCGCGAATGGCGACGCGGGAACGGTTGCGGGAAGCCTCACCGGAACATGGGAGACGGAATATTCGGTGATCGTGCATTCGTCGGGACAGGTGAATGCCGTGCACGGCACGTTCACCTGCAGCTGTTCATTCGAGGGCAGATCCGGTTCGGCCACCTTCCGGTTCGAGGGCACAGCTTCGCCCGCCGGTCTCCTCGAGCTCAATGCTGAGACCATCGGCGGGACCGGAGGCCTCGCTGGCCTGCACTCGAATCTGACGGTCGAGGTCGTCTTCGGGACCGGCTTTACCTATTCGGGGACCGCCCGCTTCGCTCCCTAATGGGACGGGAGGGCCAAACGGTGCGATTGAAAGGGCATTCCATGGTGCCGCTGTCGGTGAGCTCGTGATTGAGGGTTAAGTCCTCGAATGCGCTGAGCACATCTTGGTCCATCGTAGTTACGCCCGGGCGACCTTGAGTCCCAGCCAGGCCGCGAGTGCCTCGATCTCTGCGTCAATATCGGTGCGTATCGCTCTGGTGAAGCGCACGTCTTCGTGCAGGGCGTTGACGGTGAAGGTCCCGGCCTTACGGTCGGCCTGGCGTCGAGCTTGCCCACGAGCCGGTCGTGGTGCAGCACCGGCAGCGCGAAGTAGCCCCAGCGCCGCTGCGCCGCAGGCTTGTACATCTCGAGGACATAGTCGAAGTCGAAGAGACTCCTGGTGCGGTCGCGATCGTGGACCAGGCGGTCGAACGGCGATAGCAGCCTCGTTCGACCGGTAAAGGGCCCGCCGAGTGCGTCAGGGTCCACCCGCCACTCCCCGTCCAGCCCCTCGACCGTCATCGGGACGCCAGCATCCCCCACCGAGATCGATTCACCGGGGAGCACGGCTGGCCTAGCACGGGCGATGCCGAGCGAGCGTAGCCTTCGCTCCTCGCGGTGCCGCCGGGCCTGGTCGGGCGGAAGGGGCTCGAAGCTCGGGTAGACGCGATCCGCCACATCCCAAAGCCGTTGCCGTCCGACCCGTCCGGCCACCGCGACCTCTCCATTCGCCGACAGGAACTCCAGCATCTGGGTGACGTTGCGGTTGTTGGTCCAGCCGGTCGACCCCCACGGGACCCGACCAGTGTCCGGCACGTCCCGCGAGAGCAGTGGCCCGGCGTCGCGGAGGCGGGCGACGACATCGCGCCGGAAGCCGTCGTTCGCCTCGAGCCACTGCCGGACTTTAGGTTGCGCGAGGTACCTCGTCTCCTCGGGCACGTGAAACGCCACGGCGGTCATCGGCCGGATGAAGGCACGTAGCTCGAACAGAGTCCGGTCCACCTCCAGTGCGCGGGTCAGGTCGGCAGGTTGGTAGGACGCCCCGAGCCGGCTCCACGCGACGAGATCAGCGTTCGGCGCGATCGTGGCCGTCGGGTCTACCTGCAGCAAGGTCAGGTGGTCGACGAGCTCGACCAGGCCAGCCGGCCGGCTGCCGTCGAGCAGCTGGGCTCGCACGGCAAGCTGCCGCGCCTCGTCGCGGTCGAGCCGTCGCACGCCCATGCCCCGAGGTTAGTGGTCGGATGGCGCTTCGAGATCGGCAAGCTGTCGACTCGCGGATTTCTCGAGATCGCGGCCGTGGTCGCTTCATATGGGCCGCCGGCAAGCCCGCCCATGGCGCAGCCGCGCGATTCCCATATACGCCTTGGGCTGCCGACGCGTCGAGGACACGATCGAGTGACCCGTGGGACAGTGGTCTGGTACCCACTGGCCGGGGTTGAGCGGAGTGCCATGCCGACGCACGTCGCGCTTTTGCGCGGGATCAATCTCGCCGGACGAAACAAGATCGCGATGGCCGAGCTGCGGGGGCTGATGTCGGGCCTTGGGCACACCGACGTCGCCACGTACATCCAAAGCGGCAATGTTGTCTTTAGCGCCACGACCACCGAGACCTCCGCGCTCGCCGCAGGCATCGAGCGAGCGATCTCAGACGCGCTTGGCCTGTCCGTGCGGGTTGTCGTCCTGTCGCGTGCGGAGCTTGAACAGGTCCTCAAGGACAACCCGTTTCCGGACGAGCCGGATCCCAAGCTCGTTCATGCAATGTTTCTTAACGGCGAGCCAACGAAGGCGATGCGGGACTTTGTCGCGACCGCCATCCGCGAGGTCGCTGCGCAGGGCAGCCGGGATGCGGCCCAGTTCGTCGGGCGGACGCTCTATCTCCACACGCCTGACGGCTACGGGCGAAGCGAGTTGGCGGCACGGCTCGCGCGCCCCGGATTCAGCAATGCGGCCGGCGTCGCCGGCACCGCGCGCAATTGGGCGACGGTCACCCGCCTACATGCGATGTGCCAATCCTGATCCGATGTGGCTGGGGTTGCTGCTGCCCGGCCGGCGGCGGCTCCGTTGCCCTGGCGCCGAGAGCGTCCCGTCAGGCTCAGCCTGGGGGCCGTCAGCTGCGCGGGGAGCGATCGTGATCTCCTGTGCTGGTCAGCCCACAATCGAGGCGACATCGACCGCGACTTTGGTGCCGCCGCCCTCGTGCCCGGCTTGACCAAGGGATCGCACCTCGAGCACGTGCGTCGTCGTAAGACTGAGGCTGTTGCGGATGTAGAGCGGCTGCCGTGCCTCTGCCGCGGACGACCACTGGTTTAGGGTTGCGACGCGAACCCCGTCGAGGTAGATCGCCGACAGACGGAGCGAGGCTGCCCGCGGACCAGCGAGAGCCACCGAGCGGCTATGGAAGGTCAGCTGGCCGTATGCCCCGGGCGTGCCGGTCAGCTTGACATAGCCACCCGAGGCGCTTAGCCAAGCTGTGCGTCTCCAGCCCGTAGACCAGCGCCAGGCCGTGGACGTCTCCTGGGCGAGGTTAACAGCGAACGTCGGTCCATAAGCCCACGCCGAGACGTTGCCGGCCCAGTCCCAAGCGCGGACGCGGAAGGAGGTCGGTGCCCTGCATACCCGATTGGAACGCGACGGCGTGCCGATCGTCGAGCGTGATGATGAACCGCAGCTGGTCTCGTTCAAGTGTCTCGATACCGACGGTTGGCGGGTGGAGGTGTACTGGGAGCCATCGTGACCAGTCGGAATCTCGTTCACGAGCAGTTGTTCCCTGCCGGGTCCTGATTTGCCACGATGACAATATCGCTGAAGGCAGTGGGTCCGGCTGCGGCCGACCGGGGTCTTCAGGCGTCCCTTCCTCATCTGATCAACTCAGATAGGCCAAAGCCCGGTTCATCAGATCGGCCTTGTCCGTGGCGGTGCCGTATGCCTCGAACGGGAAGGCGAGGAAGACGACCTTGTATGCCCCCGCGGTCACGATGAGCGCATCGGGCGCGGAC
>JBKOZJ010000018.1:0-18675 GCA_046725875.1 Actinomycetota bacterium
AAGACAGAGCCCACCTGCGCGGACTCGAGACGAGCGGAGACAAAGGCGGGGGTGCGGTCGACCTGGATGCCTCCCATGAACAGCTGCCCCACCCGCTCGGCGAGGCTGAGCTGGTCGAGGGTCCGTTCCGGGCAGCCCTCCAGGCCCGCGGACGGGGGCGTGGTGGACGGTATCTGCGATGGCCGCGTTGTCGCCGAGGCCGTGCCGCCGGACGTCGGCGCTCCGCTCGCCTCCTTCGAACCGCCACAGCTCACCACGCTCAGCGCTAGTACGCCGCATCCGAGAACGGCGACCAGCCGAGGACGACGAGCCACAGCTCCATCGTCCCCGATCATTAGCGACTTCTCCGCGCATCGCCGCCGCGTAGCCGAGTGAGCATTTCGGCAGTGAGCAGGGTGAGCGGCTCGGGGAGGTTATCGAGGTCGTACCATTCCACCGAGGTGATCTCGCGGGGATCTTGTACGGCAGGAACACCGTGCGCTTCGACCACGTCGAAGGCGTACGCGCGGAACGGGACGCCGTCGGCACCGACGAAGTCACCGGCGAACAGCAGCTCTCCGAGGACCACGGTGAGTCCGGTTTCCTCGCATGTTTCCCGGATCGCAGCGTCAGCGGGCGTCTCGCCAGCCTCGATCCGACCGCCCGGCAAACCGAAGCGCTGGAACCCGTACGCCTCGTGGATCAGCAGAACTCGGCCGCCGGTATCACGGATCAGCGACGCCGCTACCTCAAATTGCCTCGCCTTGAGACTGCCCATGACCGCCGATGGTCCCAGAGGCCGCGGAGGGTTCGGGAACGGTGGTCCCTCAGGTAGAAATCATGACCCCAAAGGCAAGATCCATGGACCGTCAACTGGACGAATCGCGCCGATTTCTCGCACTCACGGTCCAAAGATCTTCGATCAGGCCGATCATCCTCGCATTTACGGTCCAATGATCTTCAACCGGCATGCCGGCGAGCAATAAGCGTCAGAAGCGCTCGACGACGCGGAAGCGCTCGGCAACCGCAGGCGTCTCATCGCCGATCGTGAAGGTGGGATCGCCGAGGTAGGCGCGCATTTCACTGCTGTGCCAGAAGCGCTCGTGTGCCTCCCGCCAGGCCGCGACCGTCTCGTACCCCTCTCCCTCGTCGGCCGCATGTGCCAAATCGATATCACGGAGCGGCAGGACGCGCACGTCGGTCGTCTCGATCACGGCGACGGGCCGACCGGCCGAGTCGACGACAACGCTCCGGTGGCCAACCTCGGGCACCGGCTCGCCGTCGTGCTCATACTCGACGACAAGCGACGTCGTTGACGTCTTCTCGCCGGCCAGGATCGCTGCCACGAGCTGGTCGCGCAGCGGACCGGGAAACGCGAAGTAGGCCCTTGGCAGATCGGACACCGGGCGAGCGTAGCGCGCCACCTACCAGCCACGAGGTCGTGAGCGTCAGACTCTGATCATTGATCGCGAACGGTCAAGGGATGCATACCGACCATCCCGTGGCCGAGGCGTCGGCATAGGGTGGCGCGCCGAGAAGTCCGCGGACGGCGGGAGGAGTGCAGTGGTTACTTCGGTTCGGGTGGTTCGGCCGCCGGCGATGGATGATCTCGACCGGGCATCGGAAGTCGTAGAAAGCCATCTCCCGCCAACACCTTTGGTATCGACGACCGCAACCGGGGATGGATGGCTCAAGCTCGAAAGCTGGCAACCAACCGGGTCGTTCAAGGTGCGGGGCGCGCTGGCTGCACTGTCCGCGCTCGGGGACGAGGCTCGGGCCGCGGGGGTGGTCACGGCATCCGCGGGCAACCACGGACTCGGCGTCGCATACGCCGCAACCTCGCTGGGCATCCGGGCCACAATCGTCGTCCCCAAGACCGCTTCAGCGGCGAAGGTCGCCGCCCTCCGCCGGTTCGCCGTCGAGGTGGTGCAGCAGGGGGACAGCTACGACGCCGCCGAGGCGTACGCCGTCGAGCTCGCCGCGGACGGCCCGGCGTTCGTGTCTCCGTACAACGACCCGTGGGTGATCGCTGGCCAGTCGACCATCGGACGTGAGGTGGCACACGAGATCGACGGGCCGGTCACGATCGTCGCACCAATCGGCGGGGGTGGGCTGGTGGCGGGCCTGAGCTTGTGGGCAACGGGCAGCCCGGGTGTGCGAATCGTCGGAGTCGAAGTTGAGGCCTCGCGATCGGTGTCGGCAGCCATCGCCCGCGGCGCGATCGTGTCCTTGCCCATCGGGCAAACCCTCGCCGACGGACTGGCCGGAAACCTCGAACCGGGCTGCATCACCCCGGCGCTCATCGGCAAGCACACATATGCCCTAACGTCGGTCTCCGAGGCGGACATCCGACCGGCAATGCGCTTCCTCGCCGCCGAGCACGGCCTTGTCGTCGAGGGGGCGGGCGCCGTCGCGGTCGCCGCCGTGCTCTCCGGCAAGGTCGATCCGTCCGGCCCGGTCGTCGCTCTCGTGACCGGACGCAACATCGCCTTGCCGACCTTCGCCGAGGTCCTGGCCGAACCCGCGGGATGACGGTCAGCCGCGGCCGAGGAGCGTCCCCCCATTCACCTGGAGGATTTGGCCGGTTGTCCAGCCGGCAGCCGGCGACACCAAGTAGCGAACCGCCGCCGCGACCTCCTCGGGCGTACCCGGCCGGTTCATCGGGATCAGCCGCACCCTCGACTCGTATACCTCTGGCGTCAGCCGGCCCGACCAGAACTCGGTGTCGGGGACGAAGCCCGGCGCGACGATATTCACTGTTACCCCCTCCGGCGCGAGCTGTGGCGCCAAGGAATACGCCCATGCATGCAACGCCGCCTTAGCCGCACCATAGGATCCGGCCCCCCGCAGCGCCGCAACCGAGCTGATCGCGACGATCCGGCCACCCGGGCGGGTCATGTGCGGAAGCAAGGCCTCGGTGAGTAGGACTGCCGGAAGTACGTTGCCGTCAAAGTCGTCTCGCCAGGCCGCGGCGATCTCCGTGAGCGTGCCGGCAGGCGCACTAGAGACTCCGCCCGCGTTGTTGACAAGGACATCTACCTGGCCGACCGCGCCGGCAACCGCTGCCGAGATTGCTTCGACCTGGTCGGGCTGCGTCAGATCGACTGAGTACCAGAGCACGTCCCTGCCCGACCCACCGGCCTCGATGTCCGCCGCTGCCTTCTCCAGTGCATCCGAGCGCCGTCCGAGAATGATCAGGCGGTCGCCGTCTCGGGCGAGGGCCGTCGCGATCGCCTTGCCGATCCCGGTCGCGCCGCCGGATACGACAGCGAGTCGCGCCCTGGGCTGTTCGTCCGCCGACGCAGGCACGTCCACGCCTCGATCATGCCCAGCGGTCCGGGTCGGGACAAGCGGTTAGGGCCGCCACGCCCTATCTCGCGGTAATTCGCTGTCCGATTGTCACCGGTCGGTGGTAGGCAGTTGCCATGACGGAGAGCGCTGCCGGCCCCTACGCCATCCGACCGGTCAACCCCGAGGAGTGGGACGCGGTCGTGGCAAACGACGAGCTTGTCTTCGGCGACCTCTTCCCTGAAGAGGTCCTCGAACGGGAGCGTCAACTCCTCGACTGGTCACGCACTCTAGCTGCCTACGACGGCGACGACCTGATCGGGTTTACCGCCGCGTACGACCTCGCGTTGACCGTTCCGGGCGCCGTCCTGCCGCATACCGGCGGCGTGACCTGGGTCGGCGTACGAAGCACGCATCGGCGGCGTGGCGTGCTTCGCTCTCTCATGCATCGGCAGCTGACCGACCTGCACGAGCTCGGGGAACCGGTTGCCACGCTCTGGGCGAGCGAGGGGGCGATCTATGGCCGGTTCGGCTACGGGCTGGCCTCGATGAAGTACTCGTTGACGCTTCCCCGCCGTGCCGGTCTGACGGACGCGCCGAGGGACCCGTCGCTACGGCTGCGCATCGTCGACCCCAAGAAGTCGTTCGATGCACTCGAGGCGGTCGCAGCCACCGCGCCGTCGCGGCCGGGATTCCTCGCCCGGACCGAGCCGCGGTGGAACCGCTCGACCGACAGCCCAACCGCCAGCCGCGGCGGCGGCCGCCTGTATTGCCTCGTCGCGGAGAGCGGTGGGCAGCCCCGCGGCTACGCGCTATATGTCCCCAAGGGGAAGTGGGAGGACGCTGGCCCGGCCGGCACAGTCATCGTCCGCGAGGTGCTCGCCGCTGACCAGGCCGCGTACGCCGAGCTGTGGCGGTTCCTCCTCGACATCGACCTGATGACCACCATCGAATACTGGAACCTGCCGGTCGATGACCCGTTGCTGTTGTGGCTGGCAGATCCGCGGCGGGCCAAGCCAACGCTCTCCGACTCGATGTTTGTCCGGATCCTCGATATCGGCGCGGCGCTGTCAGCTCGACGCTACGCGACCGACGTGGACGTCGTGATCGACGTATCCGACGACGTCCTTGCCTGGAACGGCGGCCACTGGCGGCTCACCGCCGACTCGTCCGGTGTCTCGTGTACGAAGACTCAGGAGCCGGCCGACCTCTCCTTGGATGCGCGTAGCCTCGGCTCTGCCTATCTAGGCGGCGTTCCGCTCGAGACGCTCGCCGCGGCTGGCCGGGTCGCCGAGCACACCCCGGGGACGGTCGCCACGACAAGCCGCGCCTTCACTTCGCCGCTCGCTCCGTGGTGCCCGTTCATATTCTGACACCGGCCGGTTGCCCCTCGCCGGCGTGGGTTAAGGGGCAGGAACTTCGGGGAGCGCGCCGGTCTCCTCGTAGGCCGTCAGCATGTCGATGCGGCGGCGGTGCCGCTCCGCACCACTGAACGGCGTGGCAAGGAACACGTCGACGAATCTGGTCGCCTCGTCGACCGTGTGCATACGAGCGCCGATGGAGACGACGTTGGCGTCGTTGTCCTCCCGGCCGAGTTGGGCGGTCTCCTCGCTCCATGCGATCGCGGCCCGGACGCCGCCCACCTTGTTGGCAGCCATCGCCTCCCCGTTGCCCGAACCCCCGATCACCACGCCCAAGCTGTCCGGATCGGCGGCCACCCGGGTCGCCGCGCGCAGAATGTAGGGCGGGTAGTCGTCGTCGCTGTGATACGCCATCGGGCCGCAGTCGACCGGCTCGTGGCCGGCCTCCTCCAGCCGGCCGAGGAGGTGCGACTTGAGCTCGTAGCCGGCGTGGTCGGATGCGATATAGATCCGCATGCCGGGCAGTCTTCCACTAGACAGCAGCGCCGTCCGATGCAACCCACGAACGGGAGGGACAGATCGTCAGGCCGCGGCCCAGGATCCCTATAGGGGGAGGCGGCGGACGGACGGACGTGGCACGATGCCATGGCCGCGATTGTCGAACGGGGAGCCAAGACCGTGCCGGGCATGAACCTGACCCGCGACGAGGCCGCCGGCCGCGCCGCATTGATCGACGTCGATTCCTACGCCGTCGAGCTCGATCTCACGACAAGCGAGTCCACCTTCCGGTCCACTACAGTGATCAGGTTCGGGTGCCGGGAGCCCGGATCGTCCACCTTTGCCGACCTGGTGGCTCCGGAAGCGCACGAGATCAGGTTGAACGGTCGGACGCTCGACCCGGCCGCTGTCTTCGACAGCCTCCGGATCCAGCTCGAGGATCTGGACGCGGAGAACGAACTGCGAGTAGTCGCCGACTGCTCTTATATGAACACGGGCGAAGGTCTGCATCGGTTCGTCGACCCGGTTGACCAGTCGATCTACCTTTACAGCCAGTTCGAGGTCGCGGACGCCCGCCGAGTCTACGCCTGTTTCGACCAGCCCGACCTCAAGGGTCGGTGGCAACTCACCGTCATCGCCCCCGACGACTGGGAGGTGGTGTCGAACTCACCGACACCGAGCCCACAGTCCCTGACTCCCGGGAAGGCGTTGTGGTCGTTCGAACCGACGCCGCGCATCTCCACGTACATCACCGCCCTCGTGGCGGGTTCCTACCACGTCGAGCGGGACGAGTACTGGTACGGCGACCGCCTCATCCCGCTCGCGGCTTACTGCCGTCGGTCTCTCGCCGAGTACCTCAAGTCCGCGGGCATTTTCGAGGTCACGAAGCAGGGCTTCGACTACTTCCACGAGACATTCGATTATCCGTACCCCTTCGCGAAGTACGACCAGCTCTTCGTGCCCGAATACAACGCCGGCGCAATGGAGAACGCCGCGTGCGTGACGATCCTTGAGGACTACGTCTTCCGGTCCAAAGTCACCGACGCAGCCTATGAACGACGCGCCGAGACGATCCTGCACGAGCTCGCCCACATGTGGTTCGGCGATCTGGTCACGATGCGCTGGTGGGACGACCTCTGGCTCAACGAGTCTTTCGCGACGTATGTCTCGGTCCTTTGCCAGTCACGGGTAACCCGCTGGCGAGGTGCCTGGACGACATTCGCGAACGTGGAGAAAGCGTGGGCCTACCGGCAGGACCAGCTCCCATCGACCCATCCGATCGTGGCCGACATCAAAGATCTCGAGGACGTGGAGGTCAACTTCGACGGCATCACCTACGCCAAGGGTGCGTCGGTGCTCAAGCAGCTCGTTGCGTGGGTCGGGATCGACCGCTTCTTCGAGGGGATGCGCCACTACTTCAAGCGCTACGAGTGGGGCAACACCACGCTCGCTGACTTGCTAGCGATTCTGGCGGAGACCTCCGGCCGTGACCTGTCCGGGTGGGGGACGGAATGGCTCGAGACGGCCGGGGTCAACACCCTGCGACCGGAGTTCGCCGTCGACGAGGAGGGCAGGTTCACCTCGTTTGCGGTACTTCAGGAGGCCCCGGCGAAGTGGCCGACGCTGCGCTCGCACCGGATCGCGATCGGCTTGTACGACAAGGCGGCGGATGGGCGGATCTCTCGCCGGGACCGGCTCGAGCTGGACGTCTCGGGTGATCGGACAGAGGTAGCCGAGCTGGCCGGCATTCTCAAGCCTGATCTGATCCTGCTCAACGACGACGACCTGACCTACGCGAAGGTTCGCCTCGACCCGGGTTCGCTGGCGGTCGTGGCGGGATCGGTCGGTTCGATCAGCGAGTCACTCCCCCGTGCATTGTGCTGGAGCGCGGCGTGGGACATGACGCGCGATGCGGAGCTTCCGGCCCGCGACTGGATCCGGCTCGTCCTCGGCGGCATCGGCGAGGAGTCGGACATCGCCGTGGTCCAGGCGCTGCTGCGGAAGACCTTCAGTGCGCTCGACCATTTCGCCGATCCCGTGTGGCGGCCGGTCGGGCTGGCCGAGCTAGGTGCCGCGGCACGCCAGCACCTCCACACTGCGGCGCCGGGCAGTGACCACCAGCTTGCCTGGGCGCGATCATTTGTCAACGCGGCCCGCTCGCAGGATGACCTTGCCTATGTACGGGCACTGCTCGATGGCACCGAGACCGTCGAGGGGCTGACTATGGACGCGGACCTGCGCTGGCATCTTGTCACGCGGCTCGTCGCGACCGGCGCGGCCGACGAGCGCGATGTGGATGCGGAGCTCGACCGGGACAACACTGCCACCGGGCAGCGCCACGCCGCCGGCGCCCTCGCCGCCCGCCCGACTCCGGCCGCAAAGGCGGAGGCCTGGGAGTCGGTCGTGACAAGGGGCGACCTGCCGAATGCGATCCAAGCATCGGTCATCGGTGGCTTCAGCAATCCCGACCAGCTGGACCTGATAGAGCCATATGTCGAGCCGTACTTTGCGTCGATCAAGGAGATCTGGGCCAGCCGGACGAATGAAATCGCTCAGCAAATAGTGGTCGGGCTCTACCCATCACTCCGGATCGAGGAGTCGACGATCGACCGGACGGACCGCTACATCGCCGAGGAGGAGCCGGTGCCGGCCCTGCGCCGACTGCTCGTGGAGGGCCGGGACGGCGTCGCCCGCGCCCTTCGCGCCCGCGCCCGCGACGCGGCCACAGCCGTGCCGCAAAGCTGAGTCGACCGCCGCTGAGCCCTCCTTCGCTACGCGGCGGCCCGGGAAGCGGCGACCTCGGTGGGCACGGGGCGGCGACCGCGCACTGCGTCGTACAGCAAGATCGTCCCAAGGATCTGCGCGACATGATAGGCGGACGTGGGGTCGAGCCCAATCATCGCCGTGACTTCTGGGCTCACGGCCTTGAGGCCGGAGGCTCCGCCACTCGCCAGGATCGCGACGATCACGCCGGGAGCCATCGGGTGCCGGTGCCATGTCGCCCAGCCCCAAAGCGAAAGCACACTGAGCATGGTCAGGCTCTCACAGGCAAGGATGGCGGCGACGCCGGCGTGTCCGGTCATTGCCACGACGACATAGGCGGCGAGGCCGATCGAGCGCAGCAACCAAAATGCCCTCGCCCGGCCGGGTCCGAGCACATCCGTCACTGTCGCCGCCAGGACATATGACACGGCCACGACCACGATCAGGCTGATGATCGTCCAGCTGATCAAGCCGGCACGCTCCCAGCGGTTGAACACACCGTGATGCACCGCACCGCCGAGCGCCGCCACTCCGAACCACCAGAACGCGCCCCGCCAGTACCGATTCGCGGCGTCCGATCGGCTGAGCATGACGGCGAACGTCACCGTGACGATGCCCAACGCGAAATCGGTCAGCGACTGCGCCGGCTCGTACAACACAAATCAACGGTACGTCCACGGTCCGACACGCGCCCAAGCCCCCGTGACCCGCACCGCGCGGCCACTCGTCGCGGCGCTCCGGCTGCGGGCCCGGTTGGTGTCGGCTCTACGGCTGATCGAGGTGGAGGCTTCGCGGATGGCGTGCCTGCTCCCCCAACAGGATGATGCCGCCCGCGATCCCTCCGGCGAGGTCGCCCGTGGCGAAGGAGCTGGTCATGGTGGCCGCAGCAAGGGCGCATGCGCGGTCGTCCACGTACCGCGTCGCGACCGTGCCGGTCACGATCTCCAGCTGGCGACGGTCGGGGTCGACGACCACGACGATCGAGCGATCGGGAGCGGGCATGCCGGCCAGAATTTTGCGCGCGAAGGCGGGCGGCTCGTCCGGAGTCGGACCGACGTGGGCCATGTAGGTCAGATCCGACTCGCGCTCGGCTATCTCGATCGCCCGCTCGATCTCCTCCTGCTGCCGAGGGCTGAGGGCCTCACCAGCGAGCACCGGCTCCGCCTCCCTCTGGTCGCTGCTCAGCCTCCGACTCGGCTGCGCTTCGAGCGTCATCCTCCACCGGCGCCTCGATGACCCTGCTAGGGCCAACTGTGGCGCTCGAGGGCAGCTCGGCGCCGGGTGGCGCACCAAACACCAGCGGACCGCCCTGCCAGCCGCGGTCGGGCCGGTAACGGGGGCCCCGCGCGATGGACGGTACGGCGACGAGCAGCGCGATGAGCAGGAAGGCGCCGACCGGAACGACCCCAAACAGCAGCAGGGTTTCGAGCGCGCTCAGCCCCTTCCCTGGGTCGTCCCCGGCGTCAGGGTGCTCAGCGAACGCCGGCGAGCCCACCAGCAAGCCGGCTGCAGTACCGCCGCTGACCGCGGCAACCCGGAGCAAGGTGCGAATGGTCACAGCAGAACGGTAGTCGAGGCGATCACGGATCGCCGGTCAGGGGCCACCGATTGCAACGGTGAGAACCCGGCCGAGCTCGCGCAGCTCCGGCGCCGCCGTGAGGTCCTCGAGCAGCACCGGCTTGCCGGCCGCGTCCGCCAGCGGCAACCGCCAGTTCGGATATTCGTTGGTCGTGCCGGGCACGTTGGCCGGCCGTCGGTCCCCGACCGCGTCCGCGAGCGACACTCCGACCAGCATGGCTGGTGTACGGGCCAGCAAGCGGTGCAATGCCACGACGATCTCCAGCTCGGCGGCCACCGGACGCAGTAGCCGCAGCCGTCGCAACAGATCGAGCCACTGCTCAACCGCCTCGGCATGCTCGCCGGCCACTTGGTCGTATGACCTGGTCAGCAATCCCAACCGGTCGGCAAGCCGCAGGTGGTCGCCGGCGAGGAAGGAGCCGATTGGCGGCAGATCGTGGGTGTCGACCGTGGCGAGGCAAAGCGGCCGCCACTGCTGTGGAGGCACCGGGCCAGCCTGGTCGCGCTCGAACCAAAGCACCGACGTGCCAAGGATCCCGCGGTCGCGCAGGTAGTCGCGCACCCACGGCTCCACGGTTCCCAGATCCTCGCCGATGACCAGGGCGCCGGCACGATCCGCCTCGAGCGCCAGGATGCCGACCATCGCCTCGTGGTCGTACCGCACATATGTCCCCTCATCGGCGGGCCGCCCCTCGGGCACCCACCACAGCCTGGACAGGCCCATGACGTGGTCGGCCCGAACGCCGCCCGCGTGCCGCAGCACGGCGCGAAGGACGTCGCGATAAGGCAGGAAGCCCGCGGCGGCCAGGCGGAACGGCTCCCACGGTGGCTGCGACCAAATCTGACCGCGTGGGTTGAATTCGTCCGGCGGCGCACCGACCGACATGTCCCTGGCGAACACGTCACGCAGTGCCCAGGCGTCCGCACCTTCGTTATGTACGCCAACCGCGAGGTCGTGCACGATGCCGAGGCGCATGCCGGCCTCGGTCGCGGCTTGCTGCGATACTGCCCGTTGCTCGTCGAGCAGCCACTGGAGCCAGCGGTAGAAGTCGACCCGGGACGCGAGTTCGCGCCGGGCTGCGGTCACCGCTGCACGGCGCGGGTCCTGCAGCTCGACCGGCCAGCTGCGCCATCGCGGGCCGTGAACCTCGGCGAGCGCACACCAGGTAGCGAAGTCGACCAGAGAGTCGCCCGCCGCACCGAGGAATGACTGATATGCCGCCTCCCGACCCGGCCCCCGCGGCACCTCGTAGACCAGCTCCAGGGCTGCCTTCTTCGCCAGCCAGACCGAGTCGCGATCGATCCGGTCTGCACCTTCCATGCCCGAGCCGGCGGCCGCAGCCAGCCGATCGACCTGCACACTGGCGGACGGCTCCAGATAGGCATACTCGGGAATCGCCTCGATGCGGAGATAGAGCGGGCTCCCGTAACGACGGCTGGTCGGTAGATAGGGCGAGGGCTCGACTGGCGGGACCGGCTCGGCCGCGTGCAGTGGATTCACGGTGACGAAGCCCGCGCCGAGCGACCGCGCCGACCACCCGGCGAGCTCCGCGAGGTCGACGAGGTCGCCGTGGCCCCACGACCGGCGCGAGCGCACCGCATAAAGCTGCACGGCCGGGCCCCATGCGCGACCGCCGGCCAGTGCCGGCGGCGGCTCGAGGCGCTGCGGCACCACGACGAGGGGACAGCTGGCCTCGGGTGTGCGGCCCCGGGCCCCACGGCCGGTGATGTGTATGCGATGCCAGCCGAGCGGTAGATCCGGCGGGAGCAGATACGTTCGCTCGGCAGTAAGACGGTCGCCGCTGTGGAGATCCGGCTCCACCGCGTAGCCCGCGACCGGCGCGACATCGGCGCGTACTCCACCGTCTTCGAGCTCGACCAGCATGTCGGGCTGACTGTCGTACCTAAGGTGCGCGGCGAACCGGGAGCCCGCTCCGGCTCGTACCACCATGACCGGTGGGAGGGGCCGTTGCAGGCGGGCCTGCCGCCGCTCGGCCAGGGCCGCGGCGGGGTCGCTCGCGTCCACGCCGAGCGCGGCAAGCACAGCGATCAACGTCTCGCGGGGCACGAAGCTGTGCCGGCCGCGCCAGTCCCAGAATTCGGTGGCCACCCCACAACCGGCGCAGAGCGCCGCGAGCGCCGGGTCAGGAGCCGGGCGACGGTCCGGTGGAGCGCGCTCGGCCTCCCGCGATGGCATGCGCATAGTGTTCCCGACGGGCTGCCCAAGCCTCCACGGGGTGGGCCGCCCGCTCGCCGTCGCCGCCCTACCAACCTGGTGGTTTGCGGTCTCGCCAGGACTCCGCGACTTCAAGCTGCGCCGCCAGCGAAAGCAGCTGCGCCTCGCCGGCGGGCCGGCCGGCGAGCATCACGCCGACGGGGAGCTCAGGGGAGCCCTCGGGGCTGGTCCAATGGAGCGGCAGCGAGATCGCTGGCTGGCCGGTCACGTTGTAGACCGAGGTGAACGGGGTGAACGCCTTCTCTGCCGCGAAGTCGGCGGCCGGATCGGCGTCGTTGCGCAGAGCGCCAACAGGTGCGGGCAGCTTGGCGAGGGTCGGCGTGAGGATCGCGTCGTAATCCTGCCATGCGCTGATCACTCGGCGGCTGGTGGCCTGCATCGTGCCGATCGAGGACGCGTAGCCGAACCCGGAGACCCGCCGGCCACGGTCGCGCAACCATCGGGTCAACGGCGTAAGCAACGCTTCCTTCTCCGGCTCGACCGGCACGACACCGGCGAGGACCGACCAGACCCGCTCGAATGCCGGCACAGCGTCCGGTCCGAACGGCGGCCGAACGTCGACAACTTCATGACCGAGCGCCGCGAGTAGCTTGCTCGCGTGCTCGTACGCCGTCCGGCATTCGAGAGCGACGTCGGTCTCGGCGATCACTGGCGCGGCGAAGCGGCCGATGGTCAACCGGCCCGGCTCCCGCTCGGCGTGCCCCAGGAACGTCTCGCCGGGCGGCAGCGGAGGCGCCCAGTGGGGGTCGCCAGGCATTGGCACGGCCATCAGATCGAGCATCGCCGCGGCGTCCTTGACGGTTCGCGCGACGGGTCCATGCCAGGCCAGGCCGCTCAGGTCTCCTGAGATCGGGCCGTTGCTGATCCGTCCGCGGGAGACTTTGAGCCCGACCAGGCCACAGCAGCTCGCCGGTATGCGTACCGAGCCGCCGCCGTCGTTGCCCTGGGCGACGGGGGCAAGCCCGGCGGCGACCGCGGCGGCAGCGCCGCCGCTCGAACCGCCGGCGTTTCGGGTGAGGTCCCACGGCGTACAGGCCGGCGGAGCGACAGCAGACTCGGTGTAACAAGGCGTGCCGAATTCGGGAGTGTTGGTCTTGCCCAGCAGCGGCATGCCGCCCCGGCGCACGAGCAGGCTGACCACGTGGTCGTCTTGTGGCGCTATGAAGTCTCGGTAGGCGGCCGAGCCGAGCATGCAACGTACGCCGGCGACCATGGTCAGGTCCTTGATCGCCACCGGAACACCGTGGAGCGCAGGAAGCGAGTGGTGCGCTGGGTCCCCCTGGCTACTCGTCCGGACGGCGCGTTCGGCCTCCCTCGCCTGTTCGATGGCGAGATCGGCGGTCACCGTCACATAGGCGCCCAGCTCGTCGTTGCGAGCGTCGATCCGCCGCAGATAGTGCTCGACCAGATCGACCGGCGATGCCTCGCGCCGGCGCACGGCCTCGGCCTGCTCCAGCGCGGTCAGCTCGTGAAGCTCCGCCATGACGACCAGTCGATCACAAAGCAACGTCGATTCGGCCGATGACCATCGGCTGCGGGTGCCGACGCCTTGCCACGAGGTGCAGCGCTGACGGTGAGCTCGTACACGATCCTGGCCGTCAGTGGATGAATGGGCCGTTCGCTCGAAAGGAGGCGAGATGAATGGGACGTTGGCACGAACCTATCGACTCAACGTGCCGTTCATCCGAAAAGGGGCGTGGCGGCTATGCGGTCGCTTCGGCCAGGAAGGAGTCAGCGCCGAAGGCGGTGAGATAAGGCAGCCACCGGGGATCGTGCCGGCCGCTGCCGAGTATTCGCCACGCCGAGCCGCTCGGCGGAATCGGCTGCTTGCGCAGCCGCCAGCCGAGCTCGCCGATGTGGCGGTCTCCTTTGATGTGGTTGCACCGGCGGCAGGCCGACACGACGTTCTCCCATGTGTGAAGTCCCCCGCGGCTGCGAGGGACGACGTGGTCGATGCTCGTTGCTGGGCCACCGCAGTAGAGGCACCGCCCGCCGTCGCGGGCGAAAACGGCTCGCCGCGTAAGCGGTACGCCGCCGTTCCGGTGGGGGATTCGGACGTACCTGGTCAGGCGTACGACTGAGGGCGCGGCGAGCGTTAGCCGCTCGCTGTGCAAGAGCACATCCGCTTCCTCGAGCGTCACCGCCCGCTGCGACAGCACGAGCACGATGGCGCGCCGCTGGGGCACGGTGCACAACGGCTCATACGTCGCGTTCAAGATCAACGCGTGGGCCACTGGGCCTCCTCTGGCAAGTCCCGGCGCGTGGCTCGCGCCGGGCCCCCGGCGGAACCAGTGTCCCCCGATCAAGGGCGGAACTCCACGTCTTTCGATCAAACAGTTGGAAACTTGGAATCGGCGCAGGTCAGACCGTGGATGCCTTGGGCTGCGACACGTCGGCAGTCGGAGGTTGGAATGGGTCGCTCGGGTCGTTCGCTCGTCGCTAGGGTGGCGGGCATGGAGCGCGCCTACCCCGAGGCAGAGCGGCTGGACCTAGTCGAGGAGATTCACGGACAACGGGTCGCCGACCCTTACCGCTGGCTGGAGGACACCGACTCCGAGCAGACGGAACGGTGGGCTGCCGCGCAAGACGCGCTCTTCGCCGCTTATCAGGCACGCTGGCCCGATCGCGACAAGCTGCGTGCCCGGCTGCTCGAGCTACTCTCCGCCGGCGTCGTCTCCCCGCCAGTTTGGCGAGGTGGCCGCAATTTCTTCATGCGCCGCACTGCCGACCAGGAACACGCCGTGCTCCTGACAACGGATCCGCCACCGCCAGCAGCCACCCCGACCACCAATCCCGGCGACTCCACCGCGACCGGCCGGGCGGATCTCCCGGCCACGCCAACCGGACCCGAGCCGGAGCGAGAGCGCATCCTCATCGACCCGATGGCGCTGGACGCCTCCGGCACGACAACGCTCGACGCGTGGCAGCCATCCAAGGAGGGCCTGCTGCTCGCCTACCAGCTCTCGGTGGGCGGCACCGAGGAGTCTGTGATCCGAGTGATGGACGTGGCCACGGGCGACACCGTCGACGGCCCGATCGACCGCGCGCGCTACTCGCCGATCGCTTGGTTGCCCGGCGGGAAGGCCTACTACTACGTGCGCAGGTTGCCCCCGGACAAAGTGCCCGAGGGCGAAGAGCAGTATCACCGCCGGGTCATGTTGCACCCGCTGGGCAGCGATCCCGCGGATGATGTGATGATCTTCGGCGCGGGACTCGATAAGACGAACTACTACTCCGCACAGGTCAGCCGGGACGGGCGGTGGCTCGTGGTCGCCGCGTCCGCCGGCACCGCGCCGCGCACCGACGTATGGATAGCGGACCTGTCGGCCACCTCGCCGGAGGCGCCGGAGCTCGCCGTTGTCCAAGAAGGAGTGGACGCCCAGACCTCGGTCGAGGTCGGCCGAGACGGGCGCCTCTACATCTCGACCGATCGCGACTCGCCGCGCGGCCGGCTCTGCGTGACAACACCCGACCGGCTCGGGTACGAGGGCTGGCAGGAGCTCATCCCGGAAGATCCGGAGGCGGTGCTCGACGGCTACGCGATCCTCGACGGGCCAGAGCTGGGCGACGATCCCGTACTACTGTGCTCGTGGACCAGGCACGCTGTCGGTGAGATCACCATCCATCAGCTGCGCACTGGCACGCGAACCGGCACCGTGCCGCTGCCCGGCGTCGGGTCGGTCTCCGGGATCGTGGAGCGCATCGAGGGCGGCCACGAGGCGTGGTTCGGCTACACAGATCACGTGACTCCGTCGTCCGTCTACCGCTACGACGCCCTGACCGGTAAGACCACGCTATGGACCACGGCGCCCGGGTCCATCGAGGCGCCGGAGATCACAACCACTCAGGTCACCTACCAGTCGAAGGACGGCACCGACGTCCGGATGTTCGTCATGTCGCGGGAGGCCCGACCCACCGAGCCAGGCCCGACGATCTTGTACGGGTATGGCGGGTTCGGTTTCCCGCTGACGCCGGCGTATTCAGCAACCGTGCTTGCTTGGGTCGAGGCCGGCGGCGTGTACGCGATCGCAGGGCTGCGCGGCGGCGGCGAGGAAGGCGAGGACTGGCACCGCGCCGGAATGGGCGCCCATAAGCAGAACGTCTTCGACGACTGCCATGCCGCCGCCGAGTGGCTCATCGCCAACGGCTGGACGACACCGGAACGGCTCGGGATCGCCGGCGGGTCGAACGGCGGTCTGCTCGTCGGCGCCGCGCTCATCCAGCGACCGGAGCTGTATTCCGCGGTGGCGTGTGCCGCACCACTGCTGGACATGGTGCGCTACGAGCGAACCGGCCTCGGTGCCACCTGGTCCGAGGAGTATGGCACCGCGTCGGATCCGGAGCAGCTCGGCTGGCTGCTCTCGTACTCCCCGTACCACCACGTCCGAGACGGCGTCGACTACCCCGAGGCGCTCTTCACGGTCTTCGACGGCGACACCCGGGTCGACCCGATGCATGCGCGGAAAATGTGCGCCGCGCTGCAGCATGCGGTCTCCCAGCCGCCCGCCGAACGAGGCCCAGACACCCGGCCGATCCTGTTCCGCCGGGAGAAGGACGTCGGCCACGGGGCGCGGGCGGTGAGCCGATCGGTCGAGGTGTCCGTCGACACCCTTGGATTCCTCGCCGCGGGTACGGGTCTGCGCTTCGGCTGATTCCGCGCCGGGGATGCCGCCGTTTCGGCGGGACCACGCACCGACCTGGCTTGGCCTTGCTGCAACCAGGCGCTGCTACGTTGGGCTCCTTGCGGCCAGCCATGCACGCTGCGGTCCGCCGGCCACCGGACAGGGACCTCGGACACGCGATAGTCGGGGAGGTGACGTGACGGCAGCGGCAGACTTGCGGGTGAACGGCGTGGTCAACGACATCGGCGACTGGTTCCGGGACCGCGGTGATGCGATCGCCGGCTCCACCATCAAGATCGCTTTCATCGTTGCGCTGGCCGTCGTCGTCAACTATCTCCTCCGCCGGGCAATCCGGCGGGCGGTCGCCCGGATCGCGGCGGGCGGGGGCCACGAGCGGGTGACCGTTGAGGAGCCGCGGGCCGCGACCATCGACCCGGCCAAGGCCCTGGCTGGTGAGCGGCGGTTGCAGCGCACACAGGCGGTCGGCTCGGTACTGGCCAGCAGCGTCTCCGTCATCGTCTTCACTGTCGCCACGGTCATGGTCCTCGGTGAGATCGGCGTGCCACTCGGCCCGATTCTTGCGTCAGCCGGGATCGCCGGCATCGCGCTCGGCTTCGGTGCGCAAAATCTCATCAAGGATTTCCTGTCCGGCATCTTCGTCGTGGTCGAGGACCAGTACGGGGTCGGCGACGTCATCGACGCCGGCCTGGCCAGCGGCACCGTCGAAGAGGTCGGGCTGAGGATCACCCGACTGCGGGACGCCGACGGAGTTGTCTGGTATGTCCGCAACGGTGAGGTCGTCCGCATCGGTAACAAGACCCAAGGCTGGGCCATCGCGACCCTCGACGTGACTGTCGCCTATGACGAGGACCTGGGCAAGGTGAACTCGATCATCGAACGGGTGGCGCATGAGCTCGCCGACGACGTGGAATGGAAGGACCGGATAGTAGACGACGCGCAGATTCTGGGCGTCGAGTCGATGGCCGGCGACGCCATCACGATCCGAGTGATGCTGAAGACCGCGCCGCTCGTGTCGGCGGGCGTGGCGCGGGAGCTGCGGGCGCGGCTCAAGGAAGCGTTCGAAGAGGCAGGCGTCCGGGTTCCCATCCGGCCGCTTGGCATACCGCCCGGTACGCCGATGCCTGGCGCCACTCCAAACCCCCCCGGGCCTCCCCCGGCCCACTAACACCACGGACTGGCGGCTCGCCGGTTGGCGTCGCTTTATCCCGTGACGCTGCCTTACGACCAGTACCTGGCGCGAAACTGACAACTCAGCGTCAAAATCCCGCTACCGGCCATGAAGCGGCGCTCGGCGGGCGCATCGCCGCCGCATGCGAGACTGATACGGCGATGAGCGACACAGTTGACATGGCGGGACGTACGCCCGCTTCAGACGACAACACAGAGATCAGCTTTTACGAGGCGGTCGGTGGGGAGGAGACCTTCCGGCGCCTCGTTCACCGCTTCTACCATGGCGTGGCCGGCGATCCTCTACTTCGTGCCATCTATCCCGAGGAAGACCTGTCAGGTGCGGAGGAGCGGCTGCGCCTGTTCCTGATCCAGTACTGGGGCGGCCCCCGCACGTACTCGGAACGCCGCGGACATCCGCGCCTGCGGATGCGCCACGCGCCTTTCGCCGTGACACCGCTCGCCCGCGACCGGTGGCTGCACCACATGCTCACGGCGCTGGATGAGCTCGACCTGGCGGAAGAGTACGACAAACCGCTGCGCGACTACTTGATCACGGCAGCGCACAGCATGGTCAACACCTTTGACGAGCCGCCCCGCTCGACCCTCCCACTCGCCTAACCTCACACAGATTCCCCGCCTGCCTGCGACGCTGAGTAAGGAAATGGCAAAGATCTTTTCATCGGGTCTCGGTTCGGACACCAACGCGTAACGTCGCCTTGTCATGACCGCTTGGCCGCAACGAGCCTGACCGCGACGATCGGCGCCCGTGTAAGGCTGGCGCTAGGGCCGCCGTTCGTGAATGACCGCCGATCATGATCGGCGCTCGGAGTGATGGGAGGCGTTCGTTGGCGCAGGCATCAGGGCTCGTCCTGCGCCGTGCGCTGACCCAGAAGCTGGTCGTCTCGGCCGCGCTCGGAACGATCGTCCTCGCGACGACGGTCCTGACTGCACTCCTGCTCTACGCGACCTCGGTGACCGACGACGGCATCCGCCGCAGCTTGGCCACCGCGCCGCCTGACCAGGTCTCGAGCCGAATCACCGCCCAGGTCACGCCTGAGAACCACGACGTGTTCGACAGCCGGGTTCGGTCCGTGGCACAGCAGGCGTACTCCGGGATCTCCATCCGGGTGATCGAAACGGCCCGTTCGCAGTCGTACTC
>JBKOZJ010000019.1:0-14087 GCA_046725875.1 Actinomycetota bacterium
CCGCGCCGGCCTGGGGCTGAGGGAGCGAGGCGTAGGCGGCGGTGACCGTCTTCTCGACGAGATCTTCAGCGTCGCTTGTATTCCCCGTCATGAGCAGCGCGAGGGAGTACAGCCGGTCCAGGTGTGGCAGCAAGTCGCACTCCAGTTGCTCCGCCCGTCGCCGGTGGGTCTCCGCGACCGGCTTCGACCCTGGACGGAAGAACCGACCGATGGCAGAGGCCCTCCAAACAACGACAGCCTCCATCACCCCTGCGGTCCGGTACCGCAGGCAACCGATCCCTGCCCGGATGGAGCGGGCCGAGCGGGGCGAGCGCTGTGGTTCGGGCTCCGGAGGCAGACATCGTTGGCGGGTCGTGGCCACCGCATCAGCCACCGCGGCGCTCACTTGGTCATCACCTTCTGCCGTTGGCGGCCTGGACGAGTGCCTTGGCGCGACGCACATCCACGTCGTACGGGTCAAGCGGAAGCATCTCGAACTCCGAACCTGTCCGCCGTCCCCTGGGCTTTTGGACAAGGATCCGCTTCATCTCAGCCCCCGGGCGCGGGCCGAACGGGAGGCCTCGCTGATGCAGCCGATCTCTTCATGGAGTGGGCGCCTGAGCGATCTCAACGAGAGCCGATCGGATAGTCGTGGTTCAGGACGACGATCGGAGGGCGGCAATGACCGCTGCCGGTGCAGGCGGTCGGATCGGAAATCCATGGGTTCCTCCTCTTGATACAGGCTGTCTGTATCAATGATATTACATACAGACAGCCTGAACCACAAGCCTGGCGATCCGACGGTCTGCGTGAGCCGGGACGCCGGTTACGCGGATCGACAATGGCGATCAACCGGTCGATGCCGAGGACGTCGCGGGTAGGTCGCGGCAGGCCGTCGCGCTTCGGCCACGTGGTTCTCACGGGGGATCCAGCTCGGCGAGGGCGACGGGGGACGGGATACGTCTGGCACGGACAGGCACCGCGGCTCACCGACGAACGAGACTGGAATCCAGCCAAGCTATGACGCGTTGGTCGGTCGAGCTGATGGCGAGCTAAGGGGTTGGCTTGGCTGTCGGGCGCCCGCCGGGTCGAGCACCCGGGCCGGTCATGGTGGGTTCCGGTGTTGGTTGACTACGGCCATCGCGAGGTCGGTGGCCCTGTCGTGCAGCTCGGCCTGGTCCAGGTCGGGGTGGAGTAGGGCGTACATGAGGACGGCGCCGATGAGGACGGCCTGCAGGTCGGCGGCAGCCGTCGCGTCGGGCAGCTCACCTTTGCGCACCGAGCGCTCGAGCACCTCGGCGATCTGATGGCGGCCGTCGGCGACGACGGTGGACCGAAAGCGTTGCATGAGCGCGTGGTCGGAAGCGATGTCGCAGAGCAGACCGGGGAAGATGCGCCGGCCCAACGGGCCGGCCACCAGGGCCACGACGCGCGCGGACAGGGCCCCCATGTCGCCGGTGAGGTTGCCCCGGTCGTCCATAGGAGGCAGCTCGTCCGAAGAGTGCAGCATGAGGTCGAAGACCATCTCGGCCTTGGACGGCCAGCGGCGGTAGATGGAGGTCTTCGCCACCCCGGACCGAGCGGCCACGCCCTCGATGGTCAGGGCCCGGTAGCCGACTTCGTCGAGCAGCACTTGCACCGCCCGCTGCAACGCCTCGGTGGTGGCCTGGCCCCGAACCGGCCGACCGGCGACCACGCCCTCGTCGTTGCGTCTTGCCACCCATCCCTCCCACCGCTACGCTACGTACAGTAGCACACTAGTCCGACATCGCATCGGCAAGACTTGGCGACCGGTGAGTCGGCGGGCGCGATCCCCAGCGGCTGTCGACGCCCTGTCCTCCGTGCTCATCGACGCCGACGCCCAGACCACCAGCTCGGCTCGTGCCGCACCACGCAGCGCGAGTAGAGCAGCAGCGGGTAGGTCGGAGCGGAGGCGTAAAACCAAACCGCTGTAGTTCGCTGGGTTCGAACCGCCACCCATCTGATTGCTGCCGCCGTCGCAGCCCTCGATCGCCCACACGCGGCAATGGGCTTCCACAGGATGCCCCGGCAGCGTCCGGAAATGCTGCCGAGGGACGGCGAGGCCTTGGAATAGCCTGTCAGCGTGTCACTCGGCTGGTCTGGGGCTCTGGCATGGCGTATGCGGCAGCAGCTGCTCGACCCGGTCGGCAATGAATCGGTCGCCGGAGTGGTGCGCCGCCTCGGCGCCGTCCCGGCCCAGCGGGATGCTGCGGCCGAGCTTGCCGTCCGCGCCAGGCGGGAACGGTCCCGGTCGGGCGAAGTCGCTCGTGCCCTGGCCGAGGGTCGGATCATCAAAACGTTCGCGTTTCGCGGTGCTACCCACCTGGTGACGCCCGAGGAAGGTGGCGTCTACCTTGCCTTGCGGGCCGCCAGTCGGATGTGGGAGCTCCCCAGCTGGCAGAGCTTCTACCGCCTGACGCCATCCGACTGGCCACTCCTGCGCAGGGCGGTCCGAGAGGCGCTCGCCGACGGGCCGATGACCCTGGACGAGCTCGCGGCAGCGATCACCGCCCGGCCCAAGTTCCGGCATCTGGGCTTTGCCTTCGCCGACGGGGCCGGAACATTGCTGAAGCCGCTGGCGTGGCAGGGAGACATCAGCTTCGGCCCGCCACGAGATGGACGTGCGACATTCCAACGGCTGGACCACAACCCGCGCTGGGCGGGCGTGCCTGACCTCTACGAAGCTGGGATGCGTGCGGTCGAGGCGTACTTTCGGGCGTACGGGCCGGCGACGCCTGACAACGTTCATTATTGGCTCGGCGCAGGTCTGGGCGCCGGCCGCAAACGGATCCAATCCTGGATCGCCGGCTTCGGTGACCGCCTCCCTGCGGTGGACATCGAGGGAAAGTCCGCCTACGTCCTGCGCGAGGATCTCGAGGATCTAGCAACGACGCCCGCCACGACTACCGTTCGACTCCTGCCGGGATACGACCAATGGGTCCTCGGCCCGGGCACGGGCGACGCCCACGTCGTGCCACCAGTCAGGCGGTCGCTAGTCAGCCGTCAGGCAAATATCGTGATCGTCGGTGGAGTTGTGTCCGCGACGTGGTCCCTGACCGACGACCAGGTCGCCGTTGCGTGGTTCGCCGAACGGGGGCCACCTCCGCGGCAGGCGCTGGCAGACGATATCGCGCGGCTCGCCATGATCCTCGACCGTCCCCTTCAGTTCACTCTCCACACGGCGTAAGTGGTTCCGCTCCAAGCCGAAAGGTTGATCTGAGGTCTTCAGGCGGCCGCCCGTAGGACCGGGATCACCTCGAGGGCAAGGCATTCGGCCTGGCTGGCGAGATCGGTGCCGACTAGCGAGATGCTCATCGCGGTGAAGCCGAGCTCGACGAAGCCGGCAAGCCGTTCGGCGACAGCCTCCGCTGGACCTCCGATCACGCCATTGGTCAGGTGTGGGCGCCTGCTCAACTGGACCTGAAGGTGGTACGCGCAGGTGATGTCGGCCGGATCGCGACCGGCCCGGCGCGCAGCCTCGTACATCTTGTCACGCATGGCCACGACACGATCAGGCGGGGCAGATCCATAGGACGGTATCCAGCCGTCGGCGAGCTGCCCGGTCGCGGCCAGCGCACGGTCACCGAAGGTTCCCAGCCAGATCGGGATCCGATGAGCCGGCTTGGGCTCGATGGTCGCGCGATCGGTGTGGTAAAGCCGCCCCGGAAAGGTGAAGTCCGACTGTGACCACAGGCCCCGAATAATGTGGATCGCCTCCGCCATTCCGTCGATCTTGTCGCGTGGTGTCGGCACCCCCAGCCCGAACGCCCGGAACTCGTCATCGGCAGAGCCCCCGCCAAGGCCGAGGACCAGCCTGCCGCCGGAGAGCCGATCGAGCGTCTCGGCCATCTTCGCGACCATCGCTGGTGGCCTGTACGGCACGCCGAGCACACGGGTGGCGATTCGGATCCTCGAGGTCGCCGCGGCGACCCACGTGAGCATCGTCCACGTCTCGTAGCTGGGCTCCGCGCCACACGGATGGTCGGAGGTGGAGACGAAGTCAAAGCCGAGCTGTTCGGCACGCATCCCATCGCGGACCGGATCGGCGGCCTCTGCCGACGGGGAGACGCTGAGTCCGAAAAGCAGGTTCGTCACGTCTTCACCATCTGGTTCTGTGTCGCGTCATGGTGGCAAATGCGCGTGCACGAAACGCACACGGAAACAGGAGCGAGGGCCACGCAGAGATAAACGAGACGCCGCAGCATGCTTCGAGCTTGCCCGAGCGCACTCTATAGATCTAATTACGATTTCTGTCGACCAACGTAAGCAAACGTTGATGGTTCGCCGGAGCAGAGGAGTCTCCACGGTTCCAGGGGATCTAGGCGACGTTGGCGACCGCCTCATGACGGGTCGTTGGCCCCCAACTTGCCTCGGTTGCATCCGGTGATCTGCACTCATTCTGGGTAGCTGGTTGGCCGTGGTCGCCGTCCTGTTGGTCCAGTAGGCGAGGAAGGCGTAGCTGGTGCGGTGTGGATCGAGATGGCAAGTCGAGGTTCGCAGGTCGAACGGAGGATGTCATGGCGATGGTGACTGATCCAGTATGCGGGATGCGGATCGACCCAGACGACGCAGCCGCGACGGCCGAGTTCGGGGGCAAGAACTACTATTTCTGCTCCGAGGCCTGCGGCGTTCGGTTCGAGGCCGATCCGGCCATGTACGCTGCCTGAGCGCTCGCGGGCATGGGTCGAGACCGACTGACCCTGGACGAGCTGGCCGAGCGAGCCGGCACCACGATCGAGCGCGTTCGCGAGCTGGTCCGTCTGGGACTGCTCGAGCCCGAGGCTGAGGCCTTTCGACGACGCGATGTGATGCGCGTGCGGGTCGTGCATGAGCTCGAGAGGAAAGGGATGTACCTGGACGCACTCGCCGTGGCCGTTGCTTCAGGCCATTTGAAGCTCGGGTACCTGGAGAGCGCGGGGCGGCGCTTCCCGCGGACGGACCGGACCTTTGCGGTATTCAGCGAGGAGCTGGGAATCCCGTTTGAGACGCTGCAGAGCTTGTATGTGGCTTTCGGTCTACCCAGACCGCGCGAGGAGGAGTACGTACGGGAGGAGGATGCCCCGATCCTCAAGGCCCTCCGCGTCCTATTCGGGGCCGGGGTACCCCAGGGAGACGTACTCCGCGCCGGACGCATTTGGGAGACAGTGCCAGGCGGATTGCCCAATTCGAGACTCACTACGTCCACAACACAATCGAGGAGCAGTTTCGGCGACGGGGCTTGAGCGACAATGAGGCCTTCGAGGCGGCGATCAGCGAGGTCGCGCTGCGGATGGGCCACTCCGGAGAGCAGATGCTGAGTTGGCTGTACCGACGGCACGCCGAGGTGTTCTTCACCGAGCATCAGTTCGACCACGTCGAAACCGCGCTCGAGGAAGCGAGCGTTCGCCAGAGGGCGCCCCGGCAGACCGAGGCCGCCGCATTCGCGGACCTCTCCGGGTACACGAGGCTCACCGAGGAGTCCGGGGACGACGTCGCTGCCCGGGTGTCGCTTACCCTCGCGCAGCTAGTGAACGAAGTCGCTGCCCAGCATCGGGGAGACGTCGTCAAGATGCTCGGTGACGGCGTCCATTTCCACTTCCGTAATCCGAGCGACGCGGTGAGGGCATCCCTAGAGATCGTCGAGGCCGTTGGCCCAAGAGGGCTCCCCCCTGCCCATGTGGGAGTCAACGCCGGGCCGATGATCTACGACGAGGGCGATTACTTTGGCCGAACCGTGAACATCGCCGCGCGGATCGCGTCACAGGCATCGGGGAATGACGTCTTCGTCGGCGAGGACCTCGTCCGCACCGTGGAACCGGTGGGGTTCCGCCTTTACGAAGTCGGGAAGTTTGACCTGAAGGGCATCGCCCAACCAGTGACGCTCTACAGGGCTGTGCGAGACGACTCGGGATAGCGCCAGAGTGGCGGATGATCGACGAGACCGGGTCGCCCGAGAGGGGATACGGGGCACCCGATCACTAGCAAAGGATCTCGACTCTGGCGCGCGAAGGTTTGGTCCGTCAGCGTATCCATTGGCTCGAGTAACCGCTCCTGCTTGATTGAGCTCGGACCGAAGGGATGCGTTGTTGCAATCAGACTGCAGATGCTCAGGGAATCGGACCAGAGCGCCGAGCATGTACCGGTCGCGCTACCAACGGAACCTAGGCTGGCAGGGTGGTGACGGAGTTCGACATTTCCACAGCTGACGGACGCACGCTGCATGCGTATGACCGCGGCCATAGCGATCGGGCCGTCATGTGGCACCACGGCACTCCGAACATTGGTGCTCCGCCCCGGCCGCTGTTCGCGGCCGCCGACCGGCTGGGCATTCGGCTCATTTCCTATGACCGGCCGGGGTACGGCGGATCGACACCGCATCCCGGCCGGGACATCGCCTCGGCTGCCGCCGACGCTGTTCTGGTCGCCGATGCGCTGTCCGTGTCGGATTTCGCGGTGCTTGGACACTCCGGCGGCGGCTCCTACGCCCTCGCCTGCGCCGCCCTGTTCCCGGCCCGGGTGACCGCCGCGGTCAGCATCTCCGGCCTCGCGCCGTTCACCGCGGACGGACTGGACTGGTTCGCCGGAATGGGTCCTGGCAGTGCGGCCTCGCTGCGCGCGGCCGCTGCTGGACGGGCCGTCAAGGAGGCGCACGAGGCGACCGAATCCAGGCCGGACTTCCTGCCGGCCGACTGGGCCGCGCTCGATGGCGAGTGGGGCTGGTTCGGCAGTGTCGTCGGCCCTGCCCTGGCCGGTGGACCGGCCCCGCTGATCGACGACGATCTCGCCTACGTCCGTCCGTGGGGTTGCGATCCCGCCACCATCATTGCTCCGGTGCTGCTCATCCACGGCAGTGATGACCTGATCGTGCCTAGCACCCATAGCGAATGGCTGTCCCGCCACATCTTCGGCGCTCAGCTGCGCATTGCGGGCCGAGACGGCCACATCTCCGTCCTGTCGGCCACGGCTGTCGAGGCCCTGGAGTGGCTCGCCGATACCTAGGCAGCGAGATCACCGAGGGCCCAGCCTTCGACGAGCGATGGACGACCTGTCGCTCCGGTATTCCGGTGTTCGGCGGTAGTGGGCATCCGTACCGTGAGGTCATGAGCGACACGTCGAACAGTGGAGCCTCCCGGTCGATGCACGAGCGGATGCTTGCCGGTGATCCCTACATCGCGGACGACCCCGAACTCGGCGAGCTCAGCAGCACGGCCTTGGAGTTTGCGGCGGCTTACAACGCCACTTCAGTCCGCCAGGGCCCGCTGCGTCGCCGGTTGCTGGAGGAGTTGCTGGGGTCGATCGGTGAGGGCACGGAGATCCGACCGCCGCTTTACGTCGACTATGGCTCGCACATTCGGATCGGCGCTCGGTGCTTCGTCAATTTCGGTCTGGTGGCAATGGACGCGGCGGCCGTCACGATCGGCAATGATGCGCAAATTGGGCCGCACGTGCAGCTGCTTACTCCCACCCATCCGATCGAACCCGGGCCACGACGCGCGAAGTGGGAAGCTGCGAAGCCCATTACCATTGCGGACAATGTGTGGCTCGGCGGCGGCGTCATCGTGCTTGCTGGCGTCACCATCGGGACCAACACGGTGGTCGGCGCGGGGGGCGTGGTGACGCGCGACCTTCCTGCCAACATCGTGGCTGTCGGTAACCCCGCGCGCATCATCCGAAAGCTCGACGAAGCCTCCGACGCTGACCCTCACGATTCGTAACGAAATTCAGACGAAGCCTAGCCGCTCGACCATGTAACGCCAGCAAAGCAAGGCGTGCTGTCATGCAGCGGATGCCCGACAGCTCCCGGGGAACGTGAAGGGCTGTTTCAACGGCTGCCAGCTCGCCCTCGAGCGCATGGCCGACGGTGGGGCCGCTGGGAATCACATTCGCCACAATTGTTGATCGGTATCTGTAGCGTACGGCCGTGACCAACGCCGATCTCGTGGCCGAATTCCACCATGCTGTCGGAGATGACACGCCGAATGGACCTGAGGTCCCTGGTCTCGCGACGCTGGACCTGCGTGAGTCACTGGTCAAAGAGGAGTGCCGCGAGGTCGGCGAGGAGTTCGGAAGACTCCGGGAGCGGCTGAGCGGATCGGAGCCGATATCGATCGACGCGCTCGCTCCCCTAGCCCACGAACTTGCGGACCTGCTTTACGTGACATACGGCACCTTTGTCGCCCTCGGCTTGCCCGCCGACGCCATCTTCGCGGAGGTGCACCGAGCGAACCTGGCAAAGTCGGCGGGTCCACGGCGGACAGACGGCAAGCAACTGAAGCCCGCCGGATGGAAGCCCGCCGACGTGCTGGCTGTCATACGCTCGGGGTGTCCCCGATAGGAATCGCCATTGCTCCCGCCGGCGGACAGGCTCACTTTGCGCCCCGACCTGAAGGACGGCATTGGCGAACGCGTCGGGGCTTCTTGGGCACGTTGTGGCCGATGCCGTCGAGGATTCGGTGCGTGTACGGGCCGGAGGATTTCTTGGCGTAGGCGCGTCCGTCGGTGGCCGCAGCGGCGGACGACGCAACGAGACGCTGGGCATCGACGAGGGTGCGTTCGGTAACAGCCAGGGCAAGCAGGGACAAGCCTACGGCGCCGGCGAGCAGCCATCCCATGCCCGGGGGCGTTCGCGCATCGTGGGCATGCTCGATCAGGCTGACCCTGGCGGCGCCGGCGGCTGCGATGGACATGGTGATTGGCAGGTGGCTGAACAGCCAGTTCGCGATCGCTCGGCCTTCGCTTCGCGGCAGCTGACGGCCGACCAGGCCGAAGCGGATGTCGAATTCGCCGGCCCGGCTTCGACGTACCAGTGTCGGGGCGACACAAAGCGACCGCTGGGAGCGAGCGATGAGTTCTATGGCAACGGACAGTCCATACAGTCGACAGCCGCCAACTGGCGAGGAGGACAAGGCGATGGATGGACCTGGCGTCCCGCGCAGGACCTTGGACAGCCGGGCGCGCTGGCTCGCGCTGGTCGTCCTCTGCCTTGGGGACCTGATGATCGTGTTGGACGTGACGATCGTGGGTGTCGCGCTACCGTCGATCAGGGAGGATCTCGGGTTCTCCGAGACGTCCCTGGCGTGGGTGGTAAACGCGTATCTGATCATCTTCGGCGGCTTCCTCTTGCTCGGTGGCCGCCTGGGTGATCTCCTCGGCCACCGGCGGATGTTCCTGGCTGGAATCGCGTTGTTTACCACGGCCTCGGCCATCTGTGGGTTGGCGAACTCGCAGGGCATGCTCGTGGGTGCCCGTGCGGTGCAGGGGCTGGGCGGCGCGGTCGTGTCCGCGGTGGCACTGTCCTTGATGATGACGCTGTTCACCGAGCCGGCCGAGCGGGCGCAGGCCATGGGCGTCTTCGGTTTCGTGGCCGCGGGTGGAGGGTCGCTCGGCGTGCTCCTCGGTGGAATCTTGACCGATGTGCTCACCTGGCACTGGATCTTCCTGGTGAACGTACCGGTCGGGATCTTGGTCTTGGTCCTCACGCTGCTGCTGATCCCGCCCGCCGGAGCCGGTGCGGTCAAGCGGCGGCTGGATGTAGGTGGCGCCGTAACCGTGACGCTGTCGCTAGTGATCGCTGTCTACGCGATCGTCAACGGGAACGCGTGGGGATGGACATCAGGGCGAACGCTGGGCCTGCTGGGCGCGGCCGGCGTACTCCTCGCCCTCTTTCTTGTTCTCGAGGCACGCGTCGATTCCCCCTTGATGCCGCTCGGCCTGTTCCGGCTGCGGAACGTGTCGACCGCGAACGTGGTCGGGGTGCTGTGGGCGGCGGCGATGTTCGCTTGGTTCTTCCTCTCCGCGCTCTATCTCCAGCTGGTGCTGGGCTACAGCCCGCTCCAAGTAGGGCTGGCGTTCCTGCCGGCGAACCTGATCATGGCGGTGTTTTCGATCGGCCTGTCGGCCAAGCTGGTCCTGCGGTTCGGTATCGCGCGGCCGCTGGCCACCGGTCTGTTGCTCGCGGCGCTCGGGCTGGCTCTGTTCGCCCGTGCCCCGGTGGACGGAACCTTCATCGTCGACGTGCTGCCCAGCATGGTTCTGCTCGGCTTCGGTGCCGGAATGGCGTTCAACCCCGTACTCCTGGCCGCGATGAGCGACGTCGCTCCGGAGGAATCGGGCCTCGCTTCCGGTGTTGTGAACACCTCCTTCATGATGGGCGGCGCGCTCGGTCTGTCCGTGCTGGCCAGCCTCGCCGCCGCGCGCACCGACGACCTCCTCGCCTCGGGCGACGGCCTGCTTCCCGCCCTCAACGGCGGTTACCAGCTCGCGTTCCTCATTGGCGCTCTCTTCGCGTTCCTAGCCGCCGTCATCGGAGCAGTACGCATCCGTGCCGGAGGGTATGAGCCTGCCGAGCAAAGCGATCTGGCGGTCGCAGAGGCCGCCGCCGCAGAGGCTGGGTAGGAAACGGGGGAGGGCGCCTACGCCGCCGTCATTGCTACAGATTGTTCGCCACCTCGTCCGACGAGTCCGGCGATGACATGGCAGGTGAGGGAAGCTAGCCGACACCGGTGCTGGAGGCTGTGCGGCTCGTGCGTGCGATCCTGACGCGATGGATCAGAACTGTGTCGCCGACAACATGCACTTTGACGATCAGACGGAGGCCCTGGCGGAGCGGTTGTTCAAGGACGCCGTCGGGGCCTTGGAGCTCTACACCATCTACCTCGGTGAGCGGCTGGGGCTCTACCGAGAGCTCGCCGAGAGTGGCCCGGTCACGTCCTCGGAGCTTGCCGAGCGCGCCTCCACAAACGAGCGGTACGTCAGGGAGTGGCTGGAACACCAGGCGACCAGCGGGCTGCTGGAGGTCGACGATCCGGCCGCGGCCGCCGTGTCGCGCCGCTACCAACTGCCCCCCGCGCACATCCGCGTCCTCGCCGACCCGGACGACCTCCGCTATCAGGCGTACAAGGGTGTCGACATTGTCCGCGCCGCGCGTCCGCTGCCTCAGCTGGTGGAGGCCTTCAGGAACGGCACCGCTCCACCGCCGCTGCCCTGGGAGCCGGAGGGCAGAGCCGAGTTCAACCGGGCGATCTTCCTGAACCTGCTGGGGAAGCAGTGGCTCCCTGCGATCCCCGAGGTCGACCGGCGGCTGCACAGCGAGCCACCCGCGCGGGTGGCCGACGTGGCGTGTGGCACTGGATGGTCCAGCATCGCGATGGCCCAGGCATACCCAAAGATCACCGTCGATGGCTTCGACCTCGACCGCGATGCGGTGGCCCTCGCCGCCCGACACGCCGAGGACACCGGGGTGGCTGACCGGGTCGGCTTTTCCGTCGCGGATGCAACCGATCCGCAGTTGGAGAGGCAGTATGACCTGGTGACGATCTTCGAGGCGCTCCATGACATGCCGCGTCCCGTCGATGCGCTGCGAGCGGCTTATCGCCTGCTCGCGCCGGGCGGGTCGGTTGTGATCGCCGACGAGCAGGTCGACGACGAGTTCACCGCGCCTGGCTCGGACCACGACCGCTACCACTACGGCTGGAGCGTGGTGACCTGCCTGCCCAGCGTTATGGGCGACCCACAAACGGCGGCAACGGGGGCCGTCCTCCGACCTTCGACGATGCGGCGGTTCGCCGCCGAGGCCGGCTTCAAGACAGTGCAGATCCTTCCGATCGAGACCGAGTTCTGGCGCTTTTACCGGCTGCTTCCCTGACCTCGACGTGTCCTGCTTGCGACGCCAGCATCAAAGCGTCAGGCCGATCGAGCTGTACCACCAGTTTGGCAATGTGCTCGGAGAAGCCGCCGTCCTCGAGGACGAACCACTGCTCTGCTGCCCGCGGGATCGATGTCGGCCGCGCGCCGCCACCCGAAGCCACGAGAGACGAATGACATTAAGGTCCGACTTCCCCCGACGATCTTTCTCGACCAGCCTCGAACGTCTCCCCTCCGCGCAATCCATCGTCCCCGGTTGCCGCCTCCCCCGTGATCAGCCGTGCGCCGCGTCCGTGAGTGACGAAGCTGAACGACCAGCGCAGCAATACGAGGAGGCGGTTCTGGAAGCCGATGAGGTACCAGAGGTGGACCACCAACCAAAGGATCCAGGCGAGAAAGCCGCCGAGCCTGAGCCCCTTGATATCGGCGACGGCGCTGGCGCGGCCGATCGTGGCGAGGTTGCCCTTGTCGCGGTAGCGAAACGGCGGCGACTGGCGGGAGCGAAGCCGCGCGCGGACGACCTTCGCTATGTAGCGGCCCTGCTGCATGGCGACCGGCGCCACACCAGGGAAGACAACCGGCGCACCACTGGCACCACGCACCCGGACCATGTCTCCGAGCGCGAACACCTCGGGATGGCCGGGGAGCGTGAGCCCGGGCTCCGTAGTCACGCGGCCGGCTCGGTCGCATTCAGCTCCGGTGAGCTCGGCGAGGCGTGCGGCAAGACTGGAGGCAGTGACTCCGGCCGCCCAGATCACAGTCCGACTCGGGATCCGCTCCGACTTCCCGGTTGCGTCGACGATCGTTACGCCGTCAGTACCGACGCCGACGACCGTTTGGCCGGTCAGTACGGTGACGCCGAGCCCCTGCAGCGAGCGCGTCGCCTTGGCGGAGAGCGAGGGCGGGAACGCCGTGAGGACACGATCTGCTGCCTCGACGAGCAGGATCCGTCCGCTGCGTGGGTCGATCGTGCGGAAGTCCCGGCGCAGGGTGTCGCGTGCGAGCTCGCCGATCTGGCCAGCCATCTCCGCCCCGGTCGGCCCCGCCCCAACCACGACGAATGTGAGCCACGCCTCGCGAATTGCCGCGTCTGGCTCCATCTCCGCGGCCTCGAACGCGGCGAGGAGGCGGCTGCGCGCTTCGAGGGCACTCTCGAGCGATTTCACTTCGATTGCGTATCGGCGCCACTCGTCGTGACCGAAGTACGAGTACTGGGAACCACCGGCGACGATGAGCGTGTCGTAGGGCAGGCTTCGCGGAGCAGGCATGCCGTCAACGGACCGGAGCCGCAGCTCGCGCGCCTCGAGATCGAAGTCGGCGACCTCGGCCATTAGAACGCGGACATTGCGATGGCGTTTGAAGATCGCACGCAGCGGATAGGCGATTTCTCCGGGTGACAGAGCGCCGGTTGCGACCTGGTATGTGAGCGGCTGGAAGAGGTGGAAGTTCCGCCGGTCGACGAGCGTGACCTGGACCGGTGCCCGGCGGAGCTTTGCAACGGCTTGCAGCCCGCCGAACCCGCCGCCGACGACAACGACCCGCGTCGGGGCGACACCATGCTGCCGCGCCTGGGCCTCGCCGGTCGTCATCTGAGAGCTCCTGTCGTGTCTGCTGTCCGTACCGGGCCGCAGCAAGCAAGTGCCGCCTGCGCGCAAGGGGTCCCCGGCAGAGAACGACTCTGCATCCCAACCTAACCACGACACTGTTTGTTGTGCTCTCGTCCCGGCCTCGTGATCCGCTCGTCCTGGCCTTGGGCTAAGAGATGAGTGCCTTGGCTAGTTGCTGCCAGTGCTGGACCGGGAGGGAGCCCGGCGGGTCCGCGCTCAACACGCTCAGTGCGACCTGGTCAGCCCCGGCGCGCAACTGCTCTGAGATCCGCGCGGCGACCGCGTCCAGATCGCCCCAGGCCACCACGGCGTCAACGAGCCGATCGGACACCTGCGCGATCTCCTCCGCACCGAAACCCATGCGGCGCAGGTTGGCCGCGTAGCCCGAGCCGACGCCCGCAGTCATGGAGCCAAGCGGCCCACGCGCCAGCGCTCTGGCCCGGTCCGGATCTGTGTCGACGATGACGAATTGCCCCACAACCAGTGCGACGTCCTCGCCCAGCAGCGAACGCGCCCGCGCGGTGTACTCGGGCGTGACCAGCAGCGGGTACGCGCCAGCCGCCCGCTCACGGGCCAGGTGGAGCATGCGGGGCCCGAGCGCCGCCAGGACGCGTGCGGCTGCCGGCACGGTGAGGGGCCCGGTATCGAGCGCGTCCAGGTAGCTGCTGATCGTCTGCAGCGGCTTAGGGCCGTGTGCCCCGCCCAGTCCCACGATGAACCGGCCCGGATGCGTCACTTCGAGCTCGGCATACCACGCGGCCACCTCCGCAGCGTCGAACCGGTCGACCGAGATGACCCCACCGGCGATCTGCACGTTGCGCGTGGCGCCAACGATGTTCCGGACTTGCTCGAACCCGC
>JBKOZJ010000020.1:0-24456 GCA_046725875.1 Actinomycetota bacterium
ACCCCGACCGAGACCACCTCCGGCTCCAGCGGATCGTCGGCCTCGTCGTCGAGCGAGCCGACGACCGAGCCCACGTCGTCGCCGACCGAGCCTTCGCCAACCCCGACGGAGTCGACCACGTCCGCGACCACCGACTCGACGGCCACATCGACCGAGACGCCCACGGCGAGCCCGACCGAGTCATCCTCCACCTCGACGGCGGAGCCCACCACTACCACGTCATCCGGCTCCTAATCACACTTGCCGCAGACGAAGATTGCCGTGCCGGGGATGAGCCGTCCGCGGAGCGGACTCCAACCGCCCCAGATTCGATCGTGGCCATCCGGCCATTCGGGCTCTACGAGATCGACCAGACGGAAGCCGGCCGCGACGATCTCCCGTACTCGATCGCCCACCGTGCGGTGATGCTCGACGTAGGTGGGGATGCCCTGCTCATGGAGTTCGGCGATTCGTCCACCCGGGCTTTGGACGTCGTCCTGCTCGACGTACGGCCGGCGGTCGAAGTAAGAGTCCCGCACGGTTAGTCCACCCTCCCCGGGATCGTCGGGGAAGCACCAGCGGACCGGGTGGCTCACCGAGAAAACCCACCGGCCCCTCGGCCGTAGCACCCGCGCGACCTCGCGCATCACGGCGGCCGAGTCGGCGACGAAGGGGAGCGCACCATAGGCCGAGCAGGCCAGGTCGAATGACTCCGCCGCGAACGGCAGCTGCTGCGCATCCGCCTGGATCAAGGAGGGGCGCAAACCGGTCGCCGAGTTCAGCCGCGCGCCGTACGCGAGCTGGCTGTACGAGAGGTCGACGCCGACGACGGACACCGCGCCGGCGGACAGCAGCCAGCGGGCGCACTGAGCCGCACCGCAGCCCACTTCGAGGACGGCGCGGCCCACGACAGGTCCAAGCAGCCCGGCTGTGGCTTCGTCGAGCCCCTCCGGGCCCCAGATGAAGCCCACATCGCGGAGGAATTCCCCGTGTTCGCCTTGGTACCAATCGGCCGCCGAGTCCCACCACGATCGGTTCGCTCGGGTGGTCTCGGCCGCGGAAACCGCCCTCCTTGCAACCGGCTCGGCCATTCGACTGACACCCCGCGGAGGATCTTGATTCGGATTGACCTTGTCCAAGACCGCACCGTATCCTGGCCGTTGCGCTGCGGGGCCTGCGCGACCTCAGACCGAGCAGGCCGCGCTCGACCGTGTCGACCACCTTCCGGTCATCCAACTTCTGACCCGACGGACATCGGCAGGGCGAACCAGGCCCGCCGCGCGGCAACTACCACACCAAATGTCCGTATCGGAGTCCACTAGCTGATGACGAGCACCACCGAGGCCGCCTCGAAAAATCCGCAACAAGTAGCGGTCAACGACATCGGGTCAGAGGAGGCGTTCCTCGCCGCGGTCGACGAAACGATCAAGTATTTCAACGACGGCGACATCGTGGAAGGTGTCGTCGTCAAGGTCGACAGAGACGAGGTCCTGCTCGACATCGGCTACAAGACCGAAGGCGTAATTCCTAGTCGCGAGCTGTCGATCAAGCATGACGTCGATCCACACGAGGTCGTCGCGGTCGGCGAGCGCATCGAGGCCCTGGTCCTCCAGAAGGAGGACAAGGAAGGCCGCCTTATCCTCTCCAAGAAGCGCGCACAGTATGAGCGGGCCTGGGGCACGATCGAGAAGATCAAGGAGGATGACGGCGTCGTCACCGGCACGGTCATCGAGGTTGTCAAGGGCGGTCTGATCCTCGATATCGGCCTACGTGGCTTCCTTCCGGCTTCCCTCGTCGAGATGCGCCGGGTGCGCGACTTGCAGCCCTATGTCGGCAAGGAGCTCGAGGCCAAGATCATCGAGCTGGACAAGAACCGGAACAACGTGGTCCTGTCCCGGCGTGCCTGGTTGGAGCAGACCCAGTCCGAGGTGCGCCACACCTTCCTCACCACGCTGCAGAAGGGCCAGATCCGGACAGGTGTTGTGTCGTCGATCGTGAACTTCGGCGCCTTCGTCGACCTTGGCGGGGTCGACGGCCTCGTCCACGTGTCCGAGCTCTCCTGGAAGCACATCGACCACCCGTCCGAGGTCGTCGAGGTCGGCCAGGAGGTCACCGTCGAGGTGCTCGATGTCGACATGGACCGGGAGCGAGTATCGCTCTCGCTCAAGGCGACACAGGAAGACCCCTGGCAGCAGTTCGCCCGCACTCACGCGATCGGCCAGGTCGTGCCGGGCAGGGTAACCAAGCTCGTGCCGTTCGGCGCGTTCGTCCGCGTCGACGAGGGGATCGAGGGCCTGGTCCACATCTCCGAGCTCGCCGAGCGGCATGTGGAGATCCCCGAACAGGTTGTCCAGGTCGGTAACGAGATCTTCGTCAAGGTCATCGACATCGACCTCGAGCGCCGGCGCATCTCGCTCTCGCTCAAGCAGGCGAACGAGGGAACCGTCGGCGAGGCGGTCGAGGACCACTTCGACCCGACGCTGTACGGAATGCCCGCCGAGTACGACGAGCACGGCAACTACATTTACCCTGAGGGGTTCGACCCGGAGACCAACGAGTGGCTGCCGGGCTACGAGGCCCAGCGCGAGGCGTGGGAGCGGCAATACGCTGAGGCCCGGGCTCGCTACGAGGCGCACCGGAAGCAGGTCGAGGACGCGCGCAAGGCCGACGCCGAGGCCGGCGGGGGCGAGCCACCGGCGCCACCGGAGCAGCGCGAGGAGCCCGAGGCGGCCGGCACCCTCGCCTCGGACGAGGCACTCGCCGCGCTACGCGAGAAGCTCACCGGCAGCAGCTGACAGCGGTGCCGGCCAGCCCGTCACCGGGGAAGCGACAAGGACCCCACCCGGCTCCGGGTCAGGGGTCCTTTCGCGTATTTGGATTGGTGTGCTACCCGGTGATCATGGAGATTGGCATGTGCGGAGGCGACGGAGCGGATGCGTACGCGGGCACGGGAGCTCGGGATCGTCGTGGGGTCGGGACAGCCGGGGCCGATCAACGCCATCACCGATGTCGACGGCGTCCGGGTGGGTCACATGACGCTGGTGTACGGCGAAGGGCCACTGACCGTAGGCAAAGGACCGGTGCGCACCGGGGTCACGGTCGTCGAGCCGCGGTCCGAGCCGGCATGGGATCAACCGTGCTTCGCCGGTTGGCACCGCCTCAACGGCAACGGGGAGCTGACCGGCCTCCACCCGATCAGCGAGTGCGGTGTGCTGACGTCCCCGATCGGCATTACCAACACGCACTCGCTTGGCGTCGTACGAGACGCGCTCGTCGCCGCGGAGGTCGCCGGTCGGGGGACTGTGGAGCTCTACTGGAGCTTGCCGGTGGTCGGTGAGACCTGGGACGGCATGCTCAACGACATTTGCGGCCAGCACGTGACCGCAAACCATGTGCACCAGGCCCTCGCCGCCGCGGCGCGGGGGTCGGTGGCCGAGGGCAACGTCGGCGGCGGTACTGGGATGATCTGCCACGGCTTCAAGGGCGGCATCGGCACGGCCTCCCGCGTGGCGACGGTTGGGACTGGCACGTACACCGTTGGTGTCCTGGTCCAGGCCAACCACGGGCGCCGGGAGCGGCTTGCCGTAAATGGTGTACCGGTAGGGCAGCGCATCGGTCCGAAGGTCGTCCCGCTTCCGTCCGATTCAGAGCAGCAGCTGGCTGAGGGCGCTCAGGCTTGGCCGGGCGGCGCTGGCTCGATCATCGCAATCGTCGCTACCGACGCTCCCTTGTTGCCGCACCAATGCACGAGACTTGCCCAGCGGGCCGCACTTGGCGTTGCCCGCACGGGCGGGGCCGGCGAGCACAGCAGTGGTGACCTCTTTCTGGCTTTCGCGACAAGTAATCGCGACCTGCCCGCATCCAGCGCCGGCAGCGCGGCCCCTCTTACGTACACGATCAACGCCCTCGGGGACGCGCACATCGACCCGCTCTTCTACGCGGCGGTCGAAGCGACCGAGGAGGCTATCCTCAATGCACTGCTCCGCGCGGAGACGATGACCGGGCGCGACGGCATCACCGCCCACGCCCTCCCAGCCGACATTCTCGGGCAGCTTCTCGCCTAAAATCCCCTGTCCGAATGCATCATGCCGAGGCGCGGATGACGAGCTCGGTGTCCAGCAGGACCGGCGACGGCGCGGGCTCGCCGTCGAGTAGGGCGAGCAAGAGCCTCGCCATCTCCTGTCCCATGCCGACGGTTGGCTGCCGAACCGTGGTCAGCGGCGGGTCGGTGTGCTGCGCAAGGTCGAGATCGTCCGAGCCCACGACGGCGACGTTCTCGGGGATCCGCCGACCGGCACGGCGCAGGGCTCGCAGCGCTCCGGCGGCCATCAGGTCCGAGGCGACATAGACGGCGTCAAGCATCGGGCGCGCCTCGATCAGCTGGTTCATGGCGCGCTCGCCGCTTGGCTCCGAGAAGTCGCCGTAAGCAATCAACGTGGGGTCACCGTCGCCGACGACGTCGCGGTAGCCAGCGAGCCGGTCCACGCCAGGTGCCATGTCCTGCGGTCCGGCGATCGTCCCGATCTCGCGGCGGCCCAGGTTACGCAGGTAGCTTACGGCCGAACGGCTGCCCGCTCGGTTGTCGATGTCCACGTACGGGAGGTCTACCCCGGGCGCGAGGGGACGAGCGCCGACCACCGTCGGCACCTTGGCCCGATCGAGCGCGGTGAGCAGCGGGTCCGCACCGTGGAGCGATAGCAGCAGCACGCCGTCCACGTGCCCGCCGAGCAGATACTTCTCCACCCGGACGTGGTCCTCCGCGGTCTGCGCCATGATCAAAAGCAGCTGACGGCCGGTGTCGGCGAGGCGCTGGCTGACCCCGCGCACGATCCCACCGAAGAACGGGTCGGTGAAGAGCAGGGCATGGGGCTCGGACACGACCAGGGCCACTGAGTCGGTGCGCTGGCTGGCGAGCGCTCGAGCAGTTCGGTTCGGCACGTACCCGAGCCGATTGATTGCGTCTTCGACGGCCTGCCTTGCCTGCACGCTTACCTTAGGTGAGCCGTTGATCACGCGAGAAACCGTGCCGCGCGAGACTTGGGCGAGCGCCGCCACGTCCTCAAGGGTCGGGCGTTGGTAACCGACCGACACGTTGGCTGCCTCCATCTCGCCGCGCCACATCAGATCGCAATCCAGGGCTGGCCCCCAGCTCAGGATCCGAGGCCGCTGCTGACGCGTCTGAACCAATCTAGATTGGCTTTACTCCAAGCCGTTGCGGGCGATCACGTCGCGGAACCAGTGTGCGCTCTCCTTGAGACGCCGCTCACCGGTCGTGAAGTCGACGTGGATCAGTCCGAACCGGTTGCTGTATCCCTCCGCCCACTCGAGGTTGTCCAGCAGCGACCATACGAAATAGCCACGCAGGTCCACGCCCTCCTCGATGGCCCTCGCCGCCACGCGCAGATGCGCGTCGAGGAAGTCGATCCGGTCCTGATCATGCACCCGCCCGTCGGGGGTCACGACATCGTCGAACGCTGCCCCGTTCTCGGTTACCGCGAGCGGGATGCTCGGGTAGTCGCGGTGCAGCCGGCGAAGGACCTGGAGCAGCCCGTCGGGGTTTATCTCCCAACCGCTCGCCGTCACCGGTCCGGTACCGGGAAGCGTCTCGATGTCGTCGCAGCCCGGATACGGCGAATGCCCGGCGCCCCAGCCGTCATGCGGCCCGCGTTTTGGTGGAATGGCACCCTGCTCCCGCGGGTTCGGAGCGAGGGCCCCTTCTCCCCCCGCCAGGTCGGAAGCAAGGGGCCCTTCCACCGGAACGACCGGTCGACCCGGCCGGGCGTCTGCTCGCCGCGCCGTGACCCGGGCCGGCCGGTAGTAGTTCACGCCGAGCAGGTCGATCGGTGTTGAGATGGTCTTCATATCCCCGCCCGCAATGAACGACCAGTCAGTGAGCGGGCGCATGTCGGCCAACAGGTCCGCTGGATACCGACCGATGAGTGCGGGTTCCAGGAAGATCCGGTTGTAGAGCGCGTCGATGCGACGCGCCGCTTCTCGATCAGCGTCGCTGGTGGTGCGCGGCAGAATGGGGTCCAGGTTCAGGGTCAGCGAAAAACGGTTCGTTCGGGCCCGACCGGACGCGCGCATCGCCGCCGTCGCCAGCCCATGACCGAGCAACAGATGGTGCGCCGCCCGGAGGGACGCGCCGGGCTCCTGTCGTCCCGGCGCATGTCGTCCCGCGCAGTAACCGAGGAACGCGGTGCACCACGGCTCGTTGACGGTGGTCCAGATGGGCACTTGGTCGGCCAGCGCCTTGTACACGATCTGCGCATAGTCGGCGAACCGGTGGGCAGTATCCCGGACCGGCCACCCACCGGCCTCCTCGAGTGCCTGGGGCAGGTCCCAGTGATAAAGGGTGAGTACGGGGGTGATGCCGGCGCCGAGCAGCTCGTCCACCAGACGGCGGTAGAAATCAAGACCTGCTTGGTTGGCGGGCCCGCGCCCGTCCGGCTGGATCCGGCTCCAGGCGACCGAGAAGCGGTATGCGTCGAGGCCGATCTTCTGCATCAGCGCGACATCCTGCGCATAGCGGGTGTAGTGGTCGGCGGCGACGTCGCCGGTTTCGCCGTTGCGCACTCGGCCGGGCGTGTGGCTGAAGGTGTCCCAGATCGACTGGCCACGACCGCCGGCGCGTACCGCACCCTCGATTTGGTAGGCGGCCGTTGCGGCACCCCACACGAAATTCGGTGGGAAGGTCACCGCCGGTCCGCTGGCACCGCCCGCCTCGGGCGCTGTCACCCTGCCCACGCTCATCCCTTCAGCGCGCCTTGCATGATTCCGGCGACGATTTGGCGTCCGAAAAGGATGAAGACGATGACCAGCGGAAGCGTGGCCAGCGTCGTGCCGGTCATGATGAGCGAGAAGTCCTTTTGGAACCCGGTATTGATCTGGTCGATCGCGACCTGGAGCGTCGGGTTCTCCGGATTCAAGGCGACCAGCGGCCAGAGGAAGTCGTTCCAGGCCATGACGAAGGTGAACAGGCCTAGTACGGCGGCGGCCGGCCGGGCTGCCGGCAGGCAGACATGCCAGAAGACGCGGATCATGCTGCATCCGTCGACCCGCGCCGCCTCGATCAGCTCGGTTGGGAGCGCCTGAACGAGGTATTGCCGCATCCAGAAGACGCCGAGCGCGGTCACCATGTTGGGGACGATGACGGCCTGCAGGTGACCGATCCAGCCGTACTTCGCCATGAGGATGTAGAGCGGGACGATGCCAAGCTGCGTCGGTACCGCGAGCGTCGCGATGACGAAGAGGTACAGGGCATTGCGGCCGCGGAAGCGCAGCTTGGCGAAGGCGAAGCCGGCCAGGGTGGAGAAGAGCACCACCGACAGCGCAATGGTTGCGGCGACGATGATGCTGTTTACCATCGCCTTCCAGAACTTGATCTGGTCGAAGACCCGCTGCGCGTTGGCAAAGAAGTTGCCGCCCGGGAAGAGCGGAGGTGTTGAGTCGAAGGCGGTGGTCGACGTGTGGCTGCCGATCAGCACCTGCCAGTAGAGCGGGAACGTCGACCCGAGCAGGAACGCGATGAGCAGTCCGTAGGTGAGGAAGCCCGGCCGGCCGCGACGTCGGTGCCGCCAGGGGACTGGCCGCGGGGTTGGCCGGGCGGGAGCGGGCGCCGCCGCTCGTGGCATGGTGCGTACGGTCGTCATCGGTCGTCTCCCTCCGCCGACGCGATCCGCCGTACCACGAAGAAGTTCGCGATGGCGAAGACCACGATGATGAGGAAGAGCACCCAGGCGATTGCGGCGGCGTAGCCGAGCCGGAAGTTGCTAAATCCCTCCTGCCAAAGCAGCAGCGTGATGGTCTGGAACTGGTGACGGGAGCCGCCGTTCCCAGTGCCCGGGATGCTGTCGAACATCCGCGGCTCGGTGAAGATCTGCAGGCCACCGATGGTCGACGTGATGACGACGAAGATGATGACCGGCCGCAACATCGGCACCGTGACATACCTGAATCGCTCCCAGGCATTGGCACCATCGACCCGCGCCGCCTCGTACAAGTCTTTCGGGATCGCCTGCATGGCGGCGAGGAAGATCAAGGCGTTGTAGCCCGTCCATCGCCAATTCACCATTGTGGAGATGGCGAGGTGGCTGGGGACGCGATCGACGTGCCAGGCGATGCCGTCCTGGCCGAGCCAGCCGAGCACGTTGTTGATCAGGCCGAATTGGTCGCCGAACAAATTGCTGAAAATGATGCCGACCGCCACCAGGCTGGTGGCGTAGGGGATGAGGAGCGCGATCCGGAACCCACTACGGAACCGGATCTGCTCGTTGAGGAGAACTGCGAGGAACAGCGCCAGGACGATCTGTGTGCCGCTGGAGATCACGAAAATGCTGACGGTGTTCTTGACCGCGTTCCAGAAGATCGTGTCGTGCCAGAGCACGCGGAAGTTCTCCAGCCCGACGAACTCCTCCGGCTTGTCGCTCCCGAAGCTCCACTTGTGCAGCGACACCCAAGCCGTATAGAGCAGCGGATAGAGCCCGACCAGCGCGAAGAGGATGAAGAACGGCGCGATGTAGAGGTAGGGCGAGACCTTCACGTCAAGCTGGTTCAACCGCTGCCGCAGGGTGAGCCGCTCGCGGGCGGCGGTCGCGACTGGTGTCGCGGCCATGCGATCACCCCTTTCTGGACTGCGAGCGCGACGTGGCAGACCACGCTCCCAGCGCTTCGGCGGTCGGGCCGCCTGGTGGCGGCCGGGTGGGCGGTGCAGGCGACCGACACCTCGCCCTTTGTGCTGGTCTCCTGGCGTCTGGGTGAGCTTCGGGTGGGGGCCGTTCGACCCCCACCCGATCAGCCGTCAGCCGCTGCCGGCGATGCGCTTTGCCTCGTTGACGAACTGCTCCCAGCCCTCGTCGGCGGTGGCGCCCTGCTCCACCGCCTGCAACGCCGGGCTGGCCGCGTTGTCCTGGATCGCCAGATCGTTCGGGCCCTTCCACTGCGCCTCGGTGATCGCCTGCGCCCTCGTGCCGAAGATCTTGCCGACCTCGGCGCCGCCGAAGTAGGCGTCCTTGAAGCTAAGCAGGTCGGGGCTGGATAGAGCCTGGACCTGGCTCGGGAACGTGCCGGCGGCCTTGAAGGCCTTGATCTGCTGCTCGGGCGCGGTCAGCCACGCGGCAAGGTCGGCGGCTTCCTTCGGGTGCTTGGTTTGTGTCGGCACCGTCAGGTACGAGCCGCCCCAGTTGCCGCCACCGCCGGGGAAGGCGTCCGCGACCGCCCACTTGCCGGCGTTGGCGTCGCCGGCCGCGCCTTTGATCACACCGAGCATCCAGGACGGGCAGGCCTCGGTCGCGAAGGTGCCCTTCTGGAAGCCGGCGTTCCACTCGTCGCTGAAGGCGGGCAGCTTGGCCGACAGGCCGTCCTTCACCGCCGCGGAGACTTGGTTCCAGGCGTTCCGCAGCTCGGTGTTCGATTCGATGATCAGATTGTTGTTCCGGTCGGAGAAGCCGAGCGGGAGCTGGTTATACATCGCGTTGAAGATCTGGCTCGCCGAGTCGAACCACGCCGCGTTGGACTCCGCCACGAATTGCTTGCCGGTCCCGAAGTAGGTGTCCCAGGTCGCGAAGAGCGGGGCTACCTCGGCCGGGTCGGACGGCAACCCGGCCTTCTCGAACAGATCCTCCCGGTAGCAGATCGCCTGCGGGCCGATGTCGGTGCCGTAGCCGATCAGCTTGCCGTCCGGCGTGGTCGCCCGGGCGGTCTTCCACTCCACCCAGCGGCCGTCAACGTTGGGGCCGACCGCCTTGAGGTCGTTGAACTTGTCGGCGATCTTCATCGCCTGGCCGATCGAGCCTTCCTCAATCGCCGCCACGTCTGGAGCCCCCGAGCCCGCGCCGAGCTGCTGGAACAGGGCCTGGGTGTAAGGGCCGCCCTGCTCGACATGCCGCTCGGTGATCTTGATGTTCGGGTGCAGCCGCATGTACTCGTCGTACAGGCCGGCCTGGGTGTACCCAAATGTCCCAAACGTGCCGACAACGAGCTTGACCGGCTCGTTGCTGCTGGCAGCTTGGTCGCTGTCGTCATCCGAGGAGCACGCCGCGAGCACCATCGCCGCTGCGACGATCGCGGCGAGGGCAGCGCTCCTCTTGAAACGGTTTCGCACGGTATCTACCCCCTGGGTGGAGAGGTGGGGGTCCAGCACACTGCCGGACCGGTGGAGGTGGTGTCCAGCTATGTGCTGGACCGCTGGAGTAGTGCGGGATAATTCGTGGGAGCGCTCCCACGGATCTTCCGGCAGTTTGGGAGCGTCTGGCGCTCGTGTCAAGCACGCGTTACCAAAAGGTTGCCGAGTGGCGTCATCCGCCGTCGGACCCGCCGCTGGTCTGGCGGTTTGATCCGCCAAGCTCCTCGAACCCGTACATGGCGCATTGCAGGCGAGCCTCAATGCTCCGGTCTGCAACGGTTGGCGGATCAAACTGCAGGTCCGCGGGTCGGCACAGTCGTTGTCTAGGATCGCGAAGCGTGGATGTCGGGCTGACCGGCGGAATCGGCTCGGGCAAGTCCGAGGTGGCCCGGTTGTTGGCGACCTATGGTGCGCTGATCGTTGACTCAGACATGCTCGCCCGAGAGGCTGTCGCGCCCGGCAGTATCGGACTCGCCGCCGTTGCCGCCGAGTTCGGGCCGGGCATTCTTGGGCCGGACGGCTCGCTTGACCGGCCGAAGCTGGCCGAGATCGTTTTTGCTGATCAAAAGCGCCGCGAGGCACTCGAGCGGATCATTCATCCATATGTACGTACTCGTGCGGCCGAGCTCGCAAAGGCGGCGCCGCGGGGCAGCGTGGTCGTACACGATGTTCCGCTCCTTTCGGAGAAGGGGCATCAGGACCGGTATGACGTCGTGGTCGTGGTCGACGCGCCGGTGGAGGTCCAGCTCGATCGGCTCGTGAGGCTGCGCGGCATGACGGAGGCGGACGCCAAAGCGAGGATCGCCGCTCAAGCGACCAGGGACGAGCGGCTCGCGATCGCCGACTACGTCATTGACAACTCAGGGACGCTCGACGACCTCGGCCTGCAGGTGGATCGACTCTGGCGACAGCTGTCAAACCGGGCCGACGGGGCGACCGGCTGCTAGCCGCGCAAGACAGCCGGCTCCGGGGTCGGAATGTCAGTCGGCCGGCGTACGTTGGGTGGGCGTGAGACCGGTTACCGACCTGCAGCGCAGGGTTGCCCCGTTCCAGGTGGTCAGTGAGTTCGCCCCATCCGGCGACCAGCCGCAGGCGATCGACGAGCTCGACCGGCGGATCAAGGCGAGGGAGAAGGATGTCGTCCTGCTCGGCGCCACTGGCACGGGCAAGAGCGCGACGACGGCTTGGCTCGTCGAGCGGCTGCAGCGGCCCACGCTGGTGATCGCTCCCAACAAGACGCTCGCGGCGCAGCTCGCGAACGAGTTCAGGGAATTGTTGCCCAACAACGCCGTCGAGTATTTCGTCTCCTACTACGACTACTACCAGCCCGAGGCCTACGTCCCGCAGACCGACACCTATATCGAGAAGGATTCGTCGATCAACGAAGAGGTCGAGCGGCTCCGTCACTCCGCTACATGGTCGCTGCTCAGCCGCCGGGATGTGATCGTGGTCGCCACGGTCTCCTGCATCTACGGGCTGGGGTCCGCCGAGGAGTATCTGGGGCGCATGGTGCCCTTGCGGGCCGGCGAGGAGATCGACCGAGATGAGCTGCTGCGCCAGCTCGTCCAGGTGCAGTACACGCGGAACGATCTGTCATTCACTCGCGGCACCTTCCGGGTACGCGGGGACACGATCGAGATCTTCCCGGTCTACGAGGAGCTCGCCGTCCGGGTGGAGATGTTCGGCGACGAGATCGAGCGGATCATGGCGCTCCATCCGCTGACCGGTGAGGTGATCCGCGAGGAAGATGAGATGTTCATCGCGCCGGCCACCCACTACGTCGCCGGACCCGAGCGCATGGAGCGCGCGATCGCCGGGATCGAGGCCGAGCTGACCAGCCGACTAGCGGAGCTGGAGAAGCAAGGCAAGCTGCTCGAGGCGCAGCGGCTACGGATGCGAACGACGTATGACGTGGAGATGATGCGGCAGGTCGGCTTCTGCTCGGGAATCGAGAACTACTCGATGCACATCGACGGCCGGCAGTACGGCGAGCCGCCGTTCTGCCTGCTTGACTATTTCCCCGAAGATTTCCTGCTGGTCATCGACGAATCGCACGTGACCGTGCCGCAGATCGGTGGGATGTACGAGGGTGACATCTCGCGCAAGCGGATGCTGATCGAGCACGGCTTCCGCCTTCCGAGCGCGGCGGACAACCGGCCGCTTCGTTGGGGGGAATTCCTGCAGCGGGTGGGCCAGACCGTCTACCTGTCCGCTACGCCAGGGCCCTACGAGACCTCTAGGGCAAAGGGCGCGGTCGAGCAGATCATCCGGCCGACCGGCCTGGTCGACCCGGAGGTCGTGGTCAAGCCGACCAAGGGCCAGATCGACGACCTTGTCCACGAGATCAAGCTCAGAGCCGACCGCGACGAACGGGTCCTAGTCACAACGCTGACCAAGAAGATGGCCGAAGATCTCACCGATTACTTGCTCGAGCTCGGCGTTCGGGTGCGCTATCTCCACTCCGAGGTCGACACCCTGCGTCGGGTCGAGCTGCTGCGCGAGCTCCGCCTCGGCGAGTACGACGTTCTGGTCGGCATCAACCTCCTCCGCGAGGGCCTCGACCTGCCCGAGGTGTCGTTGGTGTCGATCCTCGACGCGGACAAGGAGGGCTTCCTCAGGTCCGGCACCTCGCTCATCCAGACAATCGGCCGGGCCGCCAGGAACGTCTCCGGACAGGTTCATATGTACGCGGACACCGTCACGCCGTCGATGCAGAACGCCATCGAGGAGACCAACCGTCGGCGAGCAAAGCAGATCGCCTTCAACGCCGAGCACGGCATCGACCCCAAGCCGCTGCGGAAAAAGATCGCTGACATTCTGGACACCATCGTTCGAGAGGACGCGGACACCGAGGTGCTGGTTGGTGGCGGCGGACGGCAGCAGTCGCGCGGCAAGGCTCCGGTGCCCGGCCTGTCTTCCAGGGCGCGCGGGGATGTCGGTCGGCATGCCAAGGATCTCGCCGGAATGCCCGCCACCGACCTCGCCGATCTCATCCAGCAGCTCACCGACCAGATGCATGCGGCCGCACGCGAGCTGCAGTTCGAGCTTGCGGCGCGGCTCCGGGACGAGATCCACGAGCTCAAGAAGGAGCTACGCGCCATGAACAAGGCCGGCGTGGGCTGAACCGTAACGCGTCCGATCCACCGGCCCGATTTTGAGGGATCCGGCGACTTACGGAAGAATGGGCGGTAGGTGGAGGGGAGTATCCCTTTCGCGGCGGCGTCGTCACCACGGCTACCCCAAGGCCAGGTCGACCGGTGTGCCCGGCAGTTGTCGGGTCAGGATGATCAAACCGACGGGTTCCCGGCGCCGGCGGTCGGCCAGCGTTTCCTCCAGGCGCCACCTGGCGCGGGTCGGCGGGAGAGACCTCCGGTAGTTGATGTCACGTCGCTGCTACCGGAGGGCTTCTGGTGGATGTCCCGTTCTTGATCTGGGTCGCAACGATCGCGGGCTTCATTGCGCTCGTCGCGTTCGACTTCGTACTCGTCGTACGCAACCCGCGCGAGCCGTCGTTCCGCGAGTGCACGGCGTGGACGGTCTTTTATGTCAGCCTCGCACTTCTATTCGGCCTCGGCATTTACCTGACCTCGGGTGGGCAGTACGCCGGGGAGTTCTACGCCGGCTGGCTCACGGAGTACTCGCTGTCGATCGACAACCTCTTCGTCTTCGTGATCACCATGTCGGCGTTCCGGGTTCCCCGGATGCATCAGCAGGAGGTCTTGCTAATCGGGATCGTCCTGGCGCTGGTCTTTCGTGGGATCTTCATCGCCCTCGGCGCGAACGCGCTCGCCCGGCTCGATGCGCTCTTTTACCTCTTCGGCGCGTTCCTGATCTGGACGGCGATCGGGCTGCTCAGACACGAGGCGACGGAGGAGTTCACCGAGAACCGGGTCCTGCGTTGGGTCAAGCGGGTGCTGCCGACGACCAACGAGTACCACGGAGCCCGACTCACCGTCGCGCGGGATGGTCGCCGGCTGTTCACGCCGATGCTGATCGTCATGGTTGCAATCGGAACCACCGACCTGCTCTTTGCCCTCGACTCGATCCCGGCGATCTTCGGCCTGACGACCGAGGCTTACCTCGTCTTCACGGCGAACGCGTTCGCACTGATGGGCCTGCGGCAGCTGTATTTCCTGATCGGCGGCCTGCTCGACCGGCTCGTCTACCTGTCGAAGGGCCTCGCGGTCATCCTCGCTTTCATCGGGGTGAAGCTAATTCTGGAGGCGCTGCACCAAGACGGCGTGTCGTGGGCTCCGGAGATCCCGATCGTCGTGTCGCTCGGCGTCATCATCCTCACCTTGACGGTGACGACCGTGCTCAGTCTGCTCAAGGCTCGGCGGGAAGGCGCTCGCGTCCCCATCGCCGCGGGGGCCGCGAAGCTCGCCGTCGAGACCGAACCCGAGCCGGAGAAGCGGTTATTTAACTCATCTCATAGCCGCGCACGTACCGGACATGGCCTGATTTCGGATACGCCGCGGCGTCACGCTCCTCCTCCCTGGGGAACTCGAAGAGGTCCACCATGAGCTGCAACGGGTAGTTGAGGCCCTGCTGAACGGTGTGGACGAGGGAGTCGTCGACGTAGAACCGCACCCGATGCGCGTCCCACTCGGCGGCGTAGGTGTGCTCATCTGTGGCGTCCAGGTCGAGCCACAGGTCAACCATGTCGGTGCGCAGCTGCGGATCGTGGTGCGCCTTGACACCCAGACGCACTTGCGAACGATCCGATCGGATCGCATTTCCGTACAGCTCGGCCACGCAAACCTCGCCGGAGTCCTGCGGTGCGGACTCCTCAAGGCCGACGAGCCAGATCGCCAACATGCAGGCTGGATCGGCGCTGGCCCGCAGGCGTGCCTCAACGCGCCCGGACGACGGTGTCCACAGCCGCCGAGTGGGTTGGGCGGTTCGCACCCGAAGATCGGGCCGGTGACGATGCTGTCCGACGATGGAGCCAAGAGGGCCGGAGAAGCTGCCTGTCTGGATGTTGGAGACCCGCATCGACCCGTCCTCGGGCCGCCAGGCCGGCTGGTCCGCCTCAATGAGCAGCCGTAGGCCGCCGGGGTCGAACCCGTAGCGGGCGGCCGAGCGATCCGGCGTGGTCCAGTGGGGTAGGTAGTGATCTACCCAGCGGCCGCCATCCAGTCCCGGACCGACAAAGTCATCGGCGAAGACCAACTCGTAGCCGGAGCGATCGGGTCGCGCGCGCCGAGCGTCGGGACTGATCACTGATGGCTTCCTTTCCCTTACCACTAAGACCGGCGTTTCAGTCGTCAACTCGTTCTATTGGGGTCTAAAGGAGTTCGTCTGAGGACGAGCGATAGAAGCGAGCGGTTCCAGCTTCTCGTGGCTTACTCGACTACCAGCCGCGGGCGCGCCAGGCCGGGAGTGCGGGGCGCTCGGCGCCAAGCGTGGTGTCCCGGCCGTGGCCGGGATAGACCCAGGTCTCGTCCGGGAGGCTGCCGAAGAGTTTGGTCTCGACGTCGTTCATGAGCGACGTGAAGTTCTCCCTGTTGCCGAACGTGCTGCCGATGCCGCCGGGGAAGAGCGAGTCACCCGTGAACAGGTGTGCGTGTCCGGTTGGGTCGTCGTACACCAGTGCGACGCTTCCCGGTGTGTGGCCGATGAGGTGGATCACTTGCAGCGTGCAGCGGCCGACCGCGATCTCTTCGCCGTCGTCGAGCTCGGCGTCGGTCCGGGCCGCGATGGCCGGTGCGTCCAGCCGATGGGCCAAGGTGAGCGCGCCGGTTCCCTTCACCACCTCGGCCAGTGCCTGCCAGTGATCGGCGTGCCGGTGGGTCGTGACCACCTGGCCAAGGCCATCGGTGACCAGCCGAAGCAGGGTCGAGGCGTCGCTTGCCGCGTCGATCATCAACTGCTCGTCGGTGGTCCGGCAGCGCAGTACATAGGCGTTGTTGTCCATCGGCCCCACCGCGACCTTGGTGATCACCAGCTTGGACAGCTCCCGCACGTCGGGCGGGCCGCCTACGGTGACGTTCCCGTGATACCTGGTCATGCGGCGACTCCCGTACGAGGACGGGTACGAACGGTCGACCGGCCGCGTTCCCACGGCCCCGGCAACGACGATCCAACCTCATCGGATGCGCCGATGGAATAGGGGGCCTCCCCCCAGGGGTTATAGATCACCGCGGCGGAGTGGGTTGGTTCGCGAGTGCTGCCCACCTGGGCGTTATCGGTTGTCTCACGGTTTTGTCGGATTGGCTGCCTACCATGGGCGCGGCCCGAAAGACTCGACTCATCAAGCGGAGGACTCCATCGACTGCACTAGTCCAGAGGGGGCTCTGTGGCCGACCGGCTGATCGTGCGCGGTGCGCGCGAGCACAACCTCAAGGACGTCTCGCTGGATCTGCCGCGAGACGCCTTGGTGGTGTTCACGGGTCTGTCCGGGTCGGGCAAGTCCAGCCTCGCGTTCGACACGATCTTCGCGGAGGGCCAGCGGCGATACGTGGAATCGCTGTCCGCCTACGCCCGACAGTTCCTTGGCCAGATGGACAAGCCCGACGTCGACTTCATCGAAGGGCTATCGCCAGCGGTCTCGATCGATCAGAAATCGACCTCCCGCAACCCCCGCTCGACGGTTGGGACGATCACCGAGGTCTATGACTACCTCCGGCTTCTCTATGCCCGCGCGGGTCGGCCGCATTGCCCGGTCTGTGGACGGCCGATCGCTCGGCAGACGCCGCAGCAGATCGTCGATCGGGTGCTCGAGCTCGACGAAGGCTCGCGCTTTCAGGTGCTATCGCCGGTCGTGCGGGCGCGTAAGGGCGAATACTCGGAGCTCTTCCGTGAGCTGCAGATCAAGGGCTTCAGCCGGGTTCGGGTGGACGGGGTCGTCTATCCGCTCACCGAGCCGCCGAACCTCAAGAAGCAGGAGAAGCACACGATCGAGGTGGTCGTCGATCGGCTGACTGTGAAGGAGTCGGCGAAGCGGCGACTCACCGACTCGGTTGAGACCGCGCTCGGGTTGTCCGGCGGGCTGGTCACCCTCGACTTCGTCGACCTGCCCGATGATGATCCGCACCGGGAGCGGACCTTCTCCGAGCACCTTGCTTGCATCTACGACGACCTGTCGTTCGAAGAGCTCGAGCCGCGGTCGTTCTCATTCAACTCGCCGTTCGGCGCATGCCCCGAATGCACGGGCCTCGGCACTCGGATGGAGGTCGACCCGGAGCTCGTCGTCCCCGACGATGGCAAGTCGCTCGACCAGGGGGCGATCGGGCCGTGGTCGGGTGCCCACACCGTGGAATATTTCGGTCGTCTCCTCGAGGCGCTCGGCGAATCCATGGGCTTCCGCACCGACATGCCCTGGTCCGACCTGCCCGCCAAGGCGCAGCGGGCGATTTTGTACGGCAGGGACATCCAGGTTCACGTTCGCTACAAGAACCGGTATGGCCGCGAGCGTTCCTACTACACGACCTTTGAGGGCGTCATCCCATGGGTGCAGCGGCGGCACAGCGAAGCCGAAAGCGACTGGACCCGGGACCGCTACGAGGAGTACATGCGCGAGATCCCCTGCGCGGCATGCCAGGGGAAGCGGCTCAAGCCGGTATCGCTCGCCGTCACCGTTGGCAACAAGTCGATTGCCGATGTTGCCGCCATGCCGATCGGCGAGTGCGCGGAGTTCCTGCACAAGCTCGACCTCACTGCCCGGGAGCGGCAGATCGCCGAGCGGGTCCTCAAAGAGATCAACGCCAGGCTTGGCTTCCTGCTGGACGTCGGGCTGGACTATTTGACCCTCGACCGACCGGCCGGGACGCTCGCCGGGGGCGAGGCGCAGCGGATCAGGCTCGCGACCCAGATCGGCTCCGGACTGGTGGGGGTGCTATACGTCCTCGACGAGCCGTCGATCGGCCTGCACCAGCGGGACAACCACCGACTGATCGAGACGCTGCTGCGGCTGCGCGACCTCGGCAACATGCTGATCGTAGTCGAGCATGACGAGGACACGATCAAGGTCGCCGACTGGGTGGTGGACATCGGGCCGGGCGCCGGCGAGCACGGCGGGAACATCGTGCATTCCGGGCCGCTCAAAGGCCTGCTCGGGAACCGCGCCTCGATCACCGGCGACTATCTGGCTCGGCGGCGCGAGATCGAGGTGCCGGCGGTCCGCCGACCCCGGACGCCGGGCCGCGAGATCACCGTGCATGGTGCCCGCGAACACAACCTCGCTGACATCACGGTGTCGTTCCCGCTCGGGCTCTTCGTGGCGGTGACCGGGGTGTCCGGATCGGGGAAGTCGACCCTGATCAACGACATCCTCTACAGCGCTCTAGCACGCGATCTCAACGGCGCTCGGACGGTCCCGGGACGGCACCGCAGAGTGACCGGGACCGAAAAGCTCGACAAGATCATCCACGTCGACCAGAGCCCGATCGGGCGGACGCCACGCTCGAACCCGGCGACCTACACCGGGGTGTTCGACCACATCCGCAGGCTGTTCGCTCAGACGACCGAGGCGAAGATCCGCGGCTACCAGCCTGGCCGGTTCTCGTTCAACGTCAAGGGCGGCCGGTGCGAAGCATGCGCCGGCGACGGGACGATCAAGATCGAGATGAACTTCCTCCCGGACGTCTATGTACCGTGTGAGGTCTGCCATGGTGCGCGCTATAACCGGGAGACCCTCGAGGTCCACTTCAAGGGCAAGACGATCGCCGAGGTACTCGACATGCCGATCGAGGAGGCGTGCGACTTCTTCGCGGCGATCCCGGCGATCAGCCGTCACCTGACCACCCTGGTCGAGGTAGGTCTTGGTTATGTGCGGCTAGGGCAGCCGGCGCCGACCCTCTCCGGCGGTGAGGCACAGCGGGTGAAGCTCGGATCCGAGCTGCAGAAGCGCTCGACCGGGCGAACTGTCTACCTGCTCGACGAGCCGACGACCGGCCTGCACTTTGACGATATTCGCAAGCTCCTCGGTGTGCTCAGCAAGCTCGTGGATCAGGGGAACACGGTCATCGTCATCGAGCACAACATGGACGTGATCAAGACTGCCGACTGGATCGTCGACCTCGGCCCGGAGGGCGGGTACGGCGGCGGCCGGGTCGTAGCGGAAGGCACGCCGGAGGACGTGGCCGACGTGCCGGAGAGCCACACCGGTAAGTTCCTCACCGCGGTCCTCTCCCGAACCGATCCCCAACCAGCGCGGACACCCCGACCGCACCGCGCGAAGACTGCGGCACTGCGATAGGGGCCGCGCGGCGCCAGGTCCCCACCCCAACCATGACCTGCGACCGCCAAAGGTTGCGCGCTTTCTGCCGGCGGTCAGATACAAACGCAGGTTGAACGGCAAATTCTGGCCCAGAAACCGGCGACCGATGCCAGCCTTGGGGCCAGGATGAGAGCGTGCCGTGGCGGTGGTTCACGTGGCCGCGACTGGCCGCCCTTGCGGCCGGCGGCCTGCCGGCACTGACCTTTCCCGAGCCGTCGCTGTGGTGGCTCGCCTACGTCTGCCTGGTGCCGCTTCTCTTGGTAATCCGGTCCGCGCCGCACCGTCGGGAGGCGATACTGCGCGGCTGGTGGGGTGGTGCGGGATTCATCCTTGCCGTGCATCATTGGCTCGCACCCAACCTGCACGTCTTCCTGATCGTGGTGGCGGTCGCGATCGGTGCGCTGTGGGCGCCGTGGGGTTGGCTGGTGTGGCGATTGCTCGGCCCCGGTCGTCACCTGGGAGCGGCGCTTGCGTTGCTGCCGGCAAGTTGGCTGGCGATCGAGCTTGTTCGCTCGGTCCAGTACTTCGGCGGCCCCTGGGGACTCCTTGGTGCCAGCCAGTGGCAGGTTCGCCCGGCGTTGGCGCTCGCCTCCCTCGGCGGCGTCTGGTTGGTCAGCGTGGTTGTGGTCGCGATCAACGTCGCGATCGCGGCGGCGATTGTTGCTCCCTCGGCGCGGCAGCCGGCGCTCGCAAGCGTGGTCGGTCTGGTCGCTCTGGCACTCGGCTGGTGGGCACTCGCCCCCAGCCCGACGTCGAGTGGCGAAATTGCGCGGATCGCGGTGGTCCAGCCGGGTGTCGTTCACAATCCCTCGGCTCGTTTCGCCTATGGGGAGCGGCTGACTCGCTCGTTGCTCGGCAAGGATCTCGATCTGGTCGTGTGGGGAGAGAGCAGCGTCGGCTTCGACCTAACGGCCCGGCCGGAGCTGCGAGGGCGACTCGAGGTGCTCGCTGCGGAGATCGGCGCACCCCTGCTGGTAAACGTGGACGCGCGGCGTGCCGGTGGGGGCGGAATCTTCAAGAGCTCTGTTCTGATCGATCCGGGCACGCCGGATCTGGCGCGTTACGACAAAATGCGCCTCGTGCCGTTCGGCGAGTACGTCCCGTTTCGCTTCCTTCTTGGGTGGCTGTTGGGTTCAACCGAGGCAGCCCACGAGGATCGCCGCCGCGGTGCCGCGCTGGCTTTGCTCAACGCCCGTGGGCTGCGGGTCGGACCGCTGATCTGCTTCGAGTCGGCCTTCCCGGACATGAGCCGCCGCCTCGCCGCCCGCGGCGCTGACATCCTGGTCGTCCAGTCCTCCACTTCGACGTTCCAGCAAAGCTGGGCACCCGCGCAGCACGCGTCACTCGCCGCTCTGCGGGCCGCCGAGACCGGCCGTCCGGTCGTGCATGCCACACTCAGTGGGGTCAGCGCCATATACGACGCGACCGGAAGGCGGCTGGGATCTCTTTCCACCACCGAGCGGTCCACGCTGGTGGCCGATGTTCCCCTCGTCACCGGCCACAGCCTCTACACCCGGCTGGGAGACTGGGTTCCGGCGCTCGCGGTCGCCCTACTCGCCGGCGCTGCGGGTCAGGCGATAATCACCCAGCGGCGACGTCCGGTGGCGACGCCCACTTCCGAGCGAACGCTGCGAAGCATGCGCCGGCGACGGCACGATCAAGATCGAGATGAAACTTCTTCCCGGATGACTATGACCCTCGGAACACCTCGGCCTTATGCGCGGGCCCCCTCAGCCCTATGCAGGCTTTCCGACCCCTAGCAGGTGCACCGGATCAGAGCGCATCTTGCACAGCGGCGAGGATCTGGTTTGACGTTGTGGTAGTCGCGCTGCTGATGACGGCCCGGATGGTGCCATCCTTGTCGACGATCTCGATGACATCGTTGTGGACGACGTCGTAGTCGACCCGAGCGCGGTCGGCCAGGCGGTTCGGCGTCGTGGGCTGTGGTGTGTAGACGCCGGCGGCCTTCTGTTCGGCCTCCGTCTTCTCCTCGGCGGCCAAGGAAACCTTCTGGTAGAAGACGTGGAAGCCGCCGGTGACGACCTGCCTGATCTGGGCGGGGCTGCCGGTCAGGTAGTGCCAAGCCGGGTTGTCCGGGTCGATGCCCTCCTGCTCGAGGAAGGCGGCGAGCTGGGCGGGATGCGCGCCCTCAGGATCCACGTTGAATGCGACGAAGGCCACCTTGCCGGTCAACCCCGCGCGATCGGCAAGCCGCTCGGTCTCGGCCAACGTGGCGGCCAGTAGCGGGCAGTAGGTGGTGCAGTACGGAAACAAGTAGCTAACCACCTGAACCTTCCCGCGCAGCACCGTCGAGTTGAACGGCCGGCCGTGCTGGTCGGTGAGGCTGTAGGCGGGAGCGGTGCCGAAATCCTCGGGACCGGCTTGGCCCGAGGCCGGAGCCGGCCGGGGACCGGATCCTTCCAGCAGGGGCTTACTCAAGAGGACAGCCGCCAGCGCGGCGACGATCACGCTGGCCAGTGCTGCGAGCAGCATCCTGGTCCGGAGGTTGTTTCGGGGGGTCCTCGCCCGAGTACCTCCTGCCCCATTTCGCGCGAGCGAGCTCATGACAACAGCGCCGCAGCGGCACTGGGTGTCGCGGTCACAGGAGCGCACTCGCGGCGACCGCCGCAAAGAGCAGCGCCAGGTAGCTGACGGAGGCATGGAACAGCCGCATCGGTCGCACCCTCCCGCCGCGGCGGGTCTGCGCGTACAACCGGTGGGCCTCGACCAGGAACCAGCCACCCAGGCCTATCCCGCAGGCAGCATAGAACCAGCCGGCGAAGGGTGCCAGGGTGAGCGATGCGGCGACCATCGCGTACGAGTAGAGGAGGATCTTGCGCCCGACCACCGCCGGGGTAGCTACCACGGGAAGCATGGGCACGCGCGCCGCGGCATAGTCCTCCCGGAACGTGATCGCGAGGGACCAGAAGTGCGGCGGGGTCCAGAGGAAGACTACGGTCGAAAGCAGGATCGCGGGCAGCGCGACCGAACCGGTCACCGCTGCCCACGCGACCAAGACGGGGAAGCATCCGGCGGCGCCGCCAACCACGATGTTGGAGGACGTGCGCGGCTTGAGCGTGAGTGTGTAGACGAAGACGTAGAACAGGATGGCCGCATCGGCAAGCGCCGCCGCGAGCCAGTTCACTACGAACCCCAGCAGGGCGGTGCCGCATACCCCGAGGACCAATCCGAAGACGAGCGCCTGCCCCGGGCTGACCAGTCTGCTCCTCGCCTCGACAGCGAGCGGCCGGCGGGAGGTACGTCGCATCAGCGCGTCGATGTCACGTTCCAGGTAGCAATTGATCGTGTTCGCGCTGCCCGCTGCCAAAGCTCCGCCGACCATCGTGGCGCCGGCCAGCGGCGCGGCCGGCAGTCCGTGCGCGGCCAGCACCATCGTCGGCAGTGTCGTCACTAGCAGCAGTTCAATGATGCGAGGCTTGGTGAGCGCAATGTACGAGCGGACCACTGGTCCCAGCCCGCGGCTGACAGAGAGCTGCCGGACGTCCGTTACGGTCGCAGTCGCTTCAGAACTCATCGTCATTCCTCGAACGAAGGGTCAGCGAGTCGGACCGCGGCGTCGGACAGGCGCCGCCCCCCGACCGGTCGGACGGTCTCCCGCCTCGCCTGCTCGAGCGCGTCCTGGTCAAGCCAGCGGAGCACAGCGACGGCGAGGGCGGGCGTGATGATAAGCATTCCGGAGATCCACATGAGAGTCCCGGCGAGACCCTGATCTGACAGCGGCGTCGCCTCCCACGGCGGCGGGTGCGCGGCGTAGTAGGGGTAGAGGACCCGGCCGGTGCTGATGATCGCGACCCCGAGGAACGCCATGACTGGCATGATCAGGAGCAGGTAGAGCACCCGCCCCGGATGAGCCAGCCTGTGTGGTCCTGGATCGACCCCGATGGCCGGCCACCAGAACAACAGCGCGGTGCACAGATAGATGACGTGTTCAACCTGATGCACCCACTCGCGCTCCAGGGCGAGATTGTAGATGGGCGTCAGGTGGCTGCCGACCATCACGGCGGCAAACAGCGTGAACGCGACGACAGGATGCGAGACGACGCCGACCGGGCGGCTGCGCAGCGCACGGGCGAGTGTCCGCCTTGGGAGCCACCGCGGGTTGGCTTGCAAGAGGAGGGTGAGCGGCGCGCCGAGGAGCAGCAGGGGCGCGGCAACGAGCTGGATCAGCAGGTGCTGGACCATATGGGCGCTGAACGAACTGTCTGAAAGGGAATCCGGCGGTCCGTCGATGGCGACCAGGAGGACCAGAAGTCCCACCGCGAACGCGGCCGGGTGCCCGCGCGGTTTGCCCGCCCGAGCGCGCGACGCGCGCTCGGGATGCGCCGACCGGAGTCCCCGCAATGCCATGAGATAAAGGAGGCCGGCCAGACCGACGCCGACCGTCGGCGCCGAGTCGAACTCCCAGGCCGTCAGCATGTCCCCAATCTCGAACAAGCGTGATGCTCCATCGCTCGGATATCCCGGCCGCGGGCATTTGTGGGCTCCATCTGGCGTCCGCTTCGTCGACCGCTTGGACCACCGGCACGAGGTGATGCACCGACCGAGCCCTCGGCTGTGTTCAGAGTCGCACGCAGAAGATCAGCCAGGCGCAGACATGACGGATTTGTCAGATTCGAGGATGCCTTCATTACAGACTTCTCATATTGCGCACAGGTAATGAGATACCACTAGATGATCTTATCGAACTATGCCTGAATTCGACTTCCCTGCCTGGCCCTCGAGCAGTGGACGAGCGGCCCGCAAAGTTCCTGATCTCTCGTCTCCCGCCCGGGCGGTCCGCATGGCCCCGAAGGAGCGGACATGACATCGGCAATCCCACCTGGGCCCAGGCGCCCCCGTAAGACGTCCCCGTTAATCAACATTCTGGCCGTCGGCAGCGTGCTTCTGGCACTCGGCGCCTGCGGTAAGGGAGGAGACGACGACGATGGGGCGAAGGCTGGAGGGGGAATCCCCACCTACCAGGTGTCAGTGACCAACTTCACCTATCAGGGCATGCCGGACACGGTGCCGGCGAACCAGCCGTTCAACATCGTTTTCTCCAACAAGGAAACCTTCGACATCACCCACGAGCTGGTCGTGCTCGGCGTCCCCGCCGGTAAGAGCGCGGACGACG
>JBKOZJ010000021.1:0-14869 GCA_046725875.1 Actinomycetota bacterium
CACCGCCCCCCGAGGCACCGCCCGGCTATGGCACGGCTGCCGAGGACTACGACCCGGTGTACGGCTATGGTGAGCCGTCGTCCAGCTACCTGGAGCCGACCGCCGGTCCCTACGAGCCGTCGCGGACCCCAGGGGACGCTCCCATGGACGCCTCGTGGCAGGGCGACGCGATCCCGTATGTCTCACCGGAAACCCCGGGCGCCGACCCGCCTGGGCAAATGCCATATTCCGAACCGATTCCCCAGCAGCCGCACGGGCCGGGGTATGGCCCGTACACGACGCCAACCGCGCCCGGCTATGACATCGACGGCGACGGCTACGACACCGGCGGCGCCGGGGGTCGGGGCGGCTCGGAGTACGAGCCTGACACGGGCCAGATCGGCCGGGTCCAGCGCGGCGGTGGGCGGCATGCCCGAAGGCCGGCCGAACCGACGGAGGACTGGCCCACACCCGCTCCGGGCGCCGACGCCGAAGGCTCGTGGAATGACCCGGAGCCAACCGGCGGCTCGTGGAGCAGCACGTGAACCGCACCATAGGCGCGCTCCTGTCGGTTGCCGTGGTCGTCGCCGCCTGTGTCGGCGTCACCGAGGTGTTCGGATCGCGCTCGCCAGCAGTCATTCCCACCGGCACCCGGGTGGCGGTGGCCGCCACGGAGTCGGTCTGTCCGAACGCGGAGTCCGAGAACGTTTCGATCAACACCTCGCGGCTGTCCGCGGTGGTTCCGCCGGCGGCAACCCGGAGCGGTTCCGGGGGTGTGGACGCCAAGGCGGCCGGTGCCGGCGGCGGCGCGCAGGCGCGGGCGCTGATCGCGCGGCTCGGTCAGGACAAGCCAACGCTCAAGGTGGCGAAGCCAGGTTCAACCGCCGCCGTGGATCTCGAGCGGCCGCGCAAGGGTGACTCGAACGCGTTCACTGCATTTGCCGCCGGTCGGTTGGCCCCAGGATTCACCGTCGCCGCGACGACCTACCTCGACTTCGATCAGGCAAGCGACGGGACCGGGCAGCGACGCGGGCTTGCGAGTGAGACCTGCCTAGAGCCGGGCACCGACTTCTGGTTCCTCGGCACCGGCGCCGATCCCAGCCATGAAGCACACCTGTACCTGGTGAACCCGGAGAGCTCCCCGGTAACGCTGGATATCGATCTCTATAGCGAAGCGGGACCGCTCAGCACGCCCGCGATCACGGCTGCACATGGAATCGTCGTGGACGCTGCGACGGCGCGTGATCCGATCAACCTGTCCGTGCTGGCGGCGGGCGCAAAGCAGCAGCGGTCGATCGTCGCCGTCCACGTCTCGGTGCGGGTCGGGCGAGTAGCGGCGGGCGTGCTGGACGGCCAGCTCAAGGGCGGCGCCGGCGCTGGGATCGATTGGCTCGCGCCGGTGGGTAAGCCGTCGACCAGCGGGGTCATCCCGGGCGTGCCAGGCGGGAAAGGCGAGCGCACCCTCTACCTCTTCACTCCACAGGAGGGCGCTGCTCTCGTCGGCCTGTCGCTCGCGGGCCGGAACGGTGTCTTCACACCAGCGAGCGAAGACGCCGGCCCGATCGACAGCGTGCCCCTAACCGGTGGCAAGGTCACGAAGGTTGATCTGACCGGGGCGGCGCAGGGCGAGCCGTTCTCCGTACTGCTCCGGGCCGACCAGCCGGTCGTGGCCTCGGTGCGCGTCGGCGCGGCGTCCGGCGGGCGTGATTACGGCTTCGTGCCCATGGCGAGTCCCATTGGCGGCCCCAGCGTCGGCGCCGATGTACGTCAGGGCGGCGGCTACGCCAGCAGCATCTTGCTCACCGCCCCGACCGGAGCCGCAAGGGCGAACGTGATGCTGCTTGTGGAGGGCAAATCGCCGAAGAAGCTCCGCGACGTCGCCGTCCCCAAAGGTCGCACGGTCGAGGTGCCACTCAAGGGCATCGGCCAGCAAGCGGCGATCGTCGTCACGCCGGCGGCCGGCTCGGCGCCGCTGTACGGTTCCCGGCTGATGACCCGGACGGTGAACGGCGGCGACATGCTCACGATCGAGCCGCTGCCGGTCAGCCGCACGACTACGGTCATACCGAAGGTCGTCAACGACCTCTCCGCCGGCCTCCGCCCGGCCGAGGTCAAGTAGCGATCAACGGCTCAGTCGTCGGCTTCCTCGCCGCCCGCATAGTGCGGATCGATCGCGTCCGGCTCGAGCCCGAACAGCTCCGCGACCTCCTCCACGACGATGTCGTAGACAAGGGCCCGAAGCTCCTCCCGGCCGGCCGCCCGCGCCTCGACCGGCCGCCGATAGACCACAACCCGGGGCGGGAGGCTCCCCGCCGCGGGGAAGAGCTTGGACAGCGGGACGGGGTCGTCAGACCAGAGTGCCGCGTCGTTCGGCGGCACATCCTCGACGGCGAACTCGACACCGTCGAGCTGCTCTGCCCAGCGCCCCTCGAGTCGCTCTACCGCATCAAGCACCAGCTGGTCGAACCGATCGGACCGGCTTCGGGTGATCGGTAGGTGGGACGGCGCCAACGGACCGCGCAGCCCACGCCCGTGGCGGTCGCGACGCGTTCTAGCGACCCGCGTGATCGGCTGAGTCATGGCCACCTCCCGCCCAGTCTCTTCGGAGCGGGTCTGGAACGTACTCCAGACACGGTCTCCAACACCCCACGGGCTGAGGGTAGCGGTCCGGTCGGCGGTCGCGGGAGGCTCTTGGATTTCCCGGTCTCGAACGAACGGGACGCTTCCTGCGACACGAACCGAACCCCCGCTCTCAATGTTCGCCCGGACGGTCCGGCAGCGGTAGCTTCCACCCACGTGGTGTGTACGGCGTGTCGTGATGCGCGGCAAGGAGGACGTGGAGCGTGAGCCCACTGCGCAGATGCTCCCGGGCGGGATGCGGCGGCGCGGCCATCGCGACGCTTACCTATGTCTACTCCGAGTCGACGGCCGTGCTCGGCCCCCTGGCCACGCATGCCGAGCCGCATTGCTACGATCTTTGCGCCGCGCACTCTGAGCGACTGACCGCGCCGCGCGGCTGGGAGATCGTCCGGTTGGCCATTGATCCCGTAGACGACGGCCCGAGCAGCGACGATCTGGAGGCTCTGGCCAATGCGGTACGGGAGGCGGCGCGAGCGCCCGAGGCCGACGACGAAGTGGGCGCGCGGGCGAGGCTCCGCTTGCTCCGGGACCCGCTCTAGGAGGCTTCTGGGGACGCCCGTCGGGTCGAGGGGTCGTGGTCGCGGCGCGTTGCCTGATCCGCCGGTAGCTCTGAGGGCTTCGGTAGTGTCTGGGGCTGTGCCGGACCTCTCCCAGATCGTGAAGGCGTACGACATCCGCGGCGTCGTTCCCGACCAGCTGAACGCGGCGGTGGCCGAGTCGATCGGCGCAGCATTCGCTGAGGTGACCGGCGCAACGAAGATCGCAATCGGAAGAGACATGCGGCCGTCCTCTCCTGAGCTCGCGGCCGCCTTTGCCGCAGGCGTAACCAAGCAGGGCGTGGAAGTCATCGATGTCGGCCTCGCCTCCACCGACCTCCTCTACTTCGCGAGTGGCTCGCTCGATGTGCCGGGCGCAATGTTCACCGCGAGCCACAATCCCGCTCAATACAACGGAATCAAGCTGTGTCGCTCAGGCGCCCGCCCGGTCGGTCAGGACACCGGGCTCGCCGAGATCCGCATGCTTGCCGAGGCGGCGAATGCGCGGTCCCCCGCCGATCCCGGCCCGGGGCACGTGACCGCCTCCCCGAGGCCCGGCCGGGTGGAGCGGCGCGATCTTCTGCATTCTTACGCGGAGCACCTGAGGTCACTGGTCGATCTCGCGAAGATCCGCCAGCTCAAAGTCGTCGTCGATGCCGGCAACGGGATGGCCGGCCATACGGTTCCCGTCGTGTTCGACGGGCTGCCGCTCGACTTCGTACCCCTCTACTTCGAGCTCGACGGGAACTTCCCCAACCATCAGGCGAACCCGATCGACCCGGCCAACCTGGTCGACCTGCAGCGGGCGGTTCGGGCGAAAGGTGCCGACATGGGGCTCGCCTTCGACGGAGACGCGGACCGGTGCTGGGTGGTAGACGAGCGCGGCCAGTCGGTCCCGCCGTCGGCGATCACCGCGCTGGTCGCGGTGCGCGAGCTTGCCCGCCGGCCGGGGGCGACGATCATCCACAACTTGATTACTTCTCGGGCGGTGCCCGAGATCATCAGGGAGCACGGCGGTCGGCCAGTCCGCACCCGGGTCGGCCACTCCTTCATCAAAACCGAGATGGCCAAGACCGGCGCGATCTTCGGTGGCGAGCACTCGGCGCACTATTACTTCAGCGACTTCTGGGGCGCCGACACCGGCATGCTTGCCGCGCTACACGTCCTGGCCGCGCTGGGCGAGCAAGCCGAGTCGCTGTCCCGGCTGCTTGCCCACTATGTGAGGTACGCCGAAAGCGGGGAGATCAACAGTGCCGTCGCGGACCAGGCCGGACGGCTTGCCGCAGTACGGGCCGCCTACGAGGGCAGGCCCGGCGTGACGCTCGACGAGCTTGACGGCCTCACGGTTTCCGCCGAGTCCTGGTGGTTCAATCTCCGCCCGTCCAACACCGAGCCACTGTTGCGGCTCAACGTCGAGGCGGCGGATGCCGCAGCCATGGAGGCCTTGCGCGACGATGTCCTCGCGCTCATCCGCGACTAGGAGACCCCGGTGAACATTGAACCTTCCCTGTTGGAGATCCTCGCTTGCCCGAACTGCCGCTCACCACTGCGGGTAGATGACGCGGCTAGCGAACTGGTGTGTACGAACCCCGAGTGCGGCCTCGCTTATCCCGTAAGAGATGACATACCGGTACTCCTGATCAACGAGGCGCGCCGACCGGGCGAGGCCGCGTCGGCCGGGGGCGGGTCCGCCTCGGGAGCGGCTGGCGACTCTGGTAACCAGAACGCAGAGCCCGCGTGAAGATCGAGTTCGATGAGCGGGCGCTCGACGACCCCGAGGCCCTTGCTGCGGCCGATCCCGGGGACATGCTCCGCGCGGTAGCCACGTCGGGTGCACAGGTGCGGGCGGCGGTGCAGACAGCCGAAGAGGTCGGCGTCGACAAGCTCGCCGATGACGGGCGGCCGCGCGGGGTGGTCGCCGCCGGCATGGGCGGCTCGGGAATCGCCGGCGCGGTGCTGGCGGCGGTGTGTGGCGCGCGCTGTTCCGTGCCCGTCGCGACCGCCCAGGGCTACGTGCTTCCCGGTTGGACCGGGCCGATGGACCTTGTCGTCGCCGTCTCGTGCTCGGGCTCGACGGAGGAGACACTCGCCGTGCTCGACGAGGCAGGGCGGCGAGGGTGCCGGATCTTGACGGTGGGAGCCGCCGGATCGCCACTCGCGGAGCTCTCTGCCCGCAGTCGGGGGCTGCATGTGCCGATCGACGCCGGTGGCCGGCTACCCAGAGCCAATATGTGGGCGCTGTCGACGCCCCTCCTTGTCGCGGCCGACGCGCTTGGCCTCGCCGCGGTTTCGGCCGGGGTGCTGTCCGCGACGGCCGACCTCCTTGACGCAATGGCCGAGCGCTGCCGCCCGTCCTGCGAGTCGTTCGTCAACCCCGCCAAGTCGCTTGCGCTCGAGCTCGCCGGCCGGACACCGATGATCTGGGGATCGAGCGACATCGCCACGGCGGCGGCCTACCGGTTCGCCTGCCAACTCAACGAGAACGCGAAGCTTCCCGCCGTGTTCGGCGCCTTGCCCGAGGCGAACCACAACCAGGTCGTCGCCTTCGACGGTCCATACGGCGCGGCAGCCTGGCGGCCGAAGGCGTCCGACGATTTCTTCGCTGACCGGGTGGAGGAGGAGGAGCGGACCGCCGCCGCCTTGCGCCTCGTGCTCATGGCCGACACCGAGGAGCATCCACAGGATCGGCGGCGGCGGGAGATCACCGCGCAGGTCGCGGGCGAGCGAGGCGTTCCGGTGACCGAGGTACGCGCCGAGGGCTCCCACGCCGTCGAGCGTCTGGCCTCTCTCACGGCGCTCGCCGACTTCGCCTCGGTCTACCTCGCACTCGGCCTCGGCATCGACCCGACACCGATCACGCCCATCACCCACCTCAAGTCGGTACTCGCCGGCGAGGCGTCCTAGTGGGGCGCTCGCACTGGCAGGTCCAGTCGGCCACGAGATCGGCTACGTCTGCGATCGGTCAACTGGGAGACTAGTCGCGAGGACGGAAGGGCGGCGGGATGAGCGCTGAAGGTGGGACCCGCGCGATCATCGCCGCGATGCTCGCGAATGCGGGCATCGCCCTCACCAAGTTCGTCGCTTTTCTGATCACGTCGTCGTCGGCCATGCTTGCGGAGTCGGTGCACTCCGTCGCGGACACCGGGAACCAAGTACTGCTGCTCCTTGGCGGCCGGAGCGCGCAGCGGCGGGCCACGCCCGAGCACCCATTCGGCTATGGCCGGGACCGCTACATCTACGCGTTCATCGTCTCGATCGTGCTCTTCAGCCTCGGTGGTCTGTTCGCGCTGTACGAGGGCTACCACAAGATCGCAGATCCGCACCCGATCGAGTACTGGTACGTCGCGGTCGGCGTCCTCGTGATCGCCATCGTCCTGGAGGCCTTCTCCTTCCGTACGGCGATCATCGAGTCCAACAAGATCCGCGAATACGAGTCCTGGGTCCAGTTCGTGCGGCATGCCAAGTCCCCGGAACTGCCGGTTGTCCTCCTCGAGGACACGGGCGCCCTGCTGGGTCTGATCTTCGCGCTCGTCGGTATCGTGATCGCCGTTATCACTGATAACGGCGTCTGGGACGGCATCGGCAGCCTGGCGATCGGCTCCCTTCTGGTCGTGATCGCGGTGGTGCTCGCCGCGGAGATGAAGAGCCTCTTGGTCGGCGAGGCAGCAGCACCGGCCGCCCAGGAGCGGATCAAGGATGCGCTCCTGGGACAGCCGGGTGTCGAAGGCATCATCCACATGCGCACGATGCACCTCGGCCCGGACGAGCTGCTGGTTGCGGCGAAGATCGCGGTGAACGGCTCCGCCTCGGCAGCGGATGTCGCCGAGACCATCGACGCCGCCGAGGCGAAGATCCGTGCCGTCGAGCCCACCGCCCGTGTCATCTACCTGGAGCCCGACATAGCGCGGGTCCCCGCCAGATAGCCACCCCGGCCGCCTGCCGCGGCGCGAGGGGTGGCTATCGTCCTGGCGCGGCCGGTGCTAGCGGAGCGGCCGGTAGAACTCGCGCATGTCGGCGACCAGCTGGTCCGGTGCAACGTGCGCCTGGTAGTGGTCGCCGTACTGGTAGCTGTTCCAGGACCGGATGTTCTTGTGATCGCGGTCGGCGAATCGGCGGATCGAGATGAAGTCGCCGCCCGCCATGGCCAGCCCCAGCGGAACCGTCGTGGGCTCGATCGGCGGCGTTGCGTGGGCATTCTCGTAGTAGAGCCGGATAGCGGAGCCGCCGGTCCCGGTTACCCAGTAGGTCATCGTGTTAGTAAGGACGAAGTCGTCATCGATATCCGGTGAGAACAGCTGTCCGTTCCATCCGAGCAGGCCTGCCGGAGAGTCGGCCAGCGAGTGTGCGAGCGTTTGCGGTTGCTGACTGTGCAGCTGATTGAACGCGCCCAAGTTCTCCCAGAACCACTGCAGCCGCTGCAACCCCGCCTGTTCCTCGGCCGTCAGATCTGCCATCTCCGACGGGTCGCCGGACGGGAACGAGAAGACCTGCGTTACGTGGACGCCCACGACACGCTCCGGCGCCAGCCGGCCAACCTCGGGTGAGATCATCGAGCCGGCGTCGTTTCCCGCCACGCCGTACCGGTCGTATCCGAGCCGGTCCATCAGGACGGTCCAGGCCCTGGCGATACGGTAGTTGTTCCAGCCCGGCTGGTTCAGGAGACCCGAGAAACCAAAACCGGGCAGCGATGGGATAACGACGTCGAAGGCATCGCCCGAGTCACCGCCATGGCCGCGCGGGTTCGTCAGCCGGTCGACCACGTCCAAGTACTCGACGACCGACCCAGGCCAGCCATGAGTAAGGATCAGTGGCAGCGCGGCTGGCTCTGCGCTCGTGGCATGAACGAAATGGATGTTCTGGCCGTCGATCTCCGTAGTGAACTGTGGATAGGAGTTGAGCCGGGCCTCCCAGGCCCGCCAGTCGTAGCCGTCGAGCCAGTAGTCCACTAACCGCCGCACGTGCGCAACGGGCACGCCGTACTTCCAGGTCGGCGGAAGCAGTCCCGCCTCGGTGGGGGCATCCGATTCGATGACCGGCTCGGCGGTCCACCGGGTCCGCCGCAGTCGCTCGCGGAGGTCGTCTAGGACCGAATCTGGTACGGCGATCCGGAACGGTCTGATCTCCTGCTCGTCCTGCACTGCGTCCTCCTCGTCATCGGGCCGGGCGATTCCTCGAACACTGTACGGATGACGTGGTCGGCGAGCGTCGGCCGGCCGGCTGCCGCCGAGCTGGGCGACCCGGGTTCGCTAGGGTTGCGGGCATGACTCCGCCCGTTCTCAGGAACGACTTCAAGGTCGCTGCTTTGTCGCTCGCACCCTTCGGCCGCAAAGAAATCGAGCTCGCCGAGCACGAGATGCCGGGGCTGATGGCCACCCGGCGGGAGTTCGCCGCTTCTCAGCCGCTGCGCGGTGCGCGGGTCACCGGGTCTTTGCACATGACCGTACAGACGGCTGTGCTCATCGAGACACTGGTCGCGCTCGGCGCCGAGGTCCGATGGGCAAGCTGCAACATCTTCTCGACGCAGGACGAGGCGGCGGCCGCGGTCGTCGTCGGCCCGGACGGGACCCCGGACGAACCGCGCGGCGCGCCGGTCTACGCGTGGAAGGGCGAGACGCTCGAGGACTACTGGTGGTGCACCGAGCAGGTGCTGCGCTGGCCGGACGGCGGCGGACCGAACATGATTCTCGACGACGGTGGCGACGCGACCCTGCTCGTACACAAGGGGGTCGAGTACGAGAAGGCAGGCGCGGTGCCCGACCCGTCGACCGCGGATTCCGAGGAGTTCGCGGTGATCCTGCGGCTGCTTGGCAAGTCGTTCGCCGAGGACGCGAGCCGCTGGTCCAACATTGCCTCCGGCATCAGAGGCGTCACCGAGGAGACCACGACCGGCGTTCACAGGTTGTACGAGATGGCGAGGGCGGGCACCCTCCTCTTCCCCGCGATCAACGTCAACGACTCGGTGACGAAGTCCAAGTTCGACAACAAGTACGGCTGCCGCCACTCCCTGATCGACGGTCTCAACCGGGCCACGGACGTCCTCATCGGCGGCAAGCTCGCCGTCGTCAGCGGCTATGGCGACGTAGGCAAGGGATGCGCCGAAGCGTTGCGCGGCCAGGGCGCGCGGGTGGTGATCACGGAGATCGACCCAATCTGCGCGCTGCAGGCGGCGATGGACGGCTACCCGGTCACCACCATCGACGATGTGATCGAGATCGGAGACATCTTCGTCACCGCGACCGGCTGCCGGGACGTCATCACGGCCGGGCACATGGCCCGGATGAAGCATCAGGCGATCATCGGCAACATCGGCCACTTCGACAACGAGATCGACATGGCCGGGCTGGCTAGGGTGCCGGGGATCCGCAAGGAGAACATCAAACCGCAGGTTGACAAGTGGGTGTTTCCGGCCGGGGCGGATAAGCCCGGCCATGCAGTGATCATCCTGTCCGAGGGGCGCTTGCTGAACCTCGGAAACGCGACCGGCCACCCGAGCTTTGTCATGTCGAATTCGTTCACCAACCAGGTGATCGCCCAGATCGAGCTCTTCACCAAGACCCCGGACTACCCGCTCGGCGTCTACACGCTGCCCAAACACCTCGACGAGAAGGTGGCCCGGCTGCACTTGGATGCGCTCGGCGTCAAGCTGACCAAGCTCAGCCAGCGGCAGGCGGACTATCTCGGCGTGCCGGTCGACGGACCTTACAAGTCCGACCACTACCGCTACTGACCGGGTGGCCGGGTCACAGCGACGATTGTATCGACGGCACGAGCCCGGAAAAATTGTCGGGTCGAGCTGACGCCGCCACACGGTGGACCTGAACCACTTGGCGTCCGCTGAGGCCGGGTGTCGAAGGCGTTCGCGGACACGATTCCATCGACCAGAACCTCATATAGGACCCGACCGAGGTCGTCGGTTACGTTCGCTCCGGTTCGCTCCGCGAGCGCTGGAGAGTCCGTGACCTTAGCGGTCAGAAGGGTGGCTTGTCGGCCGCGTCGACGTTGGCCTTGTCGTCGGCGTCTGTCGTCGGTGATGCGGCGGTGATCGGCCCGATCTGCGCCGGTTCTTGCTCGTAGTGTTTGCCGGTGGGGCTGGTCCAGATGAAGCGGCCTTCGTCGGGCTGGTGGAGGCGCCACCGCCAGCGGGTTTTCAGGTCGTGGTGGGGGTCGCAGGGCGGGCCGAGATTGGTCTGGCTGGTCGGGCCGTTCGGGTAGGCGATGGTGTGGTCGATCTGGCCGCGGTGCGCGGGTTGGGAGCAGGTCGGGAACACGCATTCCCGGTCGCGGGCGATGATCAGGTCGCGGAGGTCCGGCGGCGGGGTGTACCGGGTGGTGCCGTAGTCGAGCAGCCGCCCGCTGGCCGGGTCGGTCAACAGCCGCCGCCAGGTGCCGTCGGCGGCGATCCGCCGAGCCACCGCAGCGGGGATCGGCCCGTAGCCGACCAGCTCGCCGGGGTGGTCGTCGATCCCGATCAGGGTGGACAACGGGACGGTTACCTGGATGTGCGGCCGGCGGCCGTGCGCCGCGGCCAGCGCCAACCCGTCCGGGTGCCGGCCGAGCCGCCCGGACGCGACCGAGAGCCGGGCCAGCTCGACCAGCGCGTCGGCGCGCCGCTGGTCCATGCTCCGCTCGTCGTCGGGGCTGGCGGTTTTCATTCCGGCCGCAGCGGCGTCGAGCATCGCGCGGACCAGCGCCATCCCGTCCGCGGTGAGGTCGGCGACGACCTGACCCATCCCGTCCGGCTGCGCGGTGAACCAGACCCGCCGCTCGGCCGCCGCCGCCTCATGCCGCCGCTGCGCGCCCTGCGGGTCGGCAAGCAGCACCTCCCGGTCGATGGCGCGCCGATGCTGACCCAGCGTGCGGCTGCCCGCCTTGGGCAGCACCCGCGCCTCGACCAGAGCGGCAAGGGGCATGCCGTGCCGGTCGGCCACCTCGGCGATCAGCTCCGCTCGCCGGTAGTCGATCGTCCCGTCCCGCAGCGCGGCGAGGGTGGCGGGCAGCTGTTCGACCAGGAGCCGAGCGGTGGCCACCCGCCGGTGCCCGGTCACCGGCGCCAGCCCCAGCTCGGCCGACACCTGCGCGGCGGCGCTGCGCAGCTCGTCGTCGGGGTCGCGGTCCCGATCCGGGCGGAACGCCGGCCGGCGGGACAGCTCGGCGATCGCCGCCACCTGCACCGCCGACGCCCAGCGGGTCTGCCGCTCCGCCGCGGCGATCATGTCGACCAGATCCGCGTCGGTGACCGTCGCCGGATCCGCCACGCCCAGGTGGCCGGCGAGGTCCGGACCGGGCGCCAGGCGGGCGAGGTCCGGCAGCTCGGTCGGGGCGTCCGGTGCGGCGGAGTACGGCTCCGGCCCGGCCGCCGCTTCGGCGCCGCCGAGCAGCCACTCGTGGCCCCAGCAGTCCGACGCCACCCCGTCGCGGCCGAGGTCGGCCGCCGGGCCGAACACGCCATCGCCCGGATCCAGCCGCAGTACCGGCATCAGCCCACCTCGCATCGAAACCATGTTCGATTCTAGGAAAAGGGTCCGACAGTTTTCGGCGACTTCGGCATCCCGTGCCGTGCGAACGATTCCCGACGAATCAAGATCAGGTTCCGGCGGTCCTACCTGACCGCCCGCTGGGACCGCGAATCCGTCGCCTCGGCGCACGTTCGGCGCGTTCGCCGGGGTGTACACCACAGTCGGACGGCGCTGGTGCCGGTTAAGTGCGCACCTCTGGCGACGGGCTCAGTCCTTGCGGCCGGTGAGGGCGAGCCGGACGCCGAGCCCGATCATGACGAGTCCCCGGTGCCGCCGATCACCTCGAGCCGGCGTGGCGAGCGGGCGAACCACTCGCGGGCGGTGCCGGCGACGATCGCCCACACGCTGTCCGAGGCCAGCGCCGCCGCGATCGACACCGCGCCGAGTAGAAGGAGCTGGAGCGGCACGTAACCGCTTGCCGGGTCGACGAACTGGGGGAGTACGGCAGCGAAGAAGACCACGCTCTTCGGGTTCGTGATGCCTACCGCGAATCCGTCGCCCACGACCCGGCTCGTCGTGTAGCGCCCGCCGGGCTGTTCGAGCAGCGTGGCGAGCGACTGCCGATGCCGCAGCGCCTGGAACCCGAGGTAGACGAGGTAGGCGGCCCCGGCGAGCTTGAGCACGGTAAACGCGGCAACCGACCGCTCGACGATCACGCCGATGCCAAGCGCCACCGCAATAACGTGCACGTAGACCCCCGCTGCGTTGCCCACAACAGTCAGCAACGCCGGTCGGCGGCCGAGGGCCAGCGCCCGGCTGACCGTGAAGAGGACACTGGGCCCAGGGATTGCCACGAAGATCAACGAAACGATCGCGAAGGCGAGCAGGTTATCCGCGGTCGGCATGCCGCGAGCTTATTGACGCAGACGCAGCGAATACCTAAGCATTTTTTCGTTAAGGCTCGAGTCACCTGCTGGATTCGCAGCGTCAGCCAAAGAACAGCCAGACGACGATGGCCAAGATGCCCAGGATGACGAGCGCGACCACGATTGGGCTTGGTTTGCCTGCGCCGAACATTGCCGCTGCCTTCGTTGGTGCCGATCGAGCAGGTCGGTTTCTTGGCCTCGAACCCTTCGGGCGTGATGATATCGGCGTCGCGCCGCGGCGACCTTCAGGATCTGGTCGGAGACATCCGTAGCGTGAGCGTGGACCAGCGCCGCCCGAAGGGCAAGCAGCAACCGCGGCGCTAGCCGTCTTCCCGCCGCCTAGCCCGGGGGAGCAAACGGGTTGTCTTGGCGCACCGCGGCGGTTGGACTGCTCGTCGTGGGCGCGGTTGGTGGTGGCTCGCCGGTTCGCTGGGACGCTTGGGCTGGTCCTGACGGGGCCTTGCCCGAGACGACATCCGCCGAGGATGACGTCGTCATCCGGGATAGCTCCCGGTTTCGGCGCTCGGCGAGCACGGCCGAAAGAAACGCCGCGGGCGGCACGCCGTGCGGCACCGGCTGACCGATCCGTTGCGCGACCTCGGCACCGAGCCGCTGTCCCAGGTCCACCCGAACGGCAGGGGATAGTTCATCCATTCGGGAGAGATACTGCCGCACCGCCAGCGCCAGATCGCTTGGCAATCCGGAGAGGTCAAGCGTCGCGACCCAGCCCGCGAGCTGCGGTGGCATGTACAAACTCGGTGCGTCGCGAACAGGGATGCGTTCCCGCACCACTACCGTGCCGGCAAGGTAATCCCCGACGCGCTTGCCCCGGGACGACGCGAGCGAGGTAACCAACCCGACGCCGAGCCAGCCAAGTAGCCACAGATCGACGAAGAAGCCCGCGAGCGCACGGACCAGGCCGTGGCGGAACCGGATCGGTCCACCGTCGTCGCGCACGACCCGCAAACCGAGCGCCAGCTTGCCCAGCGACCGCCCGCGGGACAACGTCTCGACCGCTGCCGGCAGTCCGACGAAGATCATCGCGACTCCCGCCACCGCCAAGGCGGCAAGCAGGGCCTGGTCAGCGACGCCGCCGATCGCCGCGAGTATCGCCGTGAGGCCGATGAACAGCAGGATCTGGACGGTAGCGTCGATCATGAAGCCCAACACCCGGCTCGGCAGCTTCGCCAGCCGCAGCTCGAGCACGACCGCCTCACCGGTCACGAGATCGCTCATCCTGCCGCTGCCTCCTGCTGCACCCTACTGTTCCGGTCGAAATTCACGGCACCCTACTGTTCCCTGTGTGATGAGGAGGTCCGGTGGACATCGACGTCTTCGTGGCAGCGCACCGGGCGGAGTGGGATCGCCTTGATGCCTTGACCCGACGAGGCTGGGCGCTGCGCGGAGCGGAGGCCGACGAGCTTGTCGAGCTCTACCAGCGCGTGGCAACCCACCTGTCGATGCTGCGGTCCGAGGCGCCGGACCCGGTGGTGCTCGGCCGCCTGTCCGCACTGCTCGCGCGCGCCCGGTCCACTCTCACCGGGACACGCGCACCGGCCTGGCGGGAGGCCGCGCTGTTTTTCACCCGCCGGTTCCCGGCCGCGCTCTACCAGAGCCGTTCCTGGTGGCTGTCGACAATGGCGGCGTTCGCCGTGGTGTCTACCGCTCTCGGTGCCTGGATCGCTCGCACTCCGTCGGTGCAGGCCACAATCGCGGCGCCGGAGGAGATCAGGGAACTGACCCGGCCGGGCGGCCAGTTCGAGAGCTACTACTCGAGCAATCCCGCTGGCTCCTTCGCCGCCCGGGTCTGGGCGAACAACGCGTGGGTCGCGGCGGGCTGTCTGGTCCTCGGCATCCTCCTCGTGCCCGTGATCATCATGTTGTTCTTGAACGCGGCAAACGTCGCTGTGAGCGGCGGACTGATGGCCGCCGCTGGGCGCCTGGACATCTTCTTCGGCCTCATTACACCCCACGGCCTGCTCGAGCTGACTGCAGTCTTCGTCGCCGCCGGCGCCGGGCTGCGGTTGGGCTGGGGTCTGGTCGACCCCAGCCGTCGGCGCCGATCGGACGTTCTCGCCGAGCGGGGACGGGTGGCCGCTGGACTCGCCCTGGGCCTGTGCTGCGTGCTCCTAATATCTGGCGCGATCGAGGCCTTCGTTACGCCCTCCCCGCTGCCCACCGCTGCCCGGGTCGGCATTGGACTCGCCGCGGAGGCGCTATTCCTTGCTTATGTGTTCGTGCTCGGTCGGGGGGCGGCTCGGGCCGGTGAGACCGGCGACATCGACGAGGCAAGTCGCGGCGACACTTTGCTGTTCTCTGGCTAGCTGAGCTA
>JBKOZJ010000022.1:0-15533 GCA_046725875.1 Actinomycetota bacterium
GGTTGAAGTCGGCCACCGCGACGGCGGACACGCCGCTGTCCGTGGTCAGGATGGTCGGGCCGGTGAAGGTGCCACCGGTGCTGCCGAGCAGCACCATGATCTCGCCGGGGGATTGGTCGGCGACGGCGAGGTCGGGGTCGCCGTCGCCGTTGAACTCGCCCACCGCAACCGACACCGGGTCGGAGCCCGAGGCGACCGTGGTCGGCGCGGTGAAGGTGGCGGCGGCGCTGCCGAGCAGCACCAGCACCCGGCCGGAGAGCTGGTCGGCGACGGAGAGGTCGGGGTCGCCGTCGCCGTTGAACTCGCCCACCGCAATCGCGAAGGGACCGGCGGCTATACCGACGGTGGTCGGGGCGGTGAAGCTGCCGCCGGTGCTGCCGCGCAGCACCAGGATTGCGCCGGTCAGCTGGTCTGCGACCGCGAGGTCGGGGTCACCGTCACCGTTGAACTCGCCCACCGCCACCGCGGCGGGAAAACTGCCGGCGGGGAAATTGGTCGGGCCGGTGAAGGAGCCACCGGTGCTGCCGAGCAGCACCGAGATGAGGCCGTCGAAGGCATCGGCGACGGCAAGGTCGGGGTCACCGTCACCGTTGAAGTCGCCCACCGCGACCGCGAACGGGAATCCGCCGGTGGCGATGTTGGTCGCAGCGCTGAAGCCGCCACCAGCACCGCCGAGCAGCACCGAGACACTCCCGGCGAACTCGTTCGCAACCGCCAGATCCGGGTCACCATCGCCGTTGAAATCACCCACCGCGACCGAGTTAGGCCCGTCACCGACGGCGAAGTTGGTCGGACCGGTGAAGGTCACAGGCGTCACCGCCAACGCTGCAGGCGCCACGAGTAGGGCGGCGACCAGGGTCGACGCTAACAGGACGGCCAGACGGATGCAGCGCATGTAACCCCCACCGGCGCCGGACAATTGTCACCTCGACCCGAGCGTGGGCATCTTAGGCGCCGGCTGGCCGTGTGGCAACACGAATGCCGAATTCGGGCTCGGTGGTGCCGGAGACCTGTCGGCCCCTACATCGGCGAGATGGAGATCGTGCAAATCCCGCAGTTGTTACCTTCGTCGTCTTCGTCCGGATTCGGTTGACGTCGTCCACCGTGGCGACGACGGTGTGCGTATCGGGAAGCATCGGCCCCGAGGCCCAGCAACGTACCCAGGAGCGCCGCGATAACTTGCGTCGCGACCAGTAGCGGTACCCACGGCCCGCTAGGGGGGCGAGTTCCAGCGCATACTGAGCGTGACAGTCGCGCGATTCCGTCATGGCCACCGTTACCGAGTTGGGCTTCAACGTTGTGAATGCCAGCGCGAATGCAACTGACGACCACCTCGAAGACCTTCGAGTCACCGATCCTGACGCGCCAGCGGACGAGTCGCCGTCGTCGAGGTGAAGGGCTACATCAAGGGCGCCAAAACCGAGGCGCACACCTCGGTGTCGGCCGGTCTGGCCCTCCACGCGGCTCGGGTGTTCCGACGTCGGACTGTGACCTTCTGGGCCGGAGGACGCCGCGCACCCAGCTCCTAACCCGGCACTGAAGCCCAGGCACATACCCGCTTATCACGACCAAGGCCGGCGAAGGACAGGATCCCGTCGACGGGGTGGATGTAGTACGGCTGCTTGGCTTCCCGTCGGGTCCTCGCTGGGCAGCCACTGGTAGTAGCCGGCGGCGGGGATGACCGCCCGACGCTGGGCGAAGGGCCCCGCCACGACGGCGCGGTGGTCACCCTGTCGGACCGGGCGTTGTTGCAGGGTCGGCATCGTCTTCGCCTTCCCGGTTTTCGGGTCGATGCCTGGTTTCCACCATGCCGGCAACAGCCCCCACCGCACCGCGCGGACCCCCCGCACCCGCCCCGGCCCCGTCGGGACGGTCGCGCTCGAGGACGGCGTAGACCTTGTTCGTCGGGGCCACGTTGTACGACGGCGCCAGCTCCTTGCCGTCACCGGGGCCGGTGGCCTTGTACTGCTCGATCAGCTCCGCCACTGAGACGTACCGGCCGCACATCGCGTCCCGTCCTTCCCGTCAGCATCACCTCGACACTCTCCGGGCCAGCAACCCTGAACTCCCAGGCGACCCGCCCACGCCCCACCTCGCGCTGTCCGGATCCAGGGGATCTTTGTCCTATGCGGGACGGGTCATTTCGAGGAACGGGTGGATGCCGCCGTTCGTGGCGTGATCGAAGGTTCTCAACGGTGAGAAACCAGCCCGCTCGTAGACGCGGATGGCACGCTCGTTGAAGGTCGCGACTGACAAACGAAACCGACTTGGCGTGAACCGCTGTACGGCAAACGCGAGCCCAGCTTGGAGGTACGCCAGCCCGAACCCCCGCCCAGTGAGGTCTGGCCGAAGCCCAGGCCGACACCAATGCAGTCCCCCTCGTCCGAGAAGGCGAACCAACCGACCAGCTCTTCGTCCGCGCCAACGGCTGAGAAGTACTTCCCCTCGCGTGTCTCCTTTCCCAGGAGCTCCGCGAGGTCGTCAGCATCGGCCGTCCAGTCATAGAAGGAGTACGGAGGCTCGTACTGCCAGGCGGCAACCACGAGCGCTTCATGCTGGCTCATTGGCCGGATGTCGAGCTCCACGAATCCAAGCTAGACGGTGGGCCGGCTCACGTCGCGAAAGTCGCGGTCCGGTCTACCCGGATCGCGAATCCTCAACACCACCGCATTGGACTGCGAGCACGCCCACGGTCGCCGATGCATATTGTCGGTTCGTCCATGTGGTGTTATCGAAATTCGCGAAATCAGGCAGTTTCCCGAGAATCCTCCTGAAGCGCGAAGAACGTGGCTTGTTGCCATGCCGGAAGCGCCGGATATTCGCCACGCTGTGAACAGTACGTATTTCCTTAGTAACATCCTGTTATTCCGGTTGAATCCCTTATCAGTGTCTGCTCTGCTATTTTCACTGGGATCGAAGGGTCCACACCACAGCATTACCCGGGGGCCCGGTGGGGGACTCACGCGTGCGACCACATAGCTGGCGGCCGGAACAACCCAGGCCCGAACTGGGGAATATGGGCATGCGCGGCCGTTCCGGGCGCGCCGGGGCGGGCGGCCCAGGAACGCCAGACAGCACTGGCGCACGCCCACCAGAAGCCGGGGCGGGAGGCCTACCATTCCGGGTCCGTCCGCCACGCCGCCCGGAGTCCAGCGACATCGCAGCGCACGACCCGGTGATCCTGTCCGACTACGACCTCGCGGTCATCCAGAAGGCGCTCGCAGCGGCCCGCCGGGATAGCAACGACGACCGGCAGGACGCCGCGGCGGGGCAGCATGCGACTGGCCCCGGCCCGGGGTCGCCCGCTGAAGAGCCCAGGGAGACCTCGCCGCCCGAGGCCCGGTATTCGGCGCCACCGCCTGCGATAACCCGGGCGCTTCCTGCGGCCAACCCGTCACCGCCATGGGGCAAGGTGCTGGGCAACACCATCCGGTTGTGGGCCCAGCATCGGTTGTGGCGCGATGAGAGCGTGCCGGAGGCGGTGGCGGTTCGGCGGTTGAATGCGAACCGAACCCGCCAACGTCGCAGACTCCTGCTCTATGCGCTCGCCGCTGCCAGCATCGTCGTCGCTGCCGCACTGGTCGATCACTGGGGTGTGCTGCCCAGAGTCGATGCCAATACCAGCTCCAGCCCTACGCAGGTCGGCGGTCCTCCCCAGCGCTCCCAGCTGCTACCTCCGTTGGATCAGCCGCCGGTCATGCACTTCAGCAACGCAGTCGATGTGACGTCGACGCCCGCGGAGTCATCGGCGCCGACGGGTCCGGCAGCTGAGCCATCAGGCGCCCAGAACCCAGCCGCTCGGCCAACCGGGTCGCCGACACCTGCCGAAAGCCCGCGGTCCGCGACGGGTGAGAGTTCCGGCGGCGGGCCGTCAACCATTGCACGGGGAGGATGACATCGATGAGGACACGAGCCACCGCCACCAGGGGCACCGCGGTGCCCGTTCGGGCAGAGCGCGCGGGGACGCTCCGGTGAGCGGGCGAGTGCCGGTCGCGGCGTGGACCTTGATCAGCGCACTCGTGCTCGGCGCCTGCGGCGGCGCGGCGAGCAACCAGACGCGACCAGGCCCTCAGCCTCCTTCCCGGTGGTCCTCGGCGCGTGGCGTGCAGCTGTCCGCGCTCGACCCAGAGCGACAGGCGGTCGAGCTGCGCACGGAGCTCGAGGAGCGATTCGGTCAGGATGTGTTCGTGGGCGTACGCGTAATCCGAAGCCGGCTGCGTGGTGACCCTGACTTCACGCAAGCGGCGATCAACGCCCTGTCCCGCAACTCCGAGGACCTGACCATGCTCCTCGGCCGGGTTTACGACAGCACGCGGGCGGAGGAATTCCGGCGGCTCTGGGAGTCGCAGCAGGAGAGTCTGGTCGCGTACGCCCGCGCGGCCAGCCAGCACGACCAGGCCGCGAAGGCCGCCGCCCGCGACCAGCTCGACGCTTCTCCCGGGCGGATAGCGCAATTCCTGCACGACCTCACCTCAGGGGAGGCCGCCGCGCCAGTCATCAGATCCGGCCTCAGGACGCACATCGACGACCTCATCCACTTCACCAATGCTTACACCGCCGGCGACTACGCGACGGCCTATCGGATCGAGCGGGTGGACTATGAGCGCCAGTTTGCCCTCGGCACGGTCATCGCCGCGGGGATCGCGCGCGGCCGTGCCGGAGACCTTCCGGCCGGCTTCGATAGCCCGCTCACGCGGCTGCAGTCGGCGCTCGGCATGCTGCTGGGAGAACACCTCCAGCTCGCCGTCGACGCGATGGGAGCCGCCCTTCGAGGCGGTCCAGAGTTCAGGGCCGACGCCGCACAAGTGAACGCCGCCACCGAGCAGCTGGCGAGCGCGTTCGGCGTTCTGTTCGGGCCGCAGAGCGGGAAGCGGTTCGCGAGCGTGTGGGGCGATCACGTCGAGGCTTTGATCAGCTACTCCGGGGCGGTCGCGGCCAATGATCAGGAAGGCAAGGCTAAGGCCCTTGCTCGGCTGCATGCGTTCGAACATCACCTGAGCACCTTCCTGAGCACGTCGACCGAAGGCCGGCTGAAGGCACCCGCGCTCGCGGAGGTGCTCCACATGCACGACCGTGAGCTCGTCCAGCAGCTCGACGCGTACGCCCGCGGCGACTACATGACCGTGCACCGCGTGATATACGAGGGCTACCAGCACATGTTCGACGTCGCCAAGGCGCTGTCCGGCGCGATCGGTCCGGCGATCGCCGCCCGGCTGCCTAAGGGGGGCGTAGAGACCGGCGGTGGGGCGATGGCGCGCTCACGATGAACCGTTGGCCGGCCGTACCGCTTGCCGCCGTGGCGTTGGCGGGGCTGCTTGTGCCGGGGTGCGGTGGGCCGGGGCGCAGCCCAGCCGCAGCACCATCTCCTCGTGGCGGGCAAGCGACGGCGGCGGAGCCGCGCCAGCCCCCCGACGTAGCGGGGTTTCACTCCGTTCGCACCTACGATCAGCCGGCCCCTCCAGTGCGGTTGTCGATACCCGCGATCGCCGTGTCCACGCCTGTGGTGCCGCTCGGCCGGCTTCCCGACGGAAGCCTGGAAGTCCCGCACGATGGGGACACGGCCGGCTGGTACGACCGGGGGGCTCGGCCTGGGCAGCCCGGCCCCGCGGTAATCCTCGGACACGTGGACACGACGGCCGGTCCAGCGGTTTTCTTCCGGCTGCGTGCGCTGCGGCCGCGAGACATCGTCCGGGTGAGCCTGGCGGACGATCGAATACTTGCCTTCCGTGTGCAGCGAGTCAAACGGTATCCGAAGGATGAGTTTCCGACCGAGGCGGTCTACTTCCCCACGCTCAACCGTGAGCTGCGCCTCATCACCTGCGGGGGTGAGTTCGACTATGCCAGCCGAAACTATCGCGACAACATCGTGGTCTACGCGGCGCTGGTCGCCTGAGCGCTAGACGATTCGCTTGAGATTCTCAGGTTCGTCACGAGCGGCCGGGCTTGCGCCGTACCCGCCGGATATCGAAGATCGCCACGCCGCCCAGGCCAAGTAGCAACACGGCGGCGATCAGCCAGGCCATAGACACACCGGCATGACCGCTGCGGCGCGCGCCTGCGGACGCTTGCGCTCGTGGAGTGGACCCCTGGTAGGAGGCCGGCACTCGCACGGTCGCTTCGGCGGTTGCTGTCGTCCCCGCGTCGGCTACCGCCACCCGAAGACGGGTCGCAGTCAGCGCCGGGTAGGCCGTGGCGTACGCGAGCCGGTACTGGTGAACAAGGTCGGCGCCGATCGCATCGACGGCTGGCATGAGCGAGCGAGCGGATGATGCGGTGACCGCCCAGCCCCCGCTTGCGCTGGCGAGCCGGGCGAACGATGGCGCGAGCTCCGGCACGGCCGCGACGTACAGGCTGGCATCTGCGGCACGAAGCTGCCCAGACACCGCGCTCGCCAATCCAGCCGGGATCGGATCCGTCGTGATGAGGACTACGGCCCGCCGCCCCGGGGGCCCCCTGACGACCTGCCGGACGGCGAGCGTCAGCGCCGACGCATCATCGCGCGGGCCCGAGAACGTCGCACCCGCGAGCGCCCGCACTACCGAGCCGGCGTCGCCGGTCAGTGGCTGGATGAGGCGGGCATGCCTGGTGCCCACCACCGCCGCCTCGGCGCCATTCGGCAGGCCGATCACCAGGTCGGCTACGGCGTTCTGTGCACCCTGAAGCTCGTCGCCTGGACGGGCGTCGACGACCACGCCGATGCGCAGCGCCGACGCCGGAAGCGGATCTACCCGGACCGCCTTCGGCCGCCCGTTCTCCCACAGCCGAAAGGCTTGCGCGTTCAGCGGCTCGCCTGAGCCGGGAACCGCGACGATCACACCGACTTGTGACGTGTCGACCGCGATGGTGCCAACCACCCGAACCCCGAGGCCCGGCGTATGGCTGGTGGAGGGGCCGGCTGCCGCTGCCGTCGCCGCCATAGCGAAGGCAACTGCCGTCACGCTCAGCAGCCGCCCCCGTGCTGGTCGTCCCGGTAACGTTTCGGAAACCGCCTGATTGCTGTGCATAGCTGACCTCGACCATCGTAGAGCGGCGTGGCCCTGACTTCCAGGTACGGGGCCTAGCGCTGCCCAGGGCCACCCGCCACCCTGATCTTGCGCGGTTTGGGCGCGACGCGCGGCGAAACGGCCTGCGTATCCGAAACTGCCTGATCAGCCGGGGCAGATCCAGCCGCGCACTCTGGCTTATCCGTGTGCAGGCGTGCTCGATTGTGAACGTGAAGTTGGGCGCGTCTGTTGAGGCGCTCCCTGCCGATGTCAGCTCGTCGGAGGGCATTCGGTCGCCGTGGATCGTGTGTGATGAGCTGCCGCGGTGGAAGTCGACGCAGGGCGCGGGATCTGTGGGTGTCGATCTTTTTGGCTCATCCGAAGGAAGACTCCCCCCTCGCGTACCCGAAGCTGATTCCGGGCCGCGTCGACGCGTCAGGGCTGACCAATTCGTTCGATCATTACCCAACCCTCGGGGACCCCAACTTTGGGTTGGCAGCACTCCCACCGACCGGCTCGGCACGCTCGTGTCGGCACTAGGATCGCTCCTTCGTCCGGCGGCGGTGGCGGAGATACGCCTCGGGACGGAGCCTCGTGGCCGGCCGATGGTGCTCGTCGGGTCGGCGCAGCAGGCACCATGCAATTTGCCCGCCGTCCTTGGTTGGCAGGGCTCCCCAGCTGGCGGCGAGCATCCGAGTTGCGGTCATGTCGGTCAGCTGCTTCGGGAGATCCAGGTCGAGGGGTATGTATTCCCGCCGTGGGCGCCCGCTGCGCAAGGCGAGCCGTAGACCTCGCAAGGTCAAGCTCGCCCGCAACTCCAGTTCGGCACCGGCTCCCCGCTGGATGGCGTCGTTGACGAGTTCGGTGACCACCACGGCAGCCTCGGCTGCCAGCTCGTCCACAGACCAGCGCCGGCATAGCTCGTCGATATAGCTCCGGGCGGTTCGGGCGGCATGCGGCCGCGGGGCGACCGAGACCCGCTCCGTCGGTGCGGCGGGGCGGCGCAGGATCTCGGCAACCGCGCGATGCACCGTCTCGTACATGCCGAGGTGGTTGTCCAGCCCCAGCCGGCGCAGCCGCGCCGCGAGGGTCTGCTCCGCCGCCGCCAAGACAACGGGCGTCTCCGGCCATGCGCGGCCCAAGTCGGCGATGGCCGAGAAGACTCTGATCCGCACGTTGTCGGCCGTGACCGCGGCGAGGTCGCAGATTAGCCCGGCCGGCTGGTGGACGAGGACGCCGGCGACCGCGTTTCTCAACTCATCTGCAAGCGGCTGGTCGAGCCCGCCGGTTGCGGTCAGGACGATGCAGCCTCGGCGGCGGGAAGCGCGGACGGGCATTCCCCTGCCTTCGCAGACTTCGAGGGGCGGACCCGATCGGCCCATGATGTTTGATCGCATCCGGTCGGTGGCACCGGCGACTGCTTGTTCGATTCCCGTTCGTGGGCCTAGCCACACGCAACCGCAGGCGGCGTGCTAAGGGCCCCGGAGGATGTGTCCTCGGAACGCAGGTGCGCTGCTACGGCCGACATTGTCCGGCCAAGCGCAACGAACTCCTGCTCGCTCATCGCATCGAGGAAATGACGGCGGACCGAGCGAACGTGGTCGGGGGCCGCGTGCTCAAGCAGCTCGAAGCCCCGGCCGGTCAGCTTCGCGAACCACCCGCGCTTGTCGGTGTTGCACTCGATTCGTTCGACCATTCCGGCGCTCTCCAGGCGGTTGATCGCGTGGGAGAGCCGGCTCTTCGACGAATGCGTCTCCCCCGCGAGCTGGGTCATCCGAATCATCCGCTCCGGGGCCTCGGACAGGCGTACCAAGATCTCATAGTCGGCCATCGACAGGCCGTGCGTGCGTTGCAGGTCGCGGTTGAAGCGGTCGGCCAAGCGTGACGTCGCCTCTAGATAGGCACGCCAGGCCCGCTGCTCGGGCTCGCTCAGCCAGGGGACTTCCGCCATAGGAAGAATTGTACCTAGTTGACGGTTCAACTTTCGTCTGCTTAGCTTTAGGTAGCCCGAGGTGGTTGAACCGTCAACTATCTCATCGAGGAGAAGAGGAAGACAGACAGATGACCGAGGTACAGGAGTCTGGCCAGACCTTCGCACCCGGCGAGCTTGCGGGCACATGGGAGCTGGACGTCGCGCACACCAGTCTGGGCTTCGCCGTGAGGCACGCGATGATCTCCACCGTGCGGGGTTCGTTCAACGAATTCTCCGGCACGGCAACGCTCGACCCCGCCAAGCCGGAGGCTTCCTCCGCCAGCGTGACGATCAACGCAGGCAGCATCTCGACCGGCAACGCCGACCGCGACGCGCACCTGCGGAGCGCCGACTTCTTCGACGTTGAGACGTACCCGACACTGGAGTTCCGCAGCACCGATTTTCGGCGCACCGATGACCAGGCGACCTGGATCATGGAGGGCGAACTCACGATCAAGGGCGTGACCCGGCCGGTCGAGATCACCTTTACGCACCTGGGCAACGTGCTCGACCCGTGGGGCAACACCAAGGCCGGCTTCGAGGGGCGCGGGCAGATCTCCCGGAAGGACTGGGGTCTCACCTGGAACGCCCTGCTCGCGGGCGGCGGCGTGCTCGTCGCTGACAAGCTCACGCTCGAACTCGAGGTTGAGGCCACGAAGCTCTAGCAACCATCCCCGCCCAGGATCCCGACAAAGGCGGAACGGCGATCAGCCATTGGGGCGGGGGGCCCCGCCCGCGAAGTCTTCGAGCGAGCGAAGTGAGCGAAAACTTCGTGGGGTGCCTTGAGCGCCTGCTGGCGTCTGCGACTGGTCGCGGGGGCAGGTCGCAGTGGCTGATGTCTGATTCTGTTTGGTAGACCTGAGCCGTGCCCGAGCTTCCCGAGGTCGAAGCGCTCGCGGATTTCCTCCGCGAGCGGGCGGTCGGACACGCAGTCGCACGTGTGGACGTGGCCGCGATCAGTGTCCTCAAGACCTACGACCCGCCGCTGTCCTCGCTGGCCGGGCTGACGCTCACCGCCGTGGAGCGGTATGGCAAGTTCCTCGATCTGGATTGCGACGGGCTGCATCTCGTCATACACCTCGCCCGGGCCGGGTGGCTGCAGTGGCGGGAATCGCTCCCGCCGGCGCCACCCCGCCCGGGCAAGGGGCCGCTCGCGTTGCGGCTGCACCTCGACGACGGCAGCGGCTTCGAGCTCACCGAGCAGGGGACGCAGAAGCGACTGGCCGTCTACTGCGTTCGTGACCGCGACGAGGTGCCTGGCATCGCGCGGCTTGGTCCTGATCCGCTCGACCCGTCCTTCACCGAGGAAACGTTCGCCAAGATCGTCGCCGCGGCCGGCCGGGCCCAGATCAAGGGGGTCCTGAGGGACCAGTCGGTGATCGCAGGCATCGGCAACGCCTACTCCGACGAGGTGCTCCACGTCGCCAAGCTCTCGCCGTTCAAACCTGCCGCCAATCTGTCGGCGAGTGAGGTGAGGCGTTTGTACGAGGCCATCGCGGACACCCTCGCTTCGGCGGTCGAACGGTCGCGTGGTCTCGCCGCGGGTCAGCTCAAGGCGGAGAAGAAGGTCGGCATGCGGGTGCACGCACGCGCCGGGCTGCCGTGCCCCGAGTGCGGGGACACCATCCGCGAGGTGTCGTTCAGCGACTCGTCGCTGCAGTATTGCCCGACCTGCCAGACCGGGGGGCAGATCCTCGCCGACCGGCGGCTGTCCAGGCTACTTAAGTAGCGGATCGAGTAAACAGCGGATCGACGAAGCACGGCGATCAACCGCCGACGCGCGGTCTGCGCCTGCGCGCCCGAGCCGACTGGCCGAAGCGAGGTAGCGCGATGATGTATCGGAGTGACGCGTGGCCTAGGGCGTTCGATCGATCAGTTTCGAAGAAGCCGCCGCCGTGGCGGGCTCCCTAGCATGAGGATCGTGCCGATCAAGACTCGCATGGGAGGAAACCGGCAATGAACGACAAGCGGAAGTCCGCCAAGACCAGCACCGCGGCCGGCAAGACGTTCGAGGGATTCCCGGACGAGGAACGAGCCGCGATGAAGGAGTACGCCGAAGAGCTGAAGGCGGCCGCCCGCCGCGGCCCGCGCGCGGCCAAGGCGGCCGGGGAAAGCGATGTGCTCGCGAAGATCGCCGAGATGCCGGAACCGGATCGCGCGATGGCCGAACGGATCCATGCCATCGTCAAGGCCAGCGCGCCGGCCCTCGCGCCGAAGACCTGGTATGGGATGCCCGCGTATGCCAACCAGGACGGCAAGGTCGTCTGCTTCTTCCAAAGCGCGGCCAAGTTCAAGTCGAGATACGCGACGTTCGGCTTCAACGACGCGGCGAACCTCGACGAAGGCACCATGTGGCCGACCTCCTACGCGCTGACCGAGTTGACCGCCGCCGACGAGGCAAGGATCGGCGCGCTCGTGAAGAAGGCGGTGAGCTGAGCTGAGCGCAGTAGCAGCGCTACATGGGTGATCGAGAACGCAGTCGGCCGACGTCTGGTCGTCGCGCAGCAGGGTGGGGGCTGTTCAGCAGCGTCCTAAGCGACGCGGGGTGGGAGGCCGTCCTCGCTGACCATAGGTTGGCCGGCGGACTGCCAGGCCTCCATACCTCCGTCGAGGTTCACGACCTTGAAGCCGTGCCGGTTGAGAAACACCGTCGCCTGGGCCGATCGGGCGCCCATCCGGCAGACGCAGACGATCTGCCGGTCGCGCGGCAACTCGTCCGTCCTGACGACCAACTCCCCGAGTGGGATGTGTCGGGCACCTTCAATGTGGCCGCAACGCCACTCGTCGGGTTCGCGGACGTCGAGGTAGACACCGTCCTCGGGCGCCGCGTTCGGCAGCACCGACGGCACTCGCGAGTCGAAGATCATGCTCTCCTCCGGCTGTCCAACCCGGCATGAGATCGTACGTCCGGCCCGACCGCGTGCGCGACACGCCGCTAACGGTTTCTAGCCGAATCTACGGTCCACGCTATACAAGCCAATACAGTCGAAGCTCGTGGATCCGATCCGGAACCCCTACGCACCGGGCGCCGGGCAGCGTCCGCCGGAGCTGGCCGGCCGGGACCGACAGCTGGCCCAGTTCGACGTGGTTCTCGAGCGGGTCGCTCGGGGTCGGCCGGAGCGCTCGTTGGTCCTCACCGGTCTGCGCGGGGTCGGCAAGACTGTGCTGCTCAATGCCATGCGTTCGCAAGCACTGCGGGTCTTGTGGGGGACCGGCAAAATCGAGGCGAAGCCAGATCTCTCGATCCGGCGGCCGGTCGGAGCCGCGCTGCACATGGCCATCCGGGAGATGGCCCCACGACACCTTGATCAGGAGCGGGTCGAGTCCTTTTTTTCCGTACTCAAGGCCTTCCTGCTGCGTGATCCGGCCGCGAGCGGGCGGCTCAGCCAGCGCTGGCAGCCTGGCATAGATGCGCCGACGGCACGCGGCCGGGCCGACTCCGGGGACATCGAGATCGACCTGACCGAGCTGTTCCTCGACGCCGCGTCGGTCGCGTCCGATCTCGGCGTCGGCGTGGCGCTGTTCGTGGACGAGATGCAGGACGTGCGCGGCGAGGATCTGTCCGCGCTGTGCGCCGCATGTCACGAGCTCTCCCAGCAGGCCGCGCCCCTGATCGTCGTTGGCGCCGGGCTTCCGCACCTTCCCCCATTGCTGTCGTCGCGCAAGAGCTACTCCGAGCGGCTCTTCCATTACCTTCGGATCGACCGGCTCGACCGATCGGCGGCCGACCGGGCACTCGCCGCACCCGCCGCGCGGGAAGGCGTCACCTTCGACCCAGAGGCGCTGGACGCGCTCTACGACGCGGCCGACGGCTATCCCTACTTCGTGCAGGCGTACGGAAAGGTCACCTGGGATTTCGCACCGGAGAGCCCGATCACGGCGGACGACGTCAAGGTCGCGGCGCCGGCGGCGGAAGCGGAGCTTGCGGTCGGATTCTTCGGATCTCGCTATGAGCGGGCCACGCCGGCCGAACGCGAGTACATGCGAGCGATGGCGTCGATCGGCGACGGACCGGTCCCGACCGCGGAGATCGCCGAGGTGCTGGTGCGTCGCCCGTCGTCGCTCTCCCCGGCTCGGGACAATTTGATAAAGAAGGGTCTGGTCTACTCGGCAGAGCGGGGCACAGTCGCGTTCACCGTCCCCCACTTCGGCCAGTTCCTTCGCACCCAGCCGTCGTAAAAGCGCCCCTGGCTGTCGGCGGCCGCAACGCCCTACGATCGAGAATTGCTCCGCCCCGGCATTCGGTGACGGCGGACAAGTCGATCACGACTTGCCGTCGGAGCTGAGCAACTAGGGCGGGGTGCCACCCGCGGGAGCTCGGGCAACCGGGCTGAGAGGGCGGCTAGTCGCGATCGCGCGACGGCGCCGCCGACCGCCTGAACCTGACCGGGTAATGCCGGCGTAGGGAGACCGCCATGACGGCGACTGTCGACCGCACCACCCGCCCATCCTCTGCCGAGGCGCCGCTCGTTCTCGACACCGAGGTCCTGCCGCCGCAGCCGCTCGGCTTCCGGGACCAATTCGCGTTTTGGGCGAATCTCGGCGTGAGCCTGCTGGGCTTCGGCGGTGCCTTGCTGATCCTCCAGCCCGAAGGCTTCCCGCAGCTGCCGCTGTCGGGTGCGTTCCTCGCGGTGCTCGTCGGCACCGTCGTCGGCGCGCTGATGGTCGCGCTTGCGACCCTGCCGGGAGCCCAAACCGGCGTGCCATCGATGGCCCTGCTGCGTGGGCTTTTCGGCGCAAAGATCTCCTACCTGCCGACGATCCTGAATGTGCTCCAGCTCATCGGCTGGGGGACCTTCGAGCTCTTCATCATTGCTGAAGCCGCCGAGGCCCTGACCGGCGGCGCCGGCCCGCGCTGGTCGTACATCATCCTCGCCGGCATCCTCACAACCCTGATGACGATCTGGCCGCTCGGCGGCATCAGGCTGCTTCGCCGCTACGTCACTGTGGCGGTGTTCATCGCGATGACCTACTTCACCGTCGTGTTCCTGCGCGACGGGCTGCCGGAGCTCGGCGGGGGCTCGTGGGACGGCTTCCTGCCCGGCGTCGATATTGCGCTGGCCGTCGCCATCTCCTGGGTGCCGCTCGCCTCGGACTATTCGCGCTTCTCGAGAACACCGCCGCGGGCCTTCTGGAGCACCCTGACCGGCTTCACCCTCACCTCGGTATGGGCCTTTTGGCTCGGGCTGCTCGCGTTGTCCACGGTCGGGTACGACGGCAATCGGGTCTTCGATGCCTTCACAGAGGCCGGTTCCGGCGCGGTCACCGGTCTCGCCATGCTGGCTTTCGCCGTCCTGATCATCCGCGAGGTGGACCAGTCGTTCGCCAATGTCTACTCGACCGCCACTTCGACGCAGAACATCCTTCCCCGGCTTGACCGGCGGATCCTCAGCATCCTCATCGGCGGCCTCATTACCGGGCTCGCCCTGATGGTGGACTTCACGACCTACGAGAACTTCCTCTACCTGATCGGCTCGGTCTTCTTGCCGATGTTCGCCGTGCTGATCGTCGACTACTTCTTGGGCGCCGGCCGGCGCGGTTGGGACGTGCGGGAAGACGCTCCGTCGCGCTGGCTGATGCTGCTGCCGTGGGTCGGTGGCTTCGTGACCTATCAGCTCGTCAATCCCGGAAGCGTCTCCGCCTGGGTCGATCTGTGGACCTCGGTCCGCGACGGCATCGGCTTCACGCCCAGGTCCTGGATGAGCGCCTCGCTCCTCTCCTTCCTCGTTGCGGCGGCCCTCACCTGGGTTGTGGTCGCGGCCACCACGCCTCGGGAGCGGAGCGAGTAGGGCCGTGCGCCGAGGTCAACGTTCACCAAGTGCTCGCCGCGTGTTCGATTGCGGCTAAGCACCACCGGCGGTTTTGCCTGTAACCCTGAGGGCAGAAGGTTCCGTTCAGTGGTGAAGGTCCGACTTGCCCCGTCCGGGGCGGTGCCCCACGGGGGAAGTAATGGTCGTCGAGGCCGCGGAGACGTACGCACCGAGTCCGAACGAGCACATCAAGATCTTCGCGCATCGTGGTGCCTCGGAAGAGGTGCCAGAGCACACGCTCGCCGCGTACAAGCAGGCAATTCTCGACGGCGCTGACGGCCTGGAGTGCGACGTACGGCTGACCGCGGACGGCGAGCTGGTGTGCGTCCACGATCGGCGGATCGATCGCACGTCGAACGGCCGAGGTCTGGTCTCCACGCTTGAGCTTGCCGAACTCCGCTCGCTCGACTTCGGGCGGTGGAAGGACACCTGGGGCGACTTCGAGGACCCCGAGGAGCCGGACCGTGACCGGACGGAGATCCTCACCCTCGAGAAGCTGCTGGAACTCGTGGCCGATGGAGGACGCCCGATTGAGCTGCTGGTGGAGACGAAGCATCCGACGCGGTACGCCGGACTGGTCGAGCGTCGGTTGGTGCAGACCCTGGACCGCTTCGGCTTCGCACACCCCCGGCTGGGGTCCAGGTCACCGGTGCGGGTCATGAGCTTCTCGTCGTGGAGCCTGCGCCGGATCAGGAACCTCGCGCCCAGTCTCACGACGGTGCTTCTCATGCACCGGGTTCCGATGCGACTCCGGGACGGGAGCCTGCC
>JBKOZJ010000023.1:0-4840 GCA_046725875.1 Actinomycetota bacterium
GGTCTTGTCCGAGCCGTGGGACGAGGCCGGCGTGCCACCGAAACGGGTGGCAACCGCCTACCTCGTCTTTGTTGCCGTCGACGCAGACGGCAAGCCTCGTGACGTACCGCCGGTCGCCCCGGAGACCGACGAGGACCGGCGGCGGTTCGCGGAGGCCGAAATCCGTCGGCAGCATCGACTTGCTCGCCGGTCGGCGATCCTCCGGTCGCGGGCGACGAAGACCCCGACCGGCTGACGGGGAGCTGAGCCCGAAGTACAGGCCGGCCAATCCACGGTCCCTATTTCATATGGTTTGCGCGAGCTGCATCTCCTCTTGCCACCGTCCGCCGGCCTGACTAAGGAGCTCGGCGTGGCGTTGTGACTGCTGTGACAATTGTGATCTAAGTTGACGCTGTGTCTCCTGCACCGACTCGCCCAGCCGGCTGGCCTAGTGAGCCTGATCATCCGGGCGAGCGGCCGGTCATCGGACGCACCGGCGCCCCGGGGGATTCGGACGCCAGCCGGCAGCGGATGTCGCCTCGGATGTCAAGCTCGCCGTCGATTGCCGGCAGTGCGGAATCATCCGGTATCACTATCCGTGGGGACGAGGATGGGATGCCCGCGACGCCCGCTGGGCAGCGGATCGGCTCCAGTTCGCCATCGACAACCGTCACTGCGGAATCACCGGGTAGTACAAACCGTGGCGACGGGGATGGGATGCCTGCGGCGCCCGGTGGGCGGCGGATCGGCTCGAGCTCGCCTTCGGTGACCGGCACTGCGGAATCACCGGGTAGTACAAACCATGGCGACGGCGATGCGATGCCCGCGGCTCCCGGTGGGCAGCGGATCGGCTCGAAGCAGCACCGAGCGGCTAGCCCAAGGCCGGCCGATCCGGCCCGTGCCTTTCGGCAGGTGACGACGCTCGCCGCCGTTTCGACAATCGTTCCCGGGCTGGCCCATATGCTGGTTGGCCGCGAGCAAATCGGCCGGCTGATCCTCCGGGTCTACATCTGCGTGCTGGCAGTGGCTGCGGTGCTGCTGGTCCTCGGGCTTTTCTCGAAGCGGATTCTGCTCGAGCTGGCGGTCCGGCCCGGCCCGCTCCAGCTGCTCGAATACGCGTCGATCATCGTTGCGATCTGTTGGTGTCTGGTGATCGTCAACGGCGCCTTCCTCGGCCGGCCGGCCCGGCTGGACCCGGCCCGGCAGCGGATGGCCGCCGTCGTCGTACTGGCGTTGTGTGTCGCGGTTGCGCTGCCGCTACTGCTTACGGCTCGCTACGCCGAGGCGCAGCGCGGACTCATCACCAGCGTCTTCGCGGACACCGGCGGCGCCTCCGAACTTCCCGAGCGGCTGAATGTTTTGCTGCTCGGCGGTGACGCCGGCGACGGACGGATAGGCACGCGCACCGATAGCGTCAACCTCGCAAGCATCGACACAAAGACCGGCAATGCGGTCGTGTTCAGCCTGCCGCGCAATCTCCAGAACGTGCCGTTCCCGTCCGGGTCGCCGATGGAGCGGCCCTTCCCGAACGGCTTCGACTGCGGGGACGAGTGCTTGCTCAACGCCGTCTACACCTATGCGACGAGCCATCCAGAGCTCTTTCCAGGCGTACGGGACCCGGGGGCCGAGGCCGTCAAGCAGGCGGTGAGCGCGACGCTCGGCGTCCCCGTCCATTACTACGTGCTGGTGAACCTCGAAGGCTTCCAGCAAATCGTCGACGCACTCGGCGGCGTCACGATGCGCATCGACAGGCGGGTGCCGATCGGCGGCATCGCGCCCGACGGTACCCGGGTGCCGGTAACCGGCTACATCGAGCCCGGGCTGCAGGAGCTCGACGGGTACGAGGCGCTGTGGTATTCCAGGTCGCGCACCGACAGCGACGACTATGCCCGGATGGCACGGCAGCGCTGCGTCATGGGGGCGATCCTGCACGAGGCGGACCCATGGTCGGTCCTCCGCAACTACCAGAAGTTGGCGAACAGCGCCAAGCACCTCTTCAGCACGGACATCCCGCGCAATCTCCTGCCCGACCTCGTCGGGGTTGCTCTCGCGGCCAAGGATGCGAAGATCACAAACCTGCAGTTCGTGCCGCCGCTGATCGTGACCGCCGACCCTGACTTCGGGTTGCTGAGGGGCAAGGTCGCCCAGGCGATCCGGGACTCGGAGCATCCACCTACCACGTCCGGGCCGAGCTCCGAACAATCGAGCACGCCGAGCGTGCCGGAGGTGCGGCCCGCCGACTCGACTAGCCCAGGCGGCGGTGGCGACAGTGCCTCGGCCACGCAACCGGTTGACCTGGGTTCGGTCTGCCACTTTAGCTGACCCTCTCGCGGACGTCGGGTCGACGAACGCGGTCCGGAGTGCCTACGAAACCCCGACTGCTGCGGGTAAGGTGCGCGGCGATGAGTGCGCGCCACGCGAGAACCTACGAGGGCGGGACGTGGGGGTCGGGCATCCCCGACGTTTCGGTGATCATGACTGTGTTGAACGAGTCGACGCATCTGCCGGACGCGGTGGCGCGCACCCTCGGGCAGGACTACCCGGGCGAGATCGAGGTCGTCATCGCGCTCGGTCCCTCCCGAGACGGCACCGATGCAATCGCGGCCGAGCTGGCCGCCGCCGATCCGCGCGTGCGTACAGTCCCTAATCCAAGCGGATCGACGCCGGCCGGGCTGAACGCGGCGCTCGCGGCGAGCAAGTACGAGATCGTCGCCCGGGTCGACGGCCATGCGGTCATCCCGCCCGACTACCTCAGCATCGCCGTGGAGACGCTGGAAGCGACGGGCGCCGACAACGTCGGCGGGATCATGTGGGCGGAAGGTAAGACCCCGTTTGAGCAGGCTGTCGCCAGGGCGATGACGACCAAGCTCGGTGTGGGGAACGCACGCTTCCACACCGGGGGGCATGCCGGACCGACCGACACGGTCTACCTCGGCGTGTTCCGGCGAGCTGCGCTTGAACAGGTCGGCGGCTACGACGAGGCGTTCCACCGCGCGCAAGACTGGGAGATGAACTACCGGATCCGGCGCGCCGGCGGGCTTGTTTGGTTCCAGCCCAAGATGCGGGTCTCCTACCGGCCGCGATCCACGGTCCGGACCCTCGCACGCCAGTATTTCCACTACGGCCAATGGCGCCGCGTCGTCATGCGTCAGCACCGCAGGTCCGGCAGCCTGCGCTATCTGGCCGCTCCGCTTGCGGTGGGGGCCGGTGGAGTCGGACTCCTCGCCGGAGTTTTTGGCGTCGTAACCGGCCCGGCGTGGCTCACGCTCGGCTTCCTCGCACCTGCCGGGTATGCGCTCGGAGTCGTCGTGGGTTCCCTGCTCACCGGCCGCGGTCTAGCGGTGCGGTCGTGGCGGTGGCTGCCAGTCGTATACGCCACGATGCATGGTGCTTGGGGTCTCGGCTTCCTCACCAGCCCTCGGTCGCTTGGCCGCGGCGCGAAGAGCGCCGACGCCAGGCACCCGGGGAGGACTAGACCCGCGGACGCCCCCGAGGAGTAGCCCGGCCGCTTGCAAGACATGTCCAGCCGGCTCCGTGGTGCGGTAGCGTTCCGCTCTGTCCGTACTCACCCGTCGCGTCGCGCTCGCGTGAGATCGGTTGGGACGAAGGGGGGCTGAGCCACGGTGGCGGCGGGATCACTGGGGAGCTGGAGCTGACAACGCTGCTGGTCGCAGTTGGCGGGATGGATGGCAGCCAGCCGTCCGCCCTCTTCGAGCGCGGCAGCACGACAGTCCTCGGCGCCCTCGTCGGCCAGCTCGGACAAATCGCTCCAGACGCTCGGGTTGCGGTTCTCGCTCCCGAATGGGCGGCCGAGTCGATCCGAAGCACGTTACCGTCGACGATTTCGGTGACCGCGTGCCGCACGATCAGGATTTCCCTGGACGAGGTCGTCAGACACGCCTACGAGGCGTTGGCCAGGGGCGACGAGGTCGCTGTCCTCGACGCCGGGATCGTCGCGCACAACGAAGCGCTGGCCGCCGTGCTTACGGGCCCGTCGGGCGGGACGTCGCTTCTGGTGGGCGAACATTCCGCCGGACCTGGCGTAAGAACCGCCGACGAAATCGTGGTCTCGGCCGGGTCGAGCGTCCACACCGTCACCGAACCGGACCGAGACGGGCTCGGGGTGTTGCGCGTCGCTCAAGCCGACCTCGGCAGCCTTGCCGAAGCCGCGCGCGGCATCTCCAGCGTCGGCCGGGTGTCCGACACAGCAAGCGACCTTGTCGACCTCGTGACCGTCGGATTAGTGCGACTCGGGACGCGGATTCGCGCGGTGCCGGTGGAGCCCTATCTTCTGGTCCGTCCACATACCCAGCTCGAGGTGGGCGCCGCGCTGGTCGACCTCACCGACGTGGATGAGGAGCGGCTTCGCCTGGTGTCGATCGCGCGTGCCGAGGACGGTTTCTACGGGCAGTTCGTTGGGCGCCGGTTGTCGAGATTCGTAACTCGGCGAGCGGTTCGGACTGGGATCGGCGCCAACCAGGTGACATTTGCGTCCGCAGCCGTGGCCCTTCTCGCCGGAGTCGTGTTCGCGACGGGTACTCGGACCGGCCTCGTCACCGGAGCTGTGCTCCTCCAGGTGTCGTTCGTGCTCGGCTGCGCCGACGGCGAGATCGCCCGATACCTGCGCCGCGATACCCCCTTCGGCGGGTGGCTCGATGCGGTGAGCGAACGGCTCAAGGAGTACGCCGTCTACGCCGGGCTTTGCATCGGCGCGGCGCGCAGCGGCGACGAAGTGTGGACGCTGGCCGCCGCGATGCTCGCCGTACTCGCTTATCGGCAGATGGTGGACGCCGGGTTTGCGGTGCGCCAAGCCGAGTGGCGAGCAGAGGAGGCGCCCGAGCCACTCACGCTGCCTATCAAC
>JBKOZJ010000024.1:0-9957 GCA_046725875.1 Actinomycetota bacterium
GCGTTCGGCCCGCACGCGCTCGGCCGACGCGGCGCCGTAAACGGCGTCGGCATCGCCCCGCTGGGAGGCCATCTCTTCTATTCGGGGATCGGCCACCGACGCAACTATGACCTGGTGTCGGCGAACCAGCGGGTTCACAACCGTGAGCACGCCCTGCTCCGCAGCCGCGGCATCCAGGGTCGTGAGCAGAACGACAAGCGAGCGGTGTCGGGCCCGGAGGAAGATCGCGCCGAGCATTCCAAGCGAATCCAGCTCAACGAGTTCCGGCTCGAGCGTGGCCATGGATTCGACGAACGCCGGCAGCACCGCGCTCGCGCTGAGCCCCTGAACGCTCGCGCGGACTCGCCGGTCATACGCCAGGAGGTCCACCCGGTCGCCGGCCCGGATTGCCAGCGCGGTGAGCAGGAGCGCGGCATCCATCGCCGCGTCCAGCCGCGGCGCGTCTGAAATCCGTCCCGCGGAGGTGCGGGATGTGTCGAGGATCACCAGCAGGTGGCGGTCGCGTTCTGGCCGCCATGTCCGCACAACGATGTCTTGCCGTCGTGCCGTCGCCCGCCAGTCGATCGACCGCACGTCGTCGCCCGGCACGTAGTCCCGCAGCGAGTCGAACTCGGTGCCCTGCCCGCGGATGAGCGCGACCCGCCGCCCATCGAGCTCGCGCAAGCGGGCGAGGCGGGCCGGCAGATGTTTGCGGCTCTCGAACGCCGGCAGCACGCGCACCGTCCATGGCACACTGCGCGACCGCTGCCGGGCTGCCAACCCGAGCGGCCCGACGGACCGGACCGTGACTTGTGCCGCCTTCCGGTCGCCGCGCCGGGTCGGCCTGAGTCTCGTCATGAATCGGCGCCGGTCGGTGCTCCGAATATCGAGCGGATGCCGGTCGGTCACCACGCCGGCACTGGGCGGCCAGGCGTCTCTTAATACTCCGCGAACCCGCCGGCGACCGGTGTTCGTCACGATCAGCCACATGGTCGCCGGCTCGCCCAGCCTCGCGGTCGAGCGGCCAGCGGCGCGGGCTGGCGCCTCGCCGCTGCGTTCGATATGCAGGTCGGTGATCCGGCCGGCCAGGGCGAGGTCAACCACGACGCCGATAGCCAACACCGCGAGGACCACCGCGATGCCCGACGAGGAGGGAGCGAACAGTCCGACCAGCACGGAGCCGAGCGCCGCGACGAGCCCGACTCGTCCGGTTATCGCCACGCGGACCGTCCTAGCATCGCGAGTTGGTCCACCGGATCAACGCGGCACGGCAACGGTGGCGAGAACGGTGTCGAGCACACCCTCCGCCGTGGCACCTTCCAGCTCCGCTTCTGGCCGCAGCTCAATGCGGTGCCGCAAGGTCGGCTTCGCGAGCGCCTTTACGTCGTCGGGCGTCACGTAGTCGCGCCGGGATAGCCAGGCCCATGCCCGGCTGGCGGCTAGCAGCGCGGTGGCGCCGCGCGGCGACACACCGAGCTGTACCGACGGCGACTCCCTGGTCGCTCGGCAGAGGTCCACGACGTAGCCAAGCACTTCTTTACTGATCGTGGTTCCCGCGACACCGGTGCGAGCCGCGTCAAGGTCGGCCATGCCCGCGACATTGCGGACGCCGGCGGCATCCAGGTCGTGCGGATCGAAGCCGGCGGCATGCCGGTCGAGGATCTCGACCTCGTCATCGCGGGGCGGCAGCGGCATGGTGAGCTTCAGCAGGAAGCGGTCGAGTTGAGCTTCGGGCAGCGGATAGGTGCCCTCGTACTCGATCGGGTTCTGCGTGGCGATGACGAGGAAGGGTACGGGCAGCGGACGCGGCCGCCCGTCGACTGTCACCTGCCGCTCCTCCATCGCCTCGAGCAGCGCGGCTTGTGTCTTCGGTGGCGTGCGGTTGATTTCGTCAGCAAGCAACACGTTGGTGAAGACCGGTCCTTCCCGGAAGGCGAACCGCGCGCTCTCCCGGTCGTACACCAACGAGCCCGTGATATCCCCGGGCATCAAGTCGGGCGTGAACTGGACGCGCTTGCCGTCGAGGTCGAGTGCTCGGGCGAACGCGCGCATGAGCAGTGTCTTCGCCACGCCCGGCACGCCTTCGAGCAATACGTGGCCGCGGCAGAGCAGCGCGATGACGAGCCCGCTGACCGCGGCGTCTTGACCGACCACTGCCTTGCCGACCTCGGTACGGAGCCGGACCAACGCATCGCGGGCCGCCGGACCCGGAGCAGGGGAGTACGGGGAGCCGGCGTCATCGGTCACTGGCTGCGTACCTCTTTCTCGAGGGCATCGAGCTCATCGGCCAGACGGACCAGCGCTGCCTCGTCCGCCGGTGTTGCACCGTACAGCAGGGCGTCGACATCCGCGGGCCGCCGCCGGGTGCGCCGGGCAACTGCGTCGACCAGGGCCGACTGTTCCGGTGAGCGGCCGAGTCCGAGCCACCGTTGAAAGCGGGACCTCGCCGCCGAGCGGAGGACTCCGGCCGCCCGGTCGGTTGCCCGGGCTCGATGGTAAAGCCGGGCCCGGCCTTCGACCGCCTCGGCGGCCCGGACCACGACCGGGAGTGGCTCGGTCACGAGCCGGCCGAGTCGGCGCGCCCGCCACAGCGCGATCAGTCCGACCGCGATCGCGAGCTGGACCCCGCCCCACTTCCATCCGGCCGGAAGGAGATCGACGAGCGAGGAGTCGCCGGATGTCTCCGAGATTTGGGGGAGATACCAGACCAGCCGCGGTTGACCCCCGAGCAACCACATGGAGAGGGCGGCGTTGCCGTGCTCGTCGAGCCGGCCGTTCGTGAAGATCGCCGCCGATCCCACCACGGTCGTGGTGCTGGGTCCCGTCCCGACCTGTACGAGCGTCGGGCCGCCCGCCGCGAAGTAGCAAGACCGATAAGAACCGGTCGGGCGCGTCGATCCGGCCGACGGCTCGTACGCGAGCCCGCCGGCGTCGACACTGCCGGCTGCAACGGCAGCCGGTAGTTCACAGCCAGGGGCTCGCTCGTCGATCGGCGAGTCGCCGGACTCGCGGAGTGGGAGCCGCGCCGCCTTGAGTGCCTGATCGGTGGGTGCGACGAGCACGCCAGCGGCCGCTGTCTCCAGCAGTCCGGCGAGAGGGTCAGGCGGCACCAGGTCAGGAACTGTGACCAACAACGTCGTGTCGGATCCGACCGCACGCTCGGCGCCGTCGAGGGACTCGGTAACTGTGATCGCCACCCCCTGGTCGCGAAGTAGCTCGGCGAGCGCGCGGCCGCCTTGCGTGCTCGCGGAACGTGGGTCGAGCAGTCCAGCCGGGGTCCGTCCGCCAAGGAGGAGCCCGAGCACTATCCCGGTGGCGACAACTGCCAAGCCGATGAGAAGCCACGGCCTGACCCGACGCGCCCAAGCCCGGACCTGCTCAGCCGTCGGCTCGTCGCCGGCTGGCCGATCGGGCCCGGTGGCCGTGAAGTCGCCGGGCCGGCTGCCGGCACGCGGCTCTGCTGTACCTGTGCTGCTCACCGGCCCGCCATCGGTCCGGCCGATCGCGGCCTTCCGACGAACGGGCGGGCGGTGCGCACCGCGTGGTCGAGATCGCCCAGCCGATGATCGTCATCGGGCGTCGCGGGCCGCCCACCGTATAGAACGGAGTCGAACGCCTGGGCCGCCGCGGCGAAATCGTCGGCCAATGTCGGCAGCATCACGCCGCCGGCCGCGGCCGCCTCATCCGCGGTCCGACCTGGTTGGTCATCCAACAAGCCGCGCTCTTCGAGGGTACGGACGACCGCCCGGAACCGCTCTCGTACCGCGCTCGCCCAGTCACCTCGAGCGGCAGCGGCATCCGCGTCCGCGCGATACTCGGTGGCCGGCCACCGTTCTTGACCGAACAGGGACGCCTCCGCACGCGTGGCCGGCCCGCCTCTGATCGGACCGAGCCGCCGCATAACCCCGTACCCGATCAGGACGACGACCGCGAGCAGGATGACTACGCCATACCATCCGCCGGGGGTGGCCTCTGACACGCGGTCGAGCAGGCCACTCAGACGCTCCAGCACCCAGCGGACGATCCGCGCCGGCAGCGAGGGCTGGGCCTCCTGGTAGATCTGCTTGGAGAGCTCGCGCCGAGCGGCCTCCTGGGCATCCTGGCGGTCGATCTGGATCGGGACGTCAAGGCCGAGCCCCGTCGCGTCCAGCAGCCCGAACATCAGGGACGGGGTGGCTGCGTCGTTTGGGTCCCGGCCGCCCGGGCCAGCTCGATGTCTAGGCCCTCGCGGCGCATCCGCCGGTCGACGTACAGCAGCGTGGTGACGCCGGCGCTGAACGGAAGCGTGACAGCCGAGGCGATGATCCCGCCGATGTTCGCGATCGCGACGTCGGAGACGCTCGGGGGGCTGACGTCGGTGCCGGGGAGGTAGTAGCTCGTTCCCATGCCGAGGAGTGAGAACGGGGTCTGGATGATGCCACCGATGATCCACGCAAGGACGGCGGCGAGGATCAGAATGCCGAGTGTGCGCCACCAGGTCCCGGTAACGAGGCGGAATGACCGGCGCATCGCCGCGACCACGCCCTGGCGCTCGAGGATCAGCGCGGGTGCTGAAATGGCGAACTTGACATAGAGGAAGACGGCCGCGACTGCCCCGGCGATGCCGCCGATGACCGCGATCGAAATGCCCAACCCTTCGGCGCCGACAACCGCAATCAGGATGCCGACGATGGGTCCTGCGAAGAAAACCCCGAAGACGGCGACGCCGCTGAGTATCGAGAGGCCGATCAGCTGGAGGAGATACGGCCGCGCTGATTGCCAAGCCTCGCCGAGCGTCACCGGCTGGCCGAGCACCGCCCGGCCGATCGCGACCGTGAGGATGCCGGTTGCGATCAAGGTGACGACGGCGAGGATCGCGAAGGACGCAAGCGCACCGCCGAGGCTAGCGACGGCCGCGTTGAGAACCTCCTCATCCGTCGCGGTCTCCGGGTCGAGGCTATCGACGTCGCGGAAGGCGACCAAGGTAACCGCGGCGTTGAGCACTGCGGAGACCACCCCGACCAGCGCGCCGACGCCGAGCATCACCTTTGGGTGTCGGCGCATCGCGGAGATCGCACCGTCGAGGATTTCGCCGACACCTAGCGGTCGCAGCGGGATGATGCCGGGCTTGACTTCCGGCTCCCAGGCCGGGTAACCCCAGCCTCGCTGACCGCTCCAACCTGGTTGGGACTGCTCACCCCAGGCGACCCCCGGCTGGGTCCACCCGTCTCGCTGCTTCCAACCACCTGACTGGTCTGGGGGAGCGGCGGTTGGCGGCGGCCCCCAGCCACCTTGCTGGCCGGCCGGGCCGCCTCCCGCGGCGGCGCCGCCGGGAGCGGTCCAGCCAGGGGGGCCGGACCAAGCCGGTGGCTGCTCCGCCGACCAGCCCGGTTCCGGCATCGGCTGCCCGGCCGAGCCGTCGTCTGGTCGTCCAGCCGCCGACTGGTCGTCTCGGTCTCCGCTGCGCTCCGGCTCCCTCGGGCCGGTCGTGTCGGCCATGCAAGATCCTCTGTAGCCGCGCTTCTGTTAACGTCCGATGTTTGCTGCTGAGAAGGCCGGTCGGTACTCCCAGCACTGCCGCGTACCCGGCGCCCATCCTGGCATGCCGGACATCTCCGCAGGTTGACGTACTCTAGTCTCCGCCGGGAGGACACTGATCGATGCGCCGGGCTGTAGGTGGGTTGGATGTTCCGAAGCCGGGCTGGCGACCACCAAGGTCCAGGAATACCGCGCCGGCCGTTGAAGGGCGGCCGGGATTCGCTGGATGTTGAGTTCGTGAGTTTCTACGAGTTGATGCAACGATGAGGACCATGAAGGGACGCGTACTCGTCGTCGACGACGACACGGCGCTTGCCGAGATGTTGGGCATCGTCCTGCGCAATGAGGGCTTCGAGCCCGTCTTCTGCGCCGATGGCGACCGCGCACTGTCGGCGTTCCGGGAGTCCAAGCCCGATCTTGTGCTCCTAGACCTAATGCTGCCCGGCAAGGACGGCATCGACGTGTGCCGGCAGATCCGGAACGAGTCCGGAGTGCCGATCGTGATGTTGACGGCGAAGACGGACACAGTCGACGTTGTCGTGGGCCTGGAGTCAGGCGCGGACGACTATGTCGTCAAGCCGTTCAAGCCGAAGGAGCTCGTCGCCAGGATCCGGGCTCGGCTGCGCCGCACGGAGGAGCCGGCCCCGGAGACACTGCAGATCGGCGACCTCGACATCGATGTCGCCGGCCACTCCGTCAAGCGGGACGGCCGGGCCATCCCGCTCACACCGCTCGAGTTCGACCTCCTGGTCGCGTTGGCCCGCAAGCCCTGGCAGGTCTTCACGCGTGAGGTGCTGCTCGAGCAGGTCTGGGGCTACCGGCACGCCGCCGATACCCGGCTGGTGAACGTCCACGTTCAGCGGCTGCGCTCGAAGATCGAGAAGGATCCGGAGCGCCCGGAGATCGTGGTGACCGTCCGCGGTGTGGGCTACAAGGCAGGTCCGGCCTGACCTCGTTGATCGATAGCAGCTGGGTGAGGCCGCGATGACCCTTCAGCGAACGGCGACGATCCCGCTGCAGGCGACCGCGACGGGGTGGTGGCAGACCGTCATCCGGACGCTCGGACGCTGGGGCAAGCGGTCGGTCACCGCGTGGCGGCGCTCGATCATGCTGCGGGTGGTCGGCGCCACCCTTGCCCTGAGCGTCCTGATCGTGTTCCTGCTCGGCCAGCTCGTCCTCGGTCAGATCCGAGATGGGTTGCTCCGCGCGAAGATCAACTCAGCTGCGGTCGAGGCGAGCTCCGGCTTCACAGCCGCGAACCAGCGGCTCCTTGTCGCAGCGTCGCCGGGCGAGTCCGACTCGGCGCCGGGCGAGTCCGACTCACAGAATGCGCTGGCCAACCAGATCGTCACCGACGCCGCGACCAGCGGTGGCGGGCTCTACCAGGTGGTACTCCTCGGTCCCAACCTGGCCGACGGGCAGGCGGGGGCCATGTGGGCCTCCGGCGGCGTCCTTCCGGAGACCGTGGCCGGCAATGACATGCGCGAGTTTCGCGGCGCGGTCGGCGCGTCGGGAGTGCCGGCGTACGCGTACCAATACGCCCCGATCAAGTACAAGGACGGCCAGCGCGTTGCTGGGCTTGTGGTCGGCTCCCAGATGGTCGATGACTACCAGCTCTACTATCTCTTCCCGCTCGACCAGGAGCAGGCGACCCTGAACCTCGTCCGGCAGCGGCTGCTGACCACCGGTGGGCTGCTCGTGCTGCTCCTGGGCCTGATCGCGTACGTGTTGACCAGACAGGTCGTGAGTCCGGTCCGGATGGCTGCCCGCATTTCCGAACGCATCGCCGCCGGCCAGCTCGACGAGCGCATGCAGGTGTCCGGGGAGGACGACCTAGCCCGGCTGGCATCGTCATTCAACCGAATGGCCACCCACCTCCAGCAGCAGATCCGCCAGCTCGAGGATCTGTCCCGGGTACAGCGGCGGTTCGTGTCGGACGTGTCGCACGAGCTCCGGACCCCGCTGACGACGGTGCGGATGGCCGCGGACATCCTCCACGAGGCACGCGACACCTTCCATCCGCACACGGCGCGCTCCGCCGAGCTGCTTCAGGCGCAGCTCGACCGGTTCGAGGCGCTGCTGTCCGATCTGCTGGAGATCAGCCGGTTCGACGCCGGAGCGGCCGTCCTGGAAGCCGAGCCGGTCGACCTCCGCGAGATCGCTGCCAAGGTCATCGAGACCGCGGAGCCGCTGGCCGAGCGGTGCGGGTCCGTGCTCCGGCTCGTCGGCCCACAGAGTCCGTGCGTCGCCGAGGTCGACCAGCGCCGGATCGAGCGCATCCTGCGCAACCTCGTCCTGAACGCGATCGAGCACAGCGACGGTCACGACGTGGTCGTTCGGGTCGCCGCGAACGACGAGGCCGTGGCGGTGGCGGTCCGGGACTACGGCGTCGGCCTCAACCCTGGCGAGGCGTCCCTCGTCTTCAACCGGTTCTGGCGCGCCGACCCGGCTCGGGCCCGGACCACCGGCGGGACCGGGCTCGGCCTGTCGATCGCGCTCGAAGACGCGCACCTGCACGGGGGCTGGCTCCAGGCCTGGGGGCAGCCGGGCGCCGGCACACAATTCCGAATGACCGTGCCGCAGGTGGCCGGACAGCCGATCGAACGGTCCCCGATTCCGCTCGAGCCTGCCGACGCCCCGCGCATACACACACTCGCCCAGCTCCAAACGTCCCGGGCGCGCAGCGGCGGTGCGCATGCCTAGGAGGATGAAAGTCGGAGGATTGGCCCGCGCCCGCGCAATCGGCGCGCTCGGCCTGCTCCTCGCCGGCTGCGCCAGCGTCCCAACCTCGGGCGGCATCCACCAGGAGACCCAGGCAAAGGGCGCCAACGACCCGGCTCAGGGCGGCGTGCAGTTCTATCCGGAGCCGCCCGAAGACGGTGCGACCGCGGACGACATCGTCAAAGGCTTTCTCGATGCGTCCGGTGCTGTGGAGCCGGCCGCCGAGGGTGTGCCGAGCCTCGCGACCGCTCGCAAGTACCTCGCCCCAGACCAGCGGGAGAAGTGGGATCCCACAGGCACAGTCACGATATTCAGCGACCACTACGAAACAGTCCTTGAAGACGACGGCGAGACCGTCGTCTTCAAGGCGGACCGGGACGGCGAGATCATCGACGGCGCATATCGGTCGATCACCGGCACCTACACCCTCATATTCAATGTGCCCAAGATCGAGGTGGCGGGCGGCCAGCCCGAGCACCGGATCGTCGACCCTCCGCCCGAGCTGCTGATCTCGAAGAGCAACTTCGACCGCGAGTTCGCTTCGCTGAACCTCTACTTCCCCCGATCGATCCCGGGTCCGGCAAGGGCGGATCCCACCCAGGAGGTGCTGGTTCCCGACCCTGTCTACCTGCCGAATCGGGCCGATCGGGCAACCCTGCTGGTCCGGCACCTGCTCGACGGCCCCGCCAGCTGGTTGTGGTCCGCGGTCGAGTCGGCATTTCCGCCCACTACCAAGTTGACCAAGCGAGGCGTAAGAATCGAGGGCGGCCAAGCCCTCGTCGACCTCACCGCACCCGCTGCCCAAGCGCGACCGGACCAGCAGGAGCTGTTTGCCGCGCAGCTCGTATGGACTCTGGTCCAGCTCCCGATCAGCTCGGTGACGATCACAGCCGAAGGCCGGCCACTCGCCCTCCTCACGGCGATGACCGTGACCATGAAACCCCAGCCCGCGGAGAGCGTCGGCGGCGAGTCGTACGCCTACGCGCTGCGTGGCGGGCAGCTTCATGTGTTCGAGGGCTTCGGGACGAGCGAGGAGAAGCCGCCGGTGAAGGTCCCCGAGGAGCTCGGCGGCCAGCGCAAGCTTGCGGAATTTGCCGTCCAGCCGACCACGGGCCCGACCGGCCCGATCGCGCGCATCGACCAGGGGCGGAAGACGCTTTACGTCGCCGATGGCGTGCACCCTCCAAGGAAGGTCTTCTCGGGGTCCAGGCTGTCGTCCCCAACCTGGGACCAGTTCGGCTGGCTCTGGGTCCTAGACAAGACGACCGGCAAGATCATGGCGGATTCGCCCAAGCGGCAACGGTTCCGGGTGTCCGCTCCATGGCTTGAAGCCAGATCACTGCGCGTCGATGCGATCGCGGTCTCCCAGGACGGAGCTCGGCTCGCAATGGTGACCGTGGACCGGGCCGGCAGGCGACAGGCTCAGGTCGCGGCGATCCTGCACGATGGCAACACCGTGCGGCTCGGCGAGCCTCATGACCTCGCGCCGAGGCTGTCGGCTCGCGACGTCGCCTGGCACGGAGCCGACGAGCTCGTCGTTCTTGGTGTGGACACCGGCCAGCCCCAGGTCTACACCGTCAGCGTGGACGGCTCCCAGCTGAAGTCCCACGGCTCGGTGGAAGGGTCGCAGTCGGTAACCGCGGCGCCCGACCAGCCGATCCTGGTCGGAACCGCGAACGCGCTGTGGGAACAGTCCAGCCTGGGCAGCTGGGAGAAGCTGCGGGACAAGATGACGGCCCC
>JBKOZJ010000025.1:0-38897 GCA_046725875.1 Actinomycetota bacterium
CGCGGTGGGCAGTCGAGATCATTCCGGCGCTGACTCCCGGGATCGCAGTGTGGGACGTCAATGGGAACGTCCAGGTGGTCAAGCACATTGTGTCCAACATCGAGCGGCCGCTGGTCTTCACCGACCGCGCGATGACCGAGGATCGCACCGCCGCAGGCTCGGTACCCGTGGCCGGATGAGCGCCTTGCCGTGCTGCGGCAGGATGGCTCTATGACTGACGCGCCGGGAGCAAGCAACGCCGTCGTCGACGTGCTGACAACCGGATATGTCGGGGGCCACGTCGCAAGCACGGTAGCCCTGATCCGAGATGGGGACACCACCGTCGTGGTCGACCCCGGCATGGTCCGGGATCGGGCGCTCATCCTCGACCCGCTGAAGCAACTCGGCATGGATCCCGACGACGTGACGGAGGTTGTCTTCAGCCATCACCATCCGGACCACACAGTCAATGCGGCGCTTTTCCGCAACGCCCGCTACCACGACCACTGGGCCATCTACGACGGCGACCTGTGGACTGACTCCGACGCCGAGGGACGCGGGCTGTCGCCGTCGGTGCGGCTGATCCGGACGCCCGGGCACACGGCGGAGGACATCACCACGCTGGCCGGCACGGCGGATGGTGTGGTGGCCTTCACCCATGTCTGGTGGCATGCCGACGGGCCACCAGCGGATCCCTACGCCGAGGACGCGGAGAAACTGCACGCCAGCCGCGTCCGGGTCCTCGAGGTCGCGAGCCTGGTCGTGCCCGGTCACGGCCCGGCATTCCGGCCCTCCTCGTCGACTCCGCGGTAATGCCTACGGATGGAAATGCGGGTAATAGCCCGCCGCTCGGGCCAGGCGATGCCGGGACTTGATTGGCCCCGCGTTCAACACGCCGGTGCCGATCAGTCACTCGGGTTGCTGGTTTTCGCCGTCAGGCGCTGGGCACGGCGCGCTGGGCTGGAGGATCGACGACCCGCACGTCGTCGTGTCGCCAACCTGCTTTGGCGCGTCACCGAAGAACGGGATCGCGGCGACGATGGAGAACGCAAGGTAGGCGACGAGCAGCCAGACCGGATGGATCCGCCGGCGCAGCAGCCACCAGGTGAGCATTACCAGCCCGAGCGGAAGCAGGCCCGGCATGATCTTGTCAAGGATGTCCCCCTGGATGCTGACGTCCGACGCGCCGACCGAGATTGTCGGCGCGACGTACATCACCACGAACGTCGCGGCGAGACCACCCAGCACAAGGTTGCCCAGGACACTGGCGCCGACGATGACCCGATCCATCAGGCCGGTGCGGAAGACGTTCGCCACCAGCGACCGGCCACGGTAGTAACCCTGCATCCAGGTAACCCATCCGATGGCGAGGATCGCCGCGGACACGAGTATCAGATACAGGATCGGACCGAGGACGTTGCCGGACAGATTGGACAAATCGACCTGGTCGCCTCTGCTCGCTGATACGCCCGCTATTCCGATGCCAAGCGCGAGCAGCAGCGGCGTGATGGCACCTTGAATGATGGTGTCGCCCACGCCGGCAAGCGGGCCCATCAGGCCGGTCTTGACCGAGTTGATGCCGTCGTCGCTGACGTCCCGGCCGTTCGCCTTCTGCTCCTCCATCGCGATCGTGGCGCCATGAATGACCCCGCCAACCGCGGGATCAGTGTTGAAGAAGACGAGGTGCCGTCTGAGCGCCGCCTTCGTGGCCTCCGGGTCGTCCTCGTAGAGCCGGCGGACGATCGGGGTCATCGCGTGTGCGAAGGCCGTGGCCTGTAGGCGCTCGTAGTTGTAGTTGGCGTGCGAAAAGAAGGTCCATAGCAGCCAGGACTTGATCAGATCGCGCTTGGTGATGCGACGCTCGATCTCGAGGTCGGCATGCGGTTCTTGGACTGTGGTCATCGGGGCTCCAGGAAGGTCACGTGCGGGTCACAGTGGCCGTTTCGCGAGTGCGGCCGGCGCTGGGGCCGGCCCTGCCTGCGATCCGGTCACCGAGGAAGATGACGTGCAGGAACGCAACGGCCAGTCCAATCCCCGCGAGCAGGACGATCGACATCGACCGGTTCGTGGCGACCATTACCAGGTAGCCGATGAAGAAATACGGGATTGCGGAGCCGTGGAAGATGAACCGCATATTCATCGCGATACCGATGGCCGGGAGGATTCCGCCGGCGATGGTCAGGCCGTTGAGTAGCCACACCGGGAAGTCGTTGATGACGTTGGCAACGTGCTCCGTCCCGAGCCACACACCAACCGTGACCGGCACGAATGTGATGAGGAAGAGATAGATCTGCGGCCACAGCCAGTTGCATCTGGCCACGGCCGTGATGTCCCCACGCTCGGCGGCCCGGTCGGCCATATGCACGAAGACCGTGTCACCGGTCATCCGTGCGTTCCAGATCAACGTGCCAAGCAGGCCAATCGGCACCGCGATGGCGAGCGCGGCTCCATAGTTGAGGTTGCCGGCAAGAGCGAGGGTCGTGCCGACCCAGCCGGCGAGCGCGGCATCACTCGGGATCGCACCCCCGGCCGAGATGAACCCGATGTAGACCAGGTTGATCGCCGCGCCGATGAGTGTGCCCTTGGCCGGCTCGCCGAGGATGATGCCGACGATCAGCCCGGCCACCAGAGGTCGATAGATGGTGAAGAAACTGAGCCCGAACAGCCACGGACTCTGGGAGAGGTAGTAGCCGAGGCCGATGAGCATGGCCTGAATGAGCCCGATCGTTATCTCGCTGTCGGCTTGTGCCTGTATCGCGGTGTGGAAAAGGCTCATCGCCTCTCCTCCTCTCTGTCCGGCGGAACACCCCTCATCGGCCGGTCACCGAACCCAGTGGCACGGGACGGGAGTCGGCGACGATCTGAAATTCCACGCGGGTCCCGAGCGACTCGAGTTGACGCATCACATCCATCTCTTCCGGACTAGCAGAGATGGTCTTGTAGACGCGGCGGCGGCCCGGACCGGCCCCGATGCCGCCGATGTTGACCACCGGAAACTCGACACCGTCCGCGCGCAGCCGAAGTGCCGTACGCGGCGATTTCATCAGGACCAGCGTCGGAGTGGGCGATTCGGTGAGTTCCTTCAGCCGCGGCACCGCGGCTCCGGTGTCGTGCACCTCGACCTCGACGCCGGGCGGCGCGGCATGTGTTACCACGTCCCGCAGGAACTCGTCGGCGGCGGTGGCATCGTCGACCACGATGATGACCGCAGCGCCAAGGGCTCGCAACCAAACCGCGATGACCTGGCCGTGGACCAGCCTATCGTCCACGCGGACCAGCCGAAGGGTCATGTCGCGCCGCCGCTCGCCGGCGCGAGCGCCCGCGGTCCGCCCGCGGCGACGAGCCGGCGGACTGACTCGTCGGTCAGCTCCTCGACACCGAGGATCGCCTCGAGCAGTGTGGCGAGGGTTGCGTTGGCGATAATCCAGGTACCCGAGCGGCCCCGGGCGGCGACGAACGCGGCGTTGGCCGGCGTTCCCCCAAGGAGGTCGGCAAGTACGAGCACCGGGCGGCTGTCCGAGGTGAGGACCGCATGAAGTCGGTCTGCGAAGTCCTCGGGTGGGCTCGCCGGTTCCAGTCCGACGGCCGTGACCTTCGGGATGGTGCCGCAGATCAACTCGGCCGTGGAGACCATCGCGTCGGCAAGCGGTCCGTGGCCGATCACCACGATCCGGAAGTCAGTCATGGGAGCTCCGACCCGGAGGACGACTCAAGAAACCTCCTGCTGCAGCCACCGGAATCCGCCAAGACCACCGGGATCGGTGAGCTCGGCCGCCTCGCCAGCGCGGGCGAGCGCTCGCACATACTCTGTCGGCGCTGTGCCGGCCAGGTCCAAAACCGGACGGCCACCAACCACTCCGAGATCACCCAGAGCGGCGCGCTGGGTGGTCAGCGTCGTGTTCGCCGCTCCTACGGCGGCACCTGCGGCGGCGCAGGAGTCCATCGCCACATGCGCGGTGATGTCACAGGACCCGTCCGGTACGGGCTGGACCTGGCGTCCTGATCGATAACCGGTGAGCGTCCCGTGCGGAGGGCGGTCGTCGCGCAGGTGCCCGTAATCCACGGCCAGCGCGATCCCGCCGGCCATGGCGTCCAGGACGGTCGCCCAAGCCTCGTCGCGGGTATATCCCACCTCGGCCCGATCCCCCACCTGCGCATGAGCGAGCGGCCACCAGCGCGCCAGCCAATCCAGGTCACCCTGATCAGGAGGCGGGCCGGCCACCTCCTGCCCGGAGCCGGGATCGACGTGTACGAGCCGAAGGCCGGTCTCGGTCACCCTGACGACGTCGAGGGGTACGTTGTCCAGCCACTCGTTCGCAACCACCAAGCAAGCCAGCCCGGCCGGAAAGGTGTGGCTCCACTCGACACCGTCCGGCAGATCCGGCGGGCGGCCAGATACCTCCACCCCGACCAGCCGGATGCTGCCGTCGCACTCGTACAACTGCTGGAGCAGCTCTCCCCGACCCGCGCCCAGGTCGACCACGGTCCGCAATCCGTGCCGCTCGGCGAGCTCGCACAACGCCTGTGCGAACAGCGGTGAGGCGTGTGCGGACGTGCGAAAGTGCATTGCCGGCCCGTCGGGTCGGCGGTAGAAGCCTTGCGGTCCGTACAAAGCCTCCTGCATCGCCGTGCGCCATGACACCGGCGCGGCGTCACCAAGGTTGCCCTGGCCGCGCGAGCCCACTCGTGATTTTCGCATGAACGGTCCGTTCACTCGATCCCGCGAGGGATGAACGGACCGCTCACTCGAACCTATCGAGCCAAAGTGCCGTTCATGCGAAAGGGGTGGCATGTCAGGCGGGGACGGGCTCATCTGGTGACGACGGGGACGGACTGGTAGCCGCGGAGGACGAAGGTGGGACGCAGCTGCGGCTCGGCGGCCAGCCCGAGCTTCGGGAAGCGGCGCAGCAGAGCCGGCACGGAGATTTGCAGCTCCAGCCGGGCCAGCGGTGCGCCCAGGCAGTGGTGGATGCCTGCACCGAAGCCGATGTGCGGGTTGGGATGTCGCCCGACGTCCAGCCGGTCCGGCTCCGCGAAGACCGCCGGGTCCCGGTTGGCGGCGCCGAGCAGCGCGGCGACCTTCTCCCCCCGGGCGATGACGGTCTCGCCGATCTCTACGTCGGCGGTCGCGGTGCGCTCGAAGAGCTGCAGCGGCGCGTCGTAGCGGATCATCTCCTCGATTCCGCTCTCGGCGACCGATGGATCGGCGCGCAACCGGCGCAGCTCATCCGGAGTGCGGAACAGCGCGACCATCGCATTGCCGAAGACGTTGACCGACGCCTCGTGGCCGGCGTTGAGCAACAGGATCGCCGACGCGACGAGCTCGTTCTCGCTCAGCCGTTCCCCGCCGTCCTCGATTTGTACAAGGTGCGACACGAGGTCGTTCCGCGGATCGGCCCGCCCGGTGCTGGCCAGGCCACGCATGTAGTCCGCGAACTCGCGGGCTGCCGCAACAGCGGTGCGCTGCTGGTCCGGCGTGCGTTCGTACTCGTACATCTTCACGATCGCGTTCGACCACGGGCGGAGCAGGTGGCGATCGGCTTCCGGCACGCCGAGCAACTCGGCAATGACCGCGACCGGGAGCGGCTCTGCATAATCGGCGAGCAGGTCGAACTCGGTGCGATCCCCGATCCGGTCGAGCAGGCCGGTCGCGAGCGCCTGGATGCGCGGCCGGAGCCGTTCGACGTGCCCGCGGGCGAACGCCTTGGCGACGAGCCCGCGCAGCCTGGTGTGGCTCGGCGGTTCGTTCTCCATCATCTGGTTGCGGTGGAGCAGGTTGAACGGCTCGAAGTACTCGGCCGGCTCGCGGTCCCGCCAGATCCGGCCGAGCCGGCGGTGGCGGAGGACGGCGTTGGCGTATTCGTACGACAACGCGAGCCACATCCCGGTCTGCTCGTGCCAGAGCAGCGGCGAGCGCGGGCGCAGCTCGGCGAAGAACGGGTACGGGTCGGCGACGAAGTCCGGCGAGCGCAGGTCGAGCACCGCTACCTCGGTCACACCGCAACGGTAGTGCTCAGCCCATCCACCGCTCCGGGCCGGCGGCTAGGCGGCCCGCGCGGGCCCGCCTCGACTGGGTATCTACGATCGCGAGCGCGTGGGCCGCATCCCAGTCCGGCAGATGTACTTCAACCGGGCCCGGGGTGCTGTCGATATGCACGGTCGCGAGCCGGAGCATCCGCTGGACTGGACCCTGCCGCCACCGGACACTCTGGGTCTTCCCGTGCGCGATCACGTCCAGCTCGCGCCGGAGCACGCCTCGCTTGGCCACGAAGACGGCGTCGGTCACCCCATATCCGATCGAACGCCACGTCACGGGACGGACCCAAGCCATCCGACGTGGGCCGCGAGCGATCGGGATGGTGTCGATGTCCACGTCGGGCAGCAGTCGACCGACCACGTCCAGCGCGAGCCTGCGCGGTGCGACCGGCAGGAGTACGGAGGTCACCGCTGCGCCGCCCTCCGCGCCGCGGTTCCCGCCGCCGTAGCCCGCGACGTTGACCTCGACTCGCACCCAGCCGTACCGCCGCCACAGCAGCGGTTGCACGAGGCGGATCGCCTGCACCCGGCCCGGCGGGACGGTTTGGCTGCGGTGCTCGAGCAGTCCGTGCCGCAGCCGCAGCCCGTCCGGGGACTCGGCGAGGGTGAAGTCGAAACCGAGGCTGAAGTTGCGGAAGATCACCGTGCCGAAACCCACAAGGGCGGGGAGCAGCGGGACCAGCGCGCCGGGTTGGCGCGCCACGCCCGCGGTCACCAGCAGCGCCGTGACCAGCAAGCCACCGGCGATGGTCGTCCCCGACAGCGCGACGGACGTGATCAGCGCACCGAGCGGAACCTTGACCAGGACGTTTTCCGGCGCTTCGGGCGAGTCCGGCGCGATGCCGGCCGCCCGGGCGAGGAGCTCGGCCCGCAGTCGCTCGGCCGCCGGCTCGAAGAGATAGGCAAGGGGCGCCTCGGTCTTGTCCCCGCCGGCTACCTCGAGCCGCAGCTCCGCCAAGCCGAGCAGCCGGGCCACGAGCGGGCGTACGACGTCCACCGCCTGAAGACGGGCGAGATGTACGCGACGAGAGCGGCGGAACAGCACCCCGGTCTCGACATACAAATCACCACCCTCCACCCGATAGGTCGTGAACCACCAGGAGACGAAGCCATAGACAAGCCCGACCAGAACCGCGGCGGCGAGCAAGAACCACACCTCGCGGGCTCGAACCCCGACCGCAACCTCTTGGCCCACGATGACCAGAACCACCGCGACGATCTGCCAGCCGCGCGCGAGGGGCGTCAAGGGATGCAGCCGGCGCGGCTCCACTCCACGCGGGGAGGACGCGGCCCGATCGGCCGGCTCCGTCCGCAGCGGGGACGACCTCCGCGGATCCCCGGGCTCGGCGCTCGTCTCCGGCACAACCGACCCGCTCACAGCCCGGCCGACCTCGCCTCACCAAGGGTCGCGAGCCGGTCGCGCAGCCGTGCCGCCTCCTCCGGCGGCAGCCCGGGAATCGACGCATCGGTCGCCTCGGTCGCAGTGTGGAGCTGTACGGTCGCGATACCGAACCGGCGTTCCAGCGGGCCGGCGGTCACGTCGACGAACTGCATCCGCCCATACGGCACAACAACCAGCTTGCGGAACGTCACGCCGTGCGTGACGAGCAGGTCCTCCGCGCGCTCGGCATAGGCCCACGACCGCCAGTTGCGGCCGATGAGCCACCACCCCCACGCGCCGAGGCCCACCCCCAGGAGACCGGCCAGGCCCCCAAGAGCGGGGTGAACGAGTACGGCAAGCGCAGCGGTCGCTCCGGCGGCGAGCGGTAGCACGACCAGCGCCAGGTTGAGCCGGCGCATGCCGCGAAGCCGCGGCGAAACCGGCCGCCAGGCCTCAGTGAGCGGCGCGAACGCCTGGTCCATGACCGGGTCTCTCGTGGTGTCGCTCGCCACACTCCGGAGGTTACCCGGACATGTAGCAATGGCCGCCCGGGCAACCGAGGCCGCCGCCGCCCGCGACCTGGAAGATGTGGGTCAGGTTGACGGTCGGGTGCCGGCTATGAGCTCGGCGCACCGGGCTCGAAACACGGGCCGCGACGTGCGTGGTTGACTTTGGAGCGTGACGCAGCGGACGGTGGGCGTCGGGATCGGGGCACGCGAGCTCGCCACCGAGGACATGGTTCTGAACATCGGCCCGCAGCACCCGTCCACGCACGGCGTGCTGCGGCTGCGCCTCACCCTCGACGGCGAACAGATCGTCGCGGCTGAGCCGGTGGTGGGCTACATGCATCGGGGGGCGGAGAAGCTCTTCGAGGTCCGCGACTACCGGCAAATAATCGTGCTCGCCAACCGCCACGACTGGCTGTCCGCATTTGCCAACGAGCTCGGCGTGGTGCTGGCGGCCGAGCGGATGCTCGGCATCGAGGTGCCGGTGCGGGCCGTCTGGGCGCGCACGCTGCTCGCAGAGCTGAACCGAGTGTTGAACCACCTGATGTTTCTCGGCTCGTACCCGCTAGAGATCGGCGCCATCACTCCGATCTTCTACGCGTTCCGCGAGCGGGAGACGCTGCAGGCGGTGATGGAAGAAGTCTCCGGCGGCCGGATGCATTACATGTTCAACCGCGTCGGCGGCCTCAAGGAGGAGCTGCCGGCCGGCTGGACCGAACGGGCCAGGCGTGCGATAGCCGAGGTGCGCGGCCGGGTCCCCGACATCGACCGGCTCATCATGGGCAACGAGATCTTCCGGGCTCGGACCCGCGGAGTTGGGACGCTCTCTCGAGACTTGATCATGCAGTACGGCGTCAGCGGGCCGGTTGCGCGTGCTTCCGGCGTCGACATGGATTTGCGGCGGGACGAGCCGTATCTCGCCTACCGCGAGCTCGGCGACGTTCTCAGGGTCGTCACCCGGACCGCCGGCGACTGCCTCTCCCGCTTCGAGTGCCTCCTCGAACAGGTTCACGTGTCCCTCGATCTCGCCGACACCTGCCTCGACCGGCTCACCGCACTGCCACCAGGCCCGATCAACGTCCGGCTGCCGAAGGTACTGAAGGTGCCGGAGGGCGCAACCTACGCGTGGACCGAGAACCCGCTCGGGATCAACGGCTACTACCTCGTCTCCCGCGGCGAGAAGACACCGTGGCGACTGAAACTGCGCTCCGCGTCGTACAACAACATCCAGGTCCTGATGGAGCTGCTCCCCGGCAATCTGGTCGCGGACATGATCGCGATCCTCGGTTCGATGTTCTTCGTGGTCGGCGACATCGACAAGTAGGGCGGGGTGCCCATGCGGCCGCACGAACGCCCTAGCCTCGAACCATGGCAACCGAGGCACCTCGCGACCAGCCGTCGCCGGAGAAACCGGCCAGCCGCGCGTTCAAGATCCCACCGAAGGCCGCCGTTGCCGCGCTCATTCTGGTCGCGGCGATCTGGTTCATCGTCGCCAACAACGGGAAGGCAAGGATCACATTCTGGCTGACCGACGTCCGGGCGCCCATGTGGATTGTCCTCCTCGGCACCTTCGTCGCCGGTCTGGTCACCGGGCGGTTGACCGAGCGACGCCGCCGCCGCTGACGACCTCGCTGGCTCATCCCCGGCTGACCCGAAAGTGATCGTCGGGGGGTTCCAGCTCGTCCGGCGGGACCCGGAGGACCCGTTCCAGCCAGAGCCCGGCGGCAGCGAGGAGGACCGCGGCGATGACGGCGACCAGGCAGACGATCGCCCGGTCACGGCGGTCGGCCATGTTCAGGTTGCCGGCGAGGAAGATTCCATATCCCGCGTAAAGCCCGGCGATCAGTGCGCCGGCTAGCGAGCTTGCCTTCGCAACTAGGAGCGACCTGGCCGCGAAGACCGGATCCACCGGCCGGGCGTCGGGCCGCCCAGCCCGCAGTGCCGCCAGCCGGGATCGAAGCGCCAGCGCCATCGCAAATACGACGGCCGCCAGGAAGCCGAGAACGAAGACCACACTCCACGGAACCGCCCACTGCTTGCCTGTCCGGTCGTCGTAGACGAGCGCAATGCCCCAGGCGACGGCCCCGGTCACCACGGCAACAGCGATCAGGACGGCCACCCGCGTCGGCTGGATTTGTCCGTTCACGGCTGCTCCATCTTGGGTTCTGATCGGTCTGCCTCTGTCGGGCGCCGCTCTTGACCGCCTCGCCGGCAAACCGCCCCCCTGGCGATCAATCCTCTCTCATCTAGGCACGGGCGCATGCAAGGGGAGGTCGTCGCGTCGCACGAGGGCGTCGTGCCCCGCTGCGCGCAGGTCAGTCACTCGCCCCCGCCCTGGAAGGGACGCATCAGGCTCGACGGCCAGCCACGGAACGAGGACGAACGACCGCTCATGCGCCCGGGGATGCGGCAGGGTGACCGCCGGGTCGGCGCTGATCTCGTCGTCATAGGTGATGAGGTCGATATCGAGGGTTCGTGGACCCCAACGCTCGCCCCGGCGCCGGCCGTGGGCTTGCTCAACGGCCAGGCATCGCTCCAGCAGCATCCGCGCCGACAGGGCGCTATGTACGAGGACGACGGCGTTGAGATACCGATCCTGCCCCGGGGGACCCCCGACCGGCGCCGTCTCGTACACCGGCGAAACAGCGACCACCTTGATGCCGGGCGCGTCGACGAGGGTGTCGATCGCCGCTTGGAGGGTCTCGTAGCGGTCGCCCAGGTTGCTGCCGAGGGCGAGCACCGCATGGTGAACCGGTTCGCCGTCGGCCGACAGCTTAGAGAAGCGACCGCCGCCCGGCGCCACCGACATCATCTGCGGCTCCGTTCGATCGTCACCGCCACATCGTCGAACGGAACCGCGAGCGGAGCGTCCGGCTTGTGGACCGTCACCTGTACTCGTTCCACCTTCGGCTCGACCAGGCAGGCGTCCGCGATGCGCTGCGCGAGGGTCTCGATGAGGTCGACCGGCTCGCCCTCCACGATCGCTATGGCGGTGCTGGCGATCAAGCCGTAGTCGACAGTATCGGCGACATCGTCACTCTTGGCTGCGGCGCCGGTATCGGTCTCGATCACGAGATCGACCACGAAGGGGTGGCTCTCGCCGCGCTCGTGGTCGTAAACACCGTGTCGCCCACGCCCAGCGAGCCCGGTCAGAGCGATCCGATCGGTCATCAGGCCGTCCTTCCGGGGACCCAACCGACCATACTCGCGCCGTCTGACCCCCGTCCGCCGAGGCTACCGATGATCACAATGGGGCGTCGGTCCGCTCTCCGAAGGCTGCCATGGCCGCCGCCACTTTCACGGCGTCGAGTGCGCCGCGGATGTCGTGAACCCGCACACCCCAAGCACCGTTGGCCGCGACGAGCGCCGCAATGGCGGCGGACGCGACGTCGCGCTCCGCCGCCGGTCGCGGCGTACCGTCCGGCGCCGCGAGCAACCCGCCGAGGAATCGCTTGCGCGATGCGCCCACGAGAATCGGGCGGCCGAGGGTGGTGAGCCCGTCGAGCCGCGCCAGCAGCGCCCAGTTGTGCTCCGCGTTTTTGGCGAAGCCGATACCGGGGTCGAGGACGATGCGCTCTGGCTCGATGCCCCCCTCCACGGCCGCCTCGTAGCGCCGGCCCAGCTCGTCGGTGACCTCCGCCACCACGTCGGAGTAGACCGCGCGGCTCTGCATGTCGACCGAGTGTCCGCGCCAGTGCATCAGAAAGTACGGGACTTCGGTGGCGGCCACCGTGCGGATCATGCGCGGGTCGGCCAGCCCCCCGCTGACATCATTGACGGCCGCTGCCCCCGCGTCGAGCGCGGCCAGCGCAACCTCGTGCCGCATGGTGTCGATGCTTGTGTACGCTCCGGCACGAACCAGCTCTGCGATCACCGGGGCCGTCCGCAGTATTTCCTCGTCGGCGGCCACCCGCTCGGCTCCCGGGCGGGTTGACTCACCACCAACATCGACGATGTCCGCCCCTTGGCCGTACATCTCGAGGCCATGCTCCACGGCGGAGCGGGTGTCCAGGTAGCGACCACCGTCCGAGAAGGAGTCCGGGGTGACGTTCAGGACACCCATGACGACGCAGCGCCCAGGCGTGGGCAGGCCCTTCGTTTGGTAGATCACCCGCTCACTCTCCGCACGACCTATTTGCCGAGAATCAGGCTCATCGCTTCGGCCCTGGTCGCCGGGCGGTGGAGCATGCCGCGCACGGCCGAGGTGACCGTCCGCGCCCCGGGCCGGCGAATGCCGCGCATCGACATGCACAGGTGCTCGGCCTCGACCACGACGATCACACCGCGCGGCTTGAGTATCCGTACCAAGGCATCGGCGATCTGCGTGGTCATCCGCTCTTGCACCTGCGGCCGCTTGGCGTAGACGTCCACGAGCCTTGCGAGCTTGGAGAGGCCGGTGATCCGGCCATCCTCCCCAGGGATGTAGCCGACGTGTGCGACCCCGTGGAACACCGTCAGGTGGTGCTCGCACACGCTGTAGAGCTCGACGTCCTTGAGCAGGACCATCTCGTCGTGCCCGACGTCGAAGGTGGTGGTCAGGACGTCCTCGGGCCGCTGCCAGAGACCGGCAAACATCTCGTGATAGGCCAGCGCAACCCGCTCCGGTGTCCGCTTCAAGCCATCCCGGTCGGGATCTTCGCCGAGCGCGACGAGCAGCTCGCGGACCGCCGCCTCCGCCCGCTTCAGGTCGAACGGCCGGTGCGGGGGGACGCTGGGGTCCTCCGGCGGCAGTGACACAGGATCGACCATGTCCCAACGATCGCATCCCACGTGAGCGGACGCCGCTCCACCTCGCCCGTACGCTCGCTGTCACCGCCGTGCGCGCGACAACACCGTGACACGCCTGTTACACCTGCTGGCGGGTCCGATTTGTCAGGACACAGCGATCTCAATGGGCGTAGGAGAATCTCTGCAGGCGTACCGCGTCCGGCAGGAGACCGGTCGTAACCGACCACCGCGCCACTGTGAGCTCCAGGCCACGCACTACTCGGCGCGACCAGTGCAAGCCGCAGCATCGCCGGCCACTGCTAGCCCAAACGGCACCGGCTAGTCGGCCCTGCGTTCGACGACCGAGCCGGCGGCGTGCTCCTCGGGCGAGACCGTGATGCCGCCCTCCGCATCCGTGTCGATTGGAGACCCGTTGGCCGCGGCAATCTCCTTCGGCGTCATGACCGGCGGCCGGTCGGACGGCCGGCGGCGCACCGAGCCCGTCCAGGCCGGCCGGGACGGCCTCTTCACCACGGGGGCGAAGATCCGCGTAACCTCGGCCTTGTCCAGGGTCTCCTTCTCGAGCAGCTCGAGCACCATCTGGTCGAGGACCTCGCGGTTCTCGACGAGGATTTCCCAGGCTTCGTCGTGGGCGGCCTCGATGAGCTTTTTGACCTCCTCGTCGACGATGCCGGCGACTTCCTCGGAGTAATCGCGAATGTGGCCCATGTCCTTGCCGAGGAAGACCTCGCCGTTGTCCTGGCCGAACCGGATCGCGCCGAGTCGCTCGGTCATGCCGAACTGCGTGACCATGGCCCGGGCGAGCTTCGTCGCCTTCTCGATGTCGTTGGCGGCCCCGGTGGTCGGGTCGTGGAAGACCAGTTCCTCGGCAGCTCGGCCACCCATCGCGTATGCGAGTTGGTCGAGCATCTCGTTGCGGGTGGTCGAATACTTGTCCTCGTCGGGCAGCACCATCGTGTAGCCGAGCGCCCGGCCGCGGGACAGGATCGTGACCTTGTGAACCGGGTCGGTGTTCGGCAGTGCATGAGCGACAAGAGCATGACCGGCCTCGTGGTAGGCCGTAATCTTCTTCTCCTTGTCGTTCATGATGCGGCTGCGCTTCTGAGGCCCCGCAACCACCCGGTCGATCGCCTCATCGAGTGACCTGTTGTTGATGAGCTTCTCGTCCTGGCGGGCGGTAAGCAGGGCCGCCTCATTCAATACATTGGCCAGATCGGCACCCGTGAACCCCGGAGTACGCCGGGCAACGGTGGTCAGGTCAACGTCCTGAGCAAGCGGCTTACCGCGTGCATGTACCTGCAGGATCTTCTCGCGGCCTTTGAGGTCCGGTTGCTCGACAGCGATCTGCCGGTCGAACCGGCCGGGACGCAGGAGCGCCGGATCGAGGATGTCCGGCCGGTTGGTGGCGGCCATCAGAATGACGCCGCCCTTCACGTCGAAGCCGTCCATCTCGACGAGCAGCTGGTTCAGCGTCTGCTCGCGCTCGTCGTGGCCGCCACCAAGACCGGCGCCACGGTGGCGGCCAACCGCGTCGATCTCGTCGACAAAGACGATCGCGGGTGCGTTCGCCTTCGCCTGCTCGAACAGGTCGCGAACCCGCGAGGCACCGACACCCACGAACATCTCGACGAAGTCCGAACCCGAGATCGAGTAGAACGGAACCCCGGCCTCGCCGGCGACCGCCCGAGCCAGCAGCGTCTTACCTGTGCCCGGCGGGCCGTACAGGAGAACGCCCTTGGGGATCTTCGCGCCGATCGACTGGAACTTGGCCGGGCTCTCCAGGAACTCCTTGATCTCTTGAAGCTCCTCGATCGCTTCGTCCACGCCGGCTACATCGGCGAAGGTCGTCTTCGGCGTGTCCTTCGAGACGAGCTTGGCGCGGGATCGGCCGAAATTCATCACCCGCGAGCCGCCACCCTGCATCTGGTTCATCAAGAACAGGAAGATGACCACGATCAGAATGAATGGAAGCAGCGACAACAACAGGCTGACCAGGAAGTTCTGCCGCGGGTTGTCAACGGAGAAGCCGCCCGGGAGCTGCCCGTCGTCGGTCTTGTCGCGCAGCAGGTTTTGGACCTCGTTGCCCGAACCGTCGATGATCTCAGATCGAATCTTGTTGCTGCCCTCGACCTTGACCCCCTCTTTGAGGGTCAGGTCAAGGTGTGGCTCGTTGCCGCCGACGAGCTTGGCGCTCTGAACCTGGTTCGCGTTGAGTGCGCCGAAGGTCTGTGCGGCGTCGACGCCCTTGTAACCACCGGTCGAAGACAGCATCGAGCTCAGCAGCAACACGGCGAGAACGGCCAGCGCAATCCACATCGCTGGTCCGCGGAATAGTCGCTTCAAGTCCATCTACCCGGGGCGTTCCTGGCCCCGTCCCTCCTGCCAGTCCACACCGGGCGCTCAAGATCAGCGGCGCCCGGAGGCGTCAGACCTCGATCATGCCAGAGGTACGACGCTACACCGAGGCTAGTGACGCCGTGGCGCAGCGTCGCCTTCACCTCGCATACAAGTGTCCGTCAAGTGGAACGAGAGACAAAGTCCAGCGTGTTCCCGGTCCCGTTCCGGCAAAGCCTCCCCTTCGCCAGCCAGCCCTGGACGCGCCCGCTGACTTCCAGCTCGGCGGGGTTGATCCCGCGTGCTGAGAGAGGACGCATTCAAGGGTGGGACGTGTAGACATGCGGCGCGAGGGTGCCGACAAAGGGCAGGTTACGGTAGCGCTCCGCGTAATCCAGCCCGTAGCCGATCACGAACTCATTCGGGATGTCGAAACCGACATATCGGACATCGACCGCAACCTGGAGCGCCTCCGGCTTACGCAGCAGCGCGAAAACTTCAAGCGAGGCCGGCCCGCGTGAGGCGAAGTTCGCGAGCAGCCAGGACAACGTCAAGCCAGAGTCGACAATGTCCTCGACAACTAGCACATTCCGCCCGCCGATATCGGAATCGAGGTCCTTCAAGATCCGCACAACGCCCGAAGATTTGGTCCCCGCGCCATAGGACGAGATGGCCATCCAGTCCATCTCCACTGGGCTGTGGAGTTTGCGCGCGAGGTCTGCCATCACCATGACCGCGCCCTTGAGTACGCCGACGAGGAGCAAGTTACGGCCCGAATAGTCGGCATCGATCTTTGCGGCGACCTCGGTCAGCCGGACCTGGATCTGGTCATCGGTCAGCAGGATCGACGCAAGGTCTTCGCCCATGTCCGTCTCGTCCACCGCGCCCTCCCCATCGTCAGGAGCCGTCGCCGCCATCTGCTCGCGCGAGGACGAGCCTGCCATAGCGGCGGCGCGCCTTGACCATGCCGGGCAGGTCGACGCGCAGCTGCCCGCGCCAGGCCGTGACCAGGTCGTCGAGCGCGTCGATATGCACGGCGAACAGGTCGGTAGCTGGAGCACCGGCCATGAGCGCCGCCATCTTCAGCACTCGTTTCCTGACCGCCCCGGGCACCCCCGCCAATACCGCGACGTCCAGCTCCACCGCGGTACCGGCGGCCGGCTCGGGTACGGACTCGTCCGGTCCCACGCTGCCTCCCGATGATCTATGGGTTTTCGCGCCGTGCGCGGTCGCCCGTACAAAGGTCTCGCTGGCCCACCGGTCCAACGCGTCGGCATCCTCGCGGAGCTGGGCCGCGGTCCGCGCGAGGGCATCGGCCACACCGGGGCCCAGGGCACGCTCGAGAGCAGGCAGCGCGTCGAGGCGGACCCGGACCCGCGCGTAGGAACGGTCGGTGTTGTGCGGGTCCTCCCAGGGCTCGAGGCCCTCCGCAGCACACGCAGCCCTGGTGGTCTCTCGAGAGACGTCGAGAAACGGCCTTCGATAGCGCCCGTTCGAAGAGACCGGCGGCATTCCGGCCAGCGAGCGGGCGCCGGACCCGCGGGCCAGTCCGAGCAAGACCGTCTCCGCCTGATCATCGCGGGTGTGCGCAAGGAGTACGGCAACCGCGCCGTGGCGCTCGGCTGCGGCGTCGAGCGCGCTGTATCGGGCGCGGCGTGCGGCACCCTCCGGTCCGTCGTGGCCAGGATCGACTGTCACGGTGGTAACCGCGACCGGGTCGAGGCCAAGCTCCTTCATCGTCGCGGCGACGCCGGCGGCGGTCGCGCTCGAGCCCGGCTGTACGCCGTGGTCGACGGTAACCGCCCCCGCCTGCAAGCCCGCCCGCGGGGCCTCGAATGCGGCGGCGGCCGCCAGCGCAAGGGAGTCGGCCCCGCCGCTGCACGCGACCAGGGCGAGGCCGCCGGTGGGCAGCTCGGCCAGATGCTGGCGTACCGCCAAGCGGCACGCGGCAACCGCCGGATGTGGACCCATCGCCGCCAGGCTACGGGAGCCTCTCGCCGACGAAGAGTTGGATCACGCTCGCTGGCCGCCGTTCGTAGCCAAGGACATTCCGGGCGGACGTGCGGCGGCGCGCCGCGTACGGTGTGGGTATGCCTGCAACGGACGATGTGATCGACTGGGACCTGGCGATCAGCACCGCGAACCGGTTGGTAAAGCCGGGACCGCAAGTTCCCCGCGAGGAGGCGGCCGACGTGGTGGCCGATCTACGCAAGTACGCGGCCGAGGCGGTCGGTCATGTCCGCCAAGTGACCAAGCTCGAGGCGCCGGTCTCCGCCGCACCAATCCTCGTCATCGACCGGCGCGGCTGGATCAAGGCGAACATCGGCGGGCTCCGCAACGTACTCGAACCCCTCAGCGACAAGCTCCGCGCTCGCCGGACCACCGCATCGGGTGGTGGTCTCGTGACCGCAGTGGGCTCGCGGGTCACCGGGCTCGAGGTCGGAACGCTGCTCGCGTTTCTTGCCGGCAAGGTGCTCGGGCAGTACGAGGTCTTCGGCGACGGATCCGCGTTGCCCGGCCAGCACTGGCCGGAGCCCCAGCACGGCGAGACGGCCCGCTCGGCCGGCACCGAACTCGTACCCGTTCCCGGCTACGGCAGTCTGCTGCTCGTTGCGCCCAACATCCTCCAGGTGGAACAGGAGCTGCGAGTCGTGCCCCGCGACTTCCGACTGTGGGTCTGCCTGCACGAGGAGACTCACCGTGCTCAGTTTGCGGCGGTCCCCTGGCTGCGCGAGCACATCGCAGCCGAGGTGCGCAGTTTCTTGGACGAGACGGAGCTCGATCCCAGCGCCGTATTGCGCCGCCTCCGGGACGGCGTAGACGCACTGGTCGACGCGATCCGCGGTGAAGGCGATACAGCTTTGATCGACGTGGTGCAGACGCCGCGGCAGAAGGAGATACTCGACCGCCTCACGGGCGTGATGTCGCTGCTCGAGGGCCACGCTGACTACGTCATGGACGCCGTGGGGCCGCAGATCATCCCCACCGTGGCCGACATCAGGAGGAAATTCCAGCGTCGACGGGCCGGCACCAGCCGGCTGGACATCGCCGTGCGCAAGCTCCTCGGTCTCGAGGCGAAGATGCGTCAATACCGGGAGGGCGAGCGGTTCGTCCGTACGGTCGTGGACCGGGTCGGGATGGACGGCTTCAACCGCGTCTGGACCTCACCCAACACACTTCCCAACGGGGCCGAGATCACCGAGCCAGACGCCTGGATAGGCCGGATGCGGCTCGCCTGAGGCCATCCCGGGGGACACTTGGGAAGCGGCCCCGCAGCAGGCCGTCAACGACAGCCGCAGGAGGCAAGCTGGGCGGCGATGCGGTCGAGTGCGCGCTCGGCGGCGTCCTCCGAAGTCACGTGGTCGGCCAGCACCGCGAAGGCCAGCAGCCGCCGGTCCTCGTCTACCACGAGGCCAGCCAGTGAGTTGACGCCGAGGAGCGTGCCGGTCTTGGCGCGGACCACCCCCGCCGAGCCCGTACCAGCAGCAGCGGCCTCGGCCGGTCGGTTTTCGAGGGTCCCGCTGTAGCCCGCGACCGCCAGGCCGGTGAGCACCGACCGCAGCTGCGGTACCCGCGCGGCCTCGACGAGTACGTCGGTCAAGAGTAGCGGCGAGACCTGGTTGCTGTGCGAGAGCCCGGATCCGTCGTTGAGACGCATCCCTGACACATCGAGCTCGAGATTGTCGATCGCCTCGGTCACGGCTTGGGCTCCACCAGAGAACGTCGCTGGGTAACCGCTTTTGATTGCGACCTGACGGGCGAGGGCCTCCGCAAGGTCATTATCGCTGGTAGCCAGCATCTGTTCGACCAGGGCGGACATCGGTGGCGACGCAACGGATGCCAGCTCGCGCCCACCGGCCGGGGCGTCGAACCGTACGGGGCTCCCGCCGACGTCGATGCCGCGCTCCTCGAGCAGTTCAGCGAACTTCTCGGCGGCTTGCTCGGCGGGTGCCATCGTTCGGGCCTCATCCCCAGGCTCGCCGATCTGGCCGGCGTCCACGGCGAGCGCCGACACCTGGCCAACAACCGCGCGGCCTGGTGTGAAGTAGTCGCTGCTCCAGCCGGTGGCCAGCGCCGGCCCGCCGAACAGCGCGTCGTCGAAGGCCAGCTGGACCGAGCCGACCCCGCGCTGTTCGAGGGCCGTTGCCGTACGGTCGGCGAGCGCGATGAGACTCGCCGGCTGCGGGTAGGCGATCTTGCTCGGCTCGTCGGCGGTGAGCGTCGGGTCGCCGCCACCCACGAGGACGATGCCGTCCCCCTCGGCACCCGCGACGACCTTCGTCTCCAGCCTGGCATTCGGACCTAGGACCGACAGCGCCGCCGCCGCGGTCACCAGCTTGGTTGTCGAGGCCGGAACCCGACCGGCAGCCGAGTCCTGACCGTACAGGAGCTCCCCGGTTTCGCCGTCCACGACCGCAACTCCGACCGAACCGCCCAACCCCCCCGATGCGGACGAAATCGCCTGCCTTAGACCTGCCCGCGTCGGTGCCGGGGCGCCCGACTTGCCGAGCGGCGCCAGCAGGTCAGGACGCCCAAGCGGCACTGGCAGGCCGGCGGCCGACGAGGGCACACCAGATGGTTCGTCGGAACCCGACCCGTCGTGGAGGACGGCCAGGAGTACGGCGACCAGAGCGGCTGCCACTAGCCCAACGATCGACGCCAGGACAGAGAGCTGCCGAAGCGATCGGTCCTGGCGTACCCGGGATGGGCGTGGCCCGGCCGACGGCGGGAACGGGCGCGCCGGGCGGGTCAGCGGCAGTGCCGGTGGCGGCACCGCCCTAGGCGGCGTGGCCAGCCGCGGCGGCGCCGCCAGAGGTGGTGGGGCCAGCGGCAGTGGAGCCAGCGGCGCCGGCGGTGCTCCTGGCTCCATCCCGGGCGGAAGCGGCCGCCGCGGCGGCGCCGTGTCTCCGCCTGGGAGGGGCAAAGGTGCGAGTTCTTGCGGCGGTGGCAGCGGATGAGACCGCGGCGGCTCCGCCGGACGCCCTGGCTGATGCGGCCGATTGGGTTCCGCTGGAGGGGACCGGCGCTGCTGGACTGGCCTCGAGGGTGGCGGGGCAGGTCCCGGCGGGGCGGAGGGCGACGGGAGTGGGCGCGGCGGTTGCCGGTCGGGCGGTTGATCCGACCGGCGCTGCTGGACCGGCTCTCCGGGTGGCGTGGTAAGCCCTGGCAGCGCCGCTGGAGCGGGGATCGCGCGTGGTGGCGGCTCCGGCGGGCCATCAGACTGATGCCGCTCCTCCGGCTCCCTCTGCGGCGCGGCAAGTCGTGGCAGTGCCGGTGCGGGCGGGAGCGGTGAGTGCTCCTGCGTCGAATCGGGCCGGTGCGGCGGGAGGCCTGGCAGCGGACTCATGGACAACGGCAATGCGATGGGACGGACCGGCTCGTCGCGCTCATCCGGGAGATCCCCCGACCGAGCATTCGGACGGTCCCGCGACTTGTCGCCGCGCAGTTCCTCGTCACCCACCCGACTGCCGTCCCTCATCCCCGTGCGTGCCCGTACGCCGTACCTTGACGGAGACTAGCGTGCCAAGAAGGAACGCCGGTGCGTAGATTCGTGCCAGTCGAGGCGGGAGGGGTCATGGAGTTCGACGTCCTGATCGAGATCCCTAAGGGCACCCGGAACAAGTACGAGATGGACAAGAAGACCGGACGGATCCGGCTCGACCGGATGCTGTTCACCTCGACCCGCTACCCCTCCGACTACGGGTTTATCGAGAACACCCTCGGCGAGGACACCGATCCGCTCGACGCTCTCGTGCTTCTCGAGGAGCCGACCTTCCCCGGCTGCGTTATCGCATGCCGGGCGATCGGAATGTTTCGGATGAAGGACGAGAAGGGCGGCGACGACAAGGTTCTATGTGTGCCCGCCCACGATCCCCGGATGGCCCACCTCCAGGACATCGACGACGTGCCCGAGTTCGATCGACTCGAGATCCAGCACTTTTTCGAGGTCTACAAGGACCTTGAACCAGGCAAGTCGGTCGAGGGCGCCACCTGGGCAGGCCGCGTGGAAGCGGAGGCCGAGATCGAGGCGTCGCGCCGCCGCGCCGCCAATGCCGGCGACCAGCCGAGCGCTGGTTCCACCGCGAACGGCTTCGCACCCCGATAGGCCCTCGAAACCGCTGCAGATCCAGGCAATCCGGATCCCGCTCCGGCCGTTAAGAGTGCGAGATGTCCGGGCGCTAGCTGGCCGGGGACTGCTCGGACGCGCGGATGCCGGCGAGCATCACGCTGGCGAGCCGGCGCCAGTCGCCGCCAGTGCCAATGGCTGCCGACAAGCCGCACATGAGCGCCCGAATGTCGTCGGTCGTGACATCCGCCCGAACCCGGCGGCGGATCTTGGCACGGTCAAGCAGCGTCCCAACCCGCTCCATGATCTGATCCCGCTTTTCGCGACTTATGCCGCCCTGTTGGCAGGCCGCGGCGAAGGTGTCCCGAAGGCCCGCATCGGTGGCCATCTGCTCCGCATTCCGATAAACAAAGCACTCGATTGCCGCCCACGCGTCCGCATCCCCGAGCGCGCTCTCAGCCTCGCTGATGCAGCCGCTGAAGCGCTCGGAGGCGAGTTCGGACACCAAGATCTCTTTGGTTGGGAAGTGGCGGTAGAGGGTTCCGACGCCGACACCGGCGCGGTGGGCCACCTCCTCCATTTGGACGGCCGCGCCCAGCTCCCGGAACGCCTGCTCGGCCGCGGCCAGAATCTTCTCCCGGTTGCGCCGGGCATCGGCCCGCTGCTGCTTGATCTTGTAGAGCACGGCGGGCGGAGCGGCAGCCTGCGTCGTGTCTGGGGACTCGTCCGAGCCGGAGTCGAGCTGGTCATGGGCGTCGTCAAGTCGGCCCCGCACCGCGGGTGAGCGGACCGTCGGTGCGACGTTCGTGCTGGTCTTGGCCATAACGCTCACAGCGTACGACAAATCCCTTGACAAGCGGAAGCGCCGTTCCGGTAGTGTGACCCAGGTAACCGGAACCGGAATCCCAATTCCTCTTAGGAGCACAATGAGTTCGCACGTAGCGAGCACGCCGGGGGCGCTCGATACGTCCCAGGCCGGGCGTTCCCGCTGGCTCGCGCTCGCCCTGCTGGCCACCACGCAGTTCGTCCTCGTCCTCGATGCGGCAATCGTCGGCGTGGCGATGCCGTCGATCGGCAGCGATCTCGGCATCAAGCAGGCCGACCTGTCCTGGATCGCCAACGCCTACGCTTTGCTCTTCGGCGGCTTCCTCCTGCTCGGCGGACGCCTCGCCGACCTCTTCGGGCGCCGCCGACTCTTCGTCGGCGGGCTCGTACTCTTCACCGTGGCGTCGCTCGCCGCCGGCGTCGCTCAGTCCGGGGCGATGCTCGTTGGGGCGCGCGCCGTCCAGGGCTTCGCCGCCGCACTGGTTTCGCCTGCGGCGCTGTCGCTCGTCATGATCCTGTTCAAGGATGGATCGGAGCGGAACCGGGCGCTTGGCGTCTGGGGCGCGGTCGCCGGCTCCGGAGCGGCCGCGGGCCTGGTCCTCGGCGGTATCCTTACCGACTGGTTCGGCTGGGAGTCGGTCTTCTTCGTCAACCTGCCCATTGGCGCGGCCGCGGTTGCGCTGGCGTTCCGGCTGTTGCCGGCTGCTAGGTCGGACGAGGGCGGCCGCGGCTTCGACCTGGCCGGTGCGATATCGGTGACCGCGGGGCTCGCCCTGCTGGTCTACGTACTCGTCGACGCCAACGATGCCGGGTGGGCCTCCGCTCAAACGCTGGGTCTCGGCGCCGCGGCGCTCGTCCTGCTGGCGGCGTTCGTCGGGATCGAGGCGCGGAGCGCGCACCCGCTGGTTCCGCTGCGGATCTTCCGGCTGCCGATGCTGCGCGGCGCGAACGCCGCCACCATCTTCCTGACGATGGCGCTGTTCCCGAGCTTCTTCTTCATCACGCTCTATACGCAGGAGGTGCTCGGCTACTCGCCGATCAAGTCCGGCCTGGCACAGCTACCGTTCGCGCTGACGGTCATCGTCGCGGCGAATGCCGTCGCGCCGATCATCAGCCGGATCGGTTTGAAGACGACAATGGTGACCGGACTGCTGATCGTCGCTGCCGGAATGGCCTGGTACTCACGGATCAGCCCGGACGGCTCGTTCCTCACCGATCTGCTCGGGCCGCAGCTCGTCACGGCCAGCGGCGCGGCTCTCGCGTGGGTCGCCGGGATGGTCGGCGCGACCAACGGTGCTCCCGAGCACGAGTCCGGGCTTGCCTCGGGTCTGATCAACACGACTCAGCAGGTCGGCGCGGCGCTCGGACTCGGCGTGGTGGTCGCGGCGGCGACGGCCCGTACGGACAGTGTCATCTCCGGCGGCGAGCAGGTCCTCGGCGTCGCCCTCACGGAGGGCTACCGCGCCGGAATCCTGGTTGGCGCCGGGCTCGCCTTGGTAGCCGCGCTCGTTGCCAGCGCGCTCTTCCCGCGGCGGAGCAAGGAACAGCAGCTCCCGGTCCCCGCCCAGCGCGAGGCACGGTCCGAGGTCGCCCTCGAACCCAGCTACGACTGACCGCCCATCGCTATTCGCATGAATGTGCCCTTCGCTCCATAGGTTCGAGTGAAGGGCACATTCATCTCTATCCAGTTCGAGTCAACGGCACATTCATATCTGGGCCGCGACCCGGCGCGTGCTCCTGTACCACGGAGCCGGGCCAAGGGCGCGCCAGCCGCTCGTTCGAGGTCGGGGGGTCAAAGGAGGAAGCCGGCGGGGAACGGGTCCTCGGGGTCGAGCAGATACTGCGCAATCCCGGTTACCCAGGCACGTCCGCTGACCGTTGGCACGACCGCCGGAAGGTCACCCACCGTCGACGTACCGACGAGCCGGCCGGTGAAGCGGGTCCCGAGCACCGACTCGTTCACGAACGACTGGTCGAGCGCAAGCTCGCCGCGCGCGTGCAGCTGGGCCATCCGCGCCGAGGTCCCGGTGCCGCAAGGCGAGCGGTCAACCCAGCCGGGATGGACGACCACCGCGTTTCGAGCGTAGGCGCCGTCCCGCCCGGGCGCGGCGAGAAGAACATGCCGGCAGTCGTTGATCGATGGATCCAGCGGATGTACCGGCGGCGCCTGCTTGTTGATCGCGTCCATCACGACCAGGCCGCGACGGATCAGCTCGGGCGCCATCCTCGGAGCGACGTCGAGACCGAGAGCATCAGCCGGCATGATCGCGTAGAAGTTGCCGCCGTACGCCATGTCGAAGCTGACCTCGCCGATCTCGGCGCCGGCATCGACGGTCACGTCCGATGCGAGCAGGAACGAGTCCACGTTACGGATCGTGACTTCGCGGGCCCGGCCATCCTCGACCGCGACCGCCGCCAGGACGAGGCCAGCCGGAGTTTCGAGCCGGATCATGGTGACCGGCTCCACGACCGCCACGGCTCCCGTCTCGACCAGCGCGGTCGCAACACCGATGGTGCCGTGGCCACACATGGGCAGGCATCCGGACACCTCGATGAACAAGACTCCGTAATCGGCGTCGGGACGCGTGGGGGGCTGCAGAATGGCGCCTGACATGGCTGCGTGACCGCGTGGTTCGTACATCAACAGGGTGCGCAGGTCGTCCCGGTCCCGCATGAACAGCGACCGGCGTTCCGCCATCGTGGCCCCGGGCAATACTCCAATCCCACCCGTCACCACCCGGGTCGGCATCCCCTCGGTGTGGGTGTCCACGGCATGGATCACCAGCTGGCTACGCATCGCTCACCCAGAGGGAGCGCTCGGACTGCAGGGCCAGCTCGGCGTCCTTGCGGACCTGCGCGGCCTGGTCATCGGGGAGCGGCAATCGCGGTGCGCGGCACGGCCCGCCGTACCGTCCAGCCACCTCCATCGCAAGTTTGATGGCCTGGATGAACTCCGGTCGGGAGTCCCAACGGAAGATCGGATGTAGGCGGCGGTAGAGCGCGAGCGCATCGTCGAGATGGTCGCCGCGGCCGCCGATGGCGGCCGCGCGGGCGAGCGAGAAGAGCCGGACGCTCGCCGCCGGAAGCGCGTTGGGCAGACCCGCGATCCAGCCGGGCGAGCCGAGCAGAACGAGTTCGAGGAGCACGTCGTCGGCGCCGGCCAGGACATCGAGTTGCGGCACTAGCTCGCGAATGCGGTGCAGGCGACGCACGTCGCCGCTGAACTCTTTCACTGCTACGACACCTTGGATCTCGGCGATCGTGGCGAGCAGCTCCGGGGTGAGGTCGACCTTGGTGTCGTAGGGATTGTTGTACGTCACCACGGGTAGCCCAGCCGAGGCGACGGCTCGGTAATGTGCGACAACCTCCTCGTCGCTGGCCCGGTATCCATTCGGCGGCAGCGACAGCACGGCGCCCGCCCCCGCGGCGGCCGCGTCCTCGGCCCAGTGCCGCGCTTGGTGCGAGCCATAGGCGCCCACGCCGGGAACCACGGCGCATTGACCGGCGGCCTCGACCACCGCTCGAACGACGTCCGAACGCTCCTGGTCGGACAGGGTCTGATACTCGCCGAGCGAGCCGTTGGGGGTCACCCCGTCGCACCCTTGCTCGGCGAGCCAACGGACATGCTCCTGGAGCCGGCCGAAATCGACCGACAGGTCGGCCTTGAACGGCGTGGCAATCGCCACGATCAGGCCATGCCACGGCTTCACAGTCGTCTGATCACCGGCCACAACACACCTCCATCGAGCCGCCGAACTCGAACTTATCGGCTGAATGTGCCATTCATGCGGAACGGGGGTCGCTTGCGGTCCCGGTGGGGGTCGCGAGGGTGGCCAGCGCGACCGGCGTCACGATCGGGCGGCTGAGAATCGGCATCATGTCCGGCTGCCGGCCGGTCGCGCTGTCGATCAGCGCAGCTGCCGGATAGCCGCAGATCCGACCTTGACAGGGACCCATCCCGAGCCTGGTGAGCAACCGGAGCGAGCGCAGGTCGTCGCCTCCGTAGCTGCTCCTGCCCGCGTCCAACCGTCCCGCGGTGACCTCCTCGCATCGACAGACAAGAGTGTCTGGAGTAAGCCGGCTACGCCAGCCGGACTGCAACGGGTAGATGCCGTGCATTGCGTCGGCGAACCGTTCCTCGATCGCAAGGTGCCGGCGCATCGAGGCAACCGCCCGAGCGCACACGATCTCGGAGAGCCGGCCTGCGGCGGCAGCGGCCGCAAGGCCGGCGATGGTGCCTTGCCAAGCAGCCCGCCTCGCTCCGGCAATCCCGGTGACCTCACCGGCGGCGACCACGTTGCGCACGCCGGTGCGCTGCATCCGGTCCACGCTGACCACGACGTTGCCGTCGCGCTGGTCCACCTCGAGCGGGCAGCCGAGATTGATGGCGAGCTCGACCGACGGCGTGAAGCCGAAGCCCACACATACGGCGTTCGCGTGAACCAGCCGCCGGCCGCCGGGAACCACCCGCCACTGCTCGTCCACTCGTTCGATGATCGAGCGGAGACCGTGTCGGTCGGCGTCGACCGCGGTCACCGCATGACCGGACAGCATCGGAACCCGGTGCCGGCGCAGCACTCGCTGGTAGGCGATCGCTTCGCGCAGGCGGCCGGCCGACCGCCCGACGATCAGGGGATGGCGGAGCCAGCGCTGGGGTCGGTTGGCCTCGACCACGGCCGCGACGTTCGCACCGGCTTCGGCGAGACCCGCGGCGACGGCCAGGAGGAACGGGCCGGTCCCGGCGAGCAGCAGCCGCCGCCCCGCGAGTACCCCGTGCTCCTTGAGCAGGGCCTGGGCGGCTCCCGCTGTCATCACTCCGGGCAGATCCCAACCCGGGAACGGCACGACGCGGTCGTAGGCACCGGGCGCGAGCACCACTGCACGCGCCTGGAGCTCGACCTCGGTTCCGGTGTCCGACTCGACGAGATTCAGGATCGGGCGGTCGCCCGCCAGCCCGATCGTCCACACCGTGTGCCCGGGGAGAAACCGAACCCTGGGATGGCTGGTGGCCCGTGCCAGCGCGACCTGGGCAGGCCCACCACGCCGCGGTACCCGGCGCGATCCGTCGCCTCTCGGGTCACTGGTCGCTGGTCGCCGCAAGTACTGGCCGCCCGGTGCATGGCCGGCGTCGACCACCGTCACCTCGGCACCGGAGTCGGCGGCGGCCACCGCGGCAGCCAACCCGGCGGGCCCGGCGCCGACCACTGCCACCTCGGCCTCGATCAGCCGAACTGCAGCCGGGGGCGGACCGCTGCCCCGGTGCTCGCCGCCGAGATTTTGCTGTACGAGGTCGAAGGGGCGCTCGCCCACACCACGCTGTGTCTGTACGGCCGCGCCGGCTCGAGCCGGTTCCGTACACGCGCGGACGTTCGGCCGCCCGTCGACGGTGACCAAGCAGTCGAAGCAGACTCCGATGCCGCAGAAGAGCCCGCGCGGCTTGTCCGCGAAGCGAGTCAGCCGGGTCGTCCGGCGCCCCTCCTGAACCAGCGCCGCGGCAATGGATTGCCCCGGCACGAACGGGACGTCCGCGCCGTCGAAGGTAAACGAGTCGCGGCGGGACGCCAAGGCGGCTTCCGGCGGTCCGCCCTCGACCCGGGATGCGGCGGCTGCACGTGATCGGCGTCGGTTACGCAGGCTCACCATGTACCCTCCCGGTGGTCGCGAAGCGCGCCGGGTCGAACGGTGCGAGCTCGATGCTTGCGGCGTCGCCGGCAAGCAGCTCGGCTACCAGCTGACCGGTCGCGGGACCCAGGCTGATCCCGGCTCCCTCGTGTCCGTGGGCGTGGACGAGCCCGGGCACCTCCGGGTCGAGACCCACGAGCGGAAGGTGGTCGGCCGAATATGGTCGGAAGCCGCGGTAGGCGCGGATCACATTCACCTCGCCCAGGACCGGAAAGAGCCGGACCGCGCCGGCAGAAAGCCGGCGCAGCGCAGCGAGCTCGATGCTGCGGTCGAAACCAGCCAGCTCGCGCGTCGCGCCGATGAGGATCGTCCCCGCCGGGGTGCTCTCCACGACGGCGGACGTCTGCAGCCCGGCGGCACCGCTGACCACCCCGTCCATATAAGCGGCGGTATAGACCTTGTGCCGCACGAGTGGCCCAACCGGCTCGGTCACGAGAATGTAGCCGCGGCGCGGTGAGACCGGCAGCGACTCGCCGAGCATGTTGGACACCTCGCCGGCCCAGGCGCCGGCCGCGTTCACCACGTGCCGGGCGGCGATGCGCCGCCGCGCCGTGGACACACCCGAGACGCCACCGCCGGCGGAGCGCTCGATGTCGAGAACAGCTTCCCGGAGGGACACCTCCGCGCCGGCGGTCCGGGCCGCCTCAAGAATCACCGCGACCGCCTTCGCCGGCTGCACCTGAAGATCCTGTGAGTAGTAGACGCCGCCGGCGAGGTTAGGGGTGATGTACGGCTCCAGGTCGGGAAGATCCGCTGCTGGAATCCGTACCACTTCCACGCCGGCCCGGGCCTGCGCGTCGGCCAACTCGAGCAGCCCCCGCAGGGCCTCGTCGGAATCGGCGACGACCAACCCGCCCTTCTGCTCGAGCTCGAAATCCCCGAACTCGCCAGACAGCTCCGCCGCTAGTTCCCGCCACAGCCGGTTGCTTAGGAGAGCAAGGTCCAGCTCGGGACCGGGCGACTTGTCGGATACGAGGACATTGCCCTCGCCGGAACCGGTCGTCCCCGCGAGCAAACCGGCGCGGTCGAGCACCACGACCGACATGCCGCGCCGGGCACAGGCGAGGCCACACGACGCGCCGACGATTCCCGCCCCGATGATCGCCACGTCGTATATTCGGCGGCCCTCGATCTCACCCACCCACCCATCATCTCGTGCGGCTGCGTTCCGATCTCCTTAATCCCGGATCACGACCGGTCCCAGTCCGGAGCCGCCGGCCCTGGCCATCGCCGCGCGGGGAGCTGTTCGAGTCGCCGCTGTATCGTCGGACCGAGCTGCCGCGCAATGCAGTGGATGCCCAGCGGGCATCTGCGAAGGGACCGACCGCAATGACGCAGGTGCAGAGTTACGACCCGCGGACGGGGACGTTCCAGGACGCCGGTTTCCGGGAGACGCCGCCGGATGAGGCGGCGCGGCTCGCTGCCGCCGCTGCCGGCGCCGTAGACCAGCTCGCCGACCTCGCCGGCTACCCGCTCGAGTGGCGGTGCGTGACGCTGAAGGCCATGGCGGACCGGATCGACGCGGCCGCCGGGGAGCTCGCGAGGGTGGCTGATGAGGAGACCGGCCTCGGTGCCGACCGGCTGTCCGGCGAGATCGTGCGAACCACCAACCAGCTCAGGCTCTTCGCCGCTGCGCTGGAGGAGGGCTCTTTCCTCGAGATCTGCATCGACCACCCGGACCCAGACGCACGACCGGCGCCGCGGCCGGACCTGCGGCGGATGCTGAACCCAATCGGCCCGGTTGGCGTCTTCTCGGCGGGCAACTTTCCCTTCGCGTTCTCCGTGGCCGGCGGCGACACCGCGGCGGCGCTTGCGGCCGGCTGCCCGGTCATCGTGAAGGCGCACCATGGGCATCCACGAACCAGTACGCGAACCGCTGAGATCGTCGCCGCCGCGCTAGCCGACGCCGGCGCGCCGGCCGGGACGTTCGCCGTCGTTTACGGCCTCGACGCGGGCCGCCGGCTCGTGACCGACCCCAACGTCAAGGCGGTAGCCTTCACGGGCTCGCTGCGCGGCGGGCGAGCCCTCTTTGACCTGGCCGTGTCCCGGCCTGATCCAATCCCGTTCTACGGCGAGCTCGGCAGTCTCAATCCAGTGGTTGTTACCCAGGCAGCGCTAAACGCCCGTGGTGCGGAAATCGTGGCCGGCTTCGTCGGGTCTTTCACGCTCGGAGGCGGGCAATTTTGTACGAAGCCCGGGGTGCTCTTCCTACCCACTGGGCACGGCCTGACGGACGCGCTTGCGGCGGCGATCGGCGCGATCGCGCCAACCCCGATGCTGACTCCCCGGATCAGGGAGGGCTTCCTTGATGCAGTAGGCCGCCTCGGCGCAGATCCGGACGTACGGGTGCTCGCCGGCGCAGTTCCCGCTGACGGGACCGATGTCGATCCGGCCCTTGCGCCGCCGCCCCGCCTCTACATCACAACGGCCACCGCCGTGGCGGCAAGCCCGGCATTGCTTGATGAGTGTTTCGGCCCGTCGTCCCTGCTTGTCGAGTACGACGACGAGGACGAGCTGTTCGCCGCGCTGGACGCCGTCCGTGGCTCCCTCGCCGTCGGCGTCCATGCCGAGCCGGAGGACGAGAAGCTCGCCGCCGCACTGCTCGCCAGGGCACGCCGGCTGGCTGGGCGGGTCGTCTGGAACGGCTGGCCCACAGGTGTTGCGGTGACCTGGTCGATGCACCATGGCGGTCCGTGGCCGGCGACGACCAACCCGCTGCATACATCGGTCGGAGTGACCTCCATGAGGCGGTTTCTGGTGCCGGTGGTCTACCAGAACACGCCGGAGGCGCTCTTGCCCGCGCCGCTGCGCGCGAGCAATCCACTCGGCCTACCCCGCCGGGTCGACGGCGTACTCGAACTCACCTCGGGCGGGAGTCGGTGAGCACGGCATACACGACCACGTTGTTCTCCCATGTGCGCTGGTGATCGTCAAAAGGTGCGCCGCAGGTGACGAGGCGCAGCGTGGGGTAGTCGAGGTCGGCAAAGATCCGCTCGTAGGGGAGCTCGTCCTTGGGGTACGAGGCACCACCGGTAACCGTGAAGACAGCACGAGACCCGTCGGCCCTGGTCACGCTCAGCGTGCTACCCGGCTCGAGCTTGCCGATCCGGTAAAACACTGCGGGGCCGACGCCCTCCGCATCGACGTGGCCGAGGACGACCGCGGCTCCCGGTTCACCGGGGGTTGGTCCAAGCGTGTACCAGCCGACCGACATGGCCCGGTCTATGGGCGGCGCCGCAAGTGAGCCGTCGGCTGCCAGGGACACCCTGACGACATCGGCGTGGACGTCGATAGCGGGGATGTCGAGGCGAAGTGGCGGCGACCGGCCCAGTTCATGCGCCCGGGCCCGCTCCACCTGCTCGGCGGAGTCCAGGGGCGCCGGGCCAGCCGAGGTCGGGGGCCGAGGGGGCAACGATCCCTGGTCCAAGCCGAAGGCAATCAGGCCTGCTCCAGCCGCAGCGGCCAGGCCAATCGCGGTCAGCTGCGCCAGCCCGATGAGCGCGGGACGGCGCGCGACATGCTCGGTCGACTGTGCCTTCGTCACCGCTCGAGCCGTCGGAGGCATCTGCTCTCTCGGGGTCGGGCCCCCGGTCGGCGAAGAATTGCCGGAATCGACGGACATATCGCTGAAAGATCCCGATGATGGGCGGCTATGAACCCGAGCGTGTCCTGCGTCGCCGGCCGAAAGCGCCGAGGCCGACGGCGGCAGCGGTCAAAAGTGCGGCACCGGCAGCGGTGAGGACAGTGCTCCGGCCGCGCAACGAGGCGCCGTCACCGGTCTGCGAGCCGGTGTTGTTCACCACTGTAAGGTCAGCCTTTCCAAAGTCACCGTTCGCGCAGAACACGTCGACGACATACGTGCCAGGTTGGGCGTTTGCGTCGACTCTGACCGTCCCCTCGACCATCGTCGAGTTCTCGGGCTTCCGCAAGGTCTGATCATCGAAAACGAGCGCCGCGGCCGTCGCCTCCGAGGTCGCACACTCGGCGGTGATGCGCACCTCCTCCCCGGGTGACGCGGTGCGGGGTGAGAGCGTCATGCTGACCTCCTTGCCCTGCTGCTCCTGCGCATAGGCGACGTTCGCCGGCGCTGCCAGCGTGAGCACGGTGAGCAAGCCACCGATGGCCGTACCAGCTCTCATGGCTATCTCCCGCCGAAGTCGGAGTCGACCCGCCTCACTCACGCTAATGGACTACCCGCATCAATCGTTGGCAGTGCTCATGACCTTCTCCGCATGTCCTAACTTGCCGCCCTAGTGTCGCAGCAGGCAATCTGCCCGAGCATGCGCTCAGCGGACAGGCGTGCGAGTCGCCGTGCGGCCGGCGGCCTGGGCCAATGATGCAAAGGCGGCAGCGTCATAGACCGCGGCACCGCCGGGGTCGTTGTTGAAGTACACATAGACGTCGGCCTTATCGGACCAGGCCTCGGCGAGCCGTCCCACCCAGGTCCGCAGCGCCTGCCGGCCGTAATGCGGCCACGGTGTCGCGGCCCCCTGATGCAACCGCAGATAACCCCAATCGGTTGTCCGCCACAGCGGGGTTCGGGGCCGGCTCATGACATCGGCCCAGCAGAGCGCGGCCCCGCGCGCGGACAGGAGCTTCTCGATCTCGTCGGTCCACCACGAGTCATGCCGTGGCTCGACGGCAACCCGCACCGAACGCGGGAACTGCTGCAGGCAATCGTCGAGCAGCTGAGCATCCGCGGACATGGTCGGGGGCAGCTGGATCAGGATCGGACCGAGCCGGTCGCCGAGCCCCCCGGCCGCCCCGAGTAGCCGGCGCACCGGCTCCTCCGGATCACGCAGCCGCTTCATGTGGGTCAGGTAGCGGCTGGCTTTGACCGCCATCACGAAGTCAACCGGGACTCGGGATTGCCAATCCTCGAAGGTCTTCCGCGCCGGCAGCCGGTAGAACGCATTGTTGTTCTCGACCGTGGCGAACGATGCGGCGTAGTACTCCAGCCAGCGCCGCTGCGGAAGTTCCTCCGGATACAGCCCGCCGCGCCACGACGAGTACTGCCACCCCGACGTCCCGACGTACAGGGGCATATGCAGATGGTCGCACTCTCCCGGGACTCCGATTGAGGGCGCGCCCCTATGCCGTCTGCCCTCTTGCGCTCCACTGGCGCCGGTGGTCGTATGACGCGAAGGCGAGGTCGTTCGGTGGCCGGGTTCTGGGCCGCCCGTTTCCGCTGGAGGACGCATGCGACACCTCACCCGATTGGGCTGCCTGGCGGGCAGCGGAGCCCTGGCGCTTGCCACCGCATTAGTCCCGGCCGCTTATTCCCAGCCCGTGGCGGCGCAGGTGACCGCGGGCCCCCCCGGCCTGCTCAGCCACTTCGACCTGGCGCGGAAGGACTGTGTGGGCACGGCGCAGAACCGCACGTCCCGGGTCTGGTACACGGTGGCAAACGGCGTCCTCTCCGACGTGTACGAGCCGACGATCGACACGACCAACATCGAGACGATGCAGTTCGTTGTTACGGACGGCGAAACCTTCACCGATCTCCAAAGCCGCGACACGACCTACACGGTCAGAGCCGACGCCACGGGCATGGTGTGTACGGTGACGAGCACGGCGAAGAGCGGCCGCTACCGGCTAACGACTACCTACCTGACCGATCCGCGCCGAGACAGTGTCCTCGTCCATGCGAAGCTCACCACCCTGAGGCCCGGCGACCTGAAGCTGTATGTCCGGGCGGACCCGACGATCGGCGGCAACGGTGGCGGCGGCACCGCCCCTGGCCAGAACTCGGGGGCGGACAACGCGACGATCGACGCGGGCACAGGAGCGCTCGTGTCGTACGACACGAACACCACGACCCTGGCCGTGAACCGGGACTATGCAGTGCCGACCTATCTGGCGGTCCGGGCCGACCGTCCATTCCTTGAAGCGACCAGTGGCTACGCCGGCAGCGAGAGCGACGGGCTGGTCCAGCTGGATCAAAACCGCGCCCTGACCACGATCACCTCGGAAGCATCGAACGGCAACGTCGTACAGACGGCCCGGCTCGACATCGGCGGCACAGGCGAGGCCAGCCTCGTTCTGGGCTTCGGCCGCGACCAAGCTGGCGCCGTCGCGACCGCCGGGGCGACCCTCGGCCGAACGTTGGTCGATGTGCGTAGGGACTACGTGCGCGGCTGGCAGGCCTACGACCGCGGCCTGGGCACACCGCCGACCGAGCTGTCCGGCCTGTCCACGGAGCGGGTGCGGCAGCTCCAGGAGCTGTACTACCTCGGCGCGAATGTCGTCAAGGCCAGCGAGGACAAGCAGTTCCCCGGCGCAATCGTGGCCAGCCTCGCCTCGCCGTGGGGACAGGCGATCTCGGCCGGCACCTCCTCCGGCGGGCAGGCGCCCTACTTCGGGTCCTACCGCGAGGTGTTCTCGCGCGACCTCTACGAGGCCTTCACCGGCCTGCTTATGGCGGGTGATCTGGCGACTGCCCGGGACGCCGTGCGATTCCTCTTCGAGCGGCAGCAGCTCGCCGACGGTCGCTTCCCGCGTAACTCGCTGATCAACGGCAAGCTGGCACCGGACACCGGCGGCGACCAGCTCGACGAGACCGCGTACCCGATCCTCATGGCCTGGCAGGCCGGTCTAGGCGGCGATGCGGCGCTCTATGGCGACCACATTCGGAAGGCGGCCGACTTCCTCGTCGCCCGTGGTCCGTCCTTCGGCTCCGAACGGTGGGAGGAGCAGAGCGGCTACTCGCCCTCGACCATCGCCGCGGAGATCGCCGGGCTGATCGCGGCCGCGCAGATCGCGGATTTGCACGGTGATCAGGACCGCGCGCGCGTCTACCGTGCCGTTGCCGACCACTTCCAGCGCAGCATCAAGGACTGGACCGTCACCGAGTCCGGGCCGTACACAACCCAGCCGTACTTCATCCGGCTCTCGAAGACCGGAGACCCGAATGCGGCGATCTCCTACGGACTCGGCAACGGCGGTCCAACGGTCGACCAGCGTGCGGTCGTCGACGCCGGCTTCCTGGAGCTGACCCGGCTCGGCATCCTGCCCCCGGACGACCCGGACGCCGCCCGTACGCTGCCGATCGTCGACGACGTCATCTCGAGAGAGACGCCGAGCGGGCGCAGCTTCTACCGCTACGGAGCAGCGATTGACCCGGTGACGACGGCGGGTACCGAGGACGGCTACGGCGACTGCTACGAACCGGACCCCACCACCTGCGACCCCAGCGGAAAGCCCTGGCCGGGCCCGAATGCGAGCAACGGACAGGTGAACCAGGGTTCTGGCCACCTGTGGCCGGTGCTGTCCGGCGAACGTGCCGAGCAGGCTCTGCAGACCGGCGACCGGGCCGCCGCGGCGCGGCTGCTCGACGCCATGGCCGGCTACTCCGCTGGCATCGGCCTCGTGCCCGAGCAGGCATGGGAGAACCGAGACCTGCCCGCGTCGCCGTTCGAAAGCCCGCCGGAGACGGCATCGATCGGCTTCCGCACGGGTGAAGCGGCAGGCTCTGCTGCCCCACTTACGTGGGCGCAGGCGCAGGCCGTTCGGCTGACGCTAGCGCTCGGCCCCGGCCGTCTACTGGAGCAGCCAGCGATCGTCCGAGCGCGCTACGTCGACGCGCCACCACCGGCGGCTGCACCGCTCACCGTGACCGCGCCGGCTAATGGGAGCGAGGCGACCGATCCGACCACCACCGTGACCGGGACGACGGTGCCGGGAGCCCTGGTTACGGTCGCGGCGAGCAACCTGGACACCGGCGCGACCTCGGTTTCCTCGGCAACCGCCGACGGATCCGGCGCGTTCGCGGTCCAGGTGGAACTGGACAACGGCGTCACCACCTTGACCACCACGGTCACCGCCGGTGACGCCACCGGATACGACCAGCGCTCGGTCTTCCGCGACGTTGTGAGCGGCACGCTCCTGCTGGATGTGGAAGATCCAATGGGCGATGACAACGGGCCCGGCAACTTCGCGTACCCCACCTCGGCTGACTTCAAGGCCGGCGCATTCGATCTCGAGCGGTTCCAGGTCTTTGATAGCGGCGCCGAGATCGTGCTGCGGGCGCGGGTGCGAAACCTGGACGCGACCTTCGGCGTGACGAACGGTGCCCAGCTCCTTGACGTGTATGTCCGGGAACCCGGGGCGAGCCCGACCTCAACCGCGGCGGCGTTCCCGCAGCGCAACTACACCATGTCGGACGGCTCCGCATGGACCCAGCGGGTCGAGGTGCAGGGCTTTGCTCCGGTTGTGTGGGTACGGGCGGACGGCAGTGACGTGCCCGGAGCGACCTTCGTGGCGAACTCGCTGTCGAGGTACATCACCGTCCGGTTGCCGAAGGCGCAGTTCGGGACGCCGAGCACGGGTTGGATCTTCACGGTGGTTCTGCACGGCCAGGACGGGTTCAGCCCGGATCAGGCGCGCGGGTTCGCTCCGACGCCGCAGCCGTTCCTCTTCGGCGTCTGCGCGGCACCGAACCCAGCGGACCCACGCTGCCTGGTTGACCCGAGCGTCGAGCCGAAGGCGATCGACGTCATCACGCCGCCGGATGTGAGCCAGTCGACCGAGCTCGACGTTACCGGTGGCCCCGTCGTCCTCACGGGAGTCCCCGTGCCATAGCTCCCACCGTCGTCCGTCGGCGCTTTGATCCGCCAAGCTACTGGAGGCCGTACCTGGCGACGGGAGTACGGGACGGCAGGCTTGGGTTTCGTTAGCTTGGCGGATCGATGCGCAAAGTGGGTGGGCCGGACAACCGGAGCGAACCGAAGGCGCGTCTTAGATGCAGCGGGGTCGACACGGATCCCCTCATGCCAAGGCGACCGCGGCGTCGAGTATCACCACGCCTCCTCCATCAGTAGCGCGGCCGGCCCCGCTGCGACCGTCTGTCTTCGGGAGGACGGTGACCGGGTTGAGGTCGAGCACCGCGTCCGGCGGAAGGGCTGGGATCCCGGCCAGCCGTCCCTCGGCACCTTCGGGCGCAACGAGCGCGCCGACCCGGACGAGAAGGTCCGCGAGCGCGCCTATATCAGCTGGCGGCCGCCCGCGGGCACCGCGGAGTACGGCCGCACCGCGCAGCTCGGCCAACATCTCCTCAGCATCGGCGGAACCAACGGGCAGTAGGCGAAACACGGCGTCGTCGAGCACCTCGGTCAGCACTCCGCCGGAACCGAGCGTGATGACCCGGCCGAGCGGCGTCGGCGCGACACCGACGAGCATCTCGACGCCGCCGATGACCATCTCCTCGGCGTACACACGCCCGCCGAGTGCCGCCAGGTCTTCGTACGCCCGAGGCGCCGTCTCCGCCGTGACGCCGAGTACGACACCGCCGGCCTCGGTCTTGTGAAGGAGCCCGGGTACGACCGCCTTGAATGCTGCTCGCCCGCCGAGCTCTGGAACGGCCGCCGCGGCATCCGAACCATCGGCCACTACCCGGCCGCGTGGTACGGGCAGGCCGGCCTGTCGCAGCAGGGCCTTGAGTTCCGGCTCCGTGATCGGCCACTCCGGTCCGCCCTGAGCCTCTGTCGGCTGACCTATCGAGTGAGGGCGCCCCTCATGCGAAAACAGGGGGCGGCCGGTGGCGGTCAGGGTTACCGACGCGAGTGCGCGGACCGCTCGCGCTGGTGTCGCATACACCGGAATGCCCGCGGCGCTCAGGGTCGGGCGCGCGTCCGGAGCGAGGAAGTCGGCGCCGGTCCGCGCGACGACGACCGACTTGCCGCTGCGCCGGGCGACCCGGCCCAGCCCGGCGAGTATGTGGTCGGCGTCGGCGCCGGTGAGCACGCAGAAGCACCCCAGTATCGAGTCGACGGCCTCGTCCTCGGCGACGAGGTCAAGGCATCGATTGAAGAGAGTGGGATCCGACATAACCGTCGCGGTGACGTCGACCGGGTTCTCCACCGACCCGAAGGCGGGAACGACATCGGCAAGCGCCTCCGTTGTGCGTGGCGACAGCTCGGCAAGTCGCAGCGTGGGCGCGGCCGCGGCAATCGCGTCGGCGGCGAGGATGCCCGACCCACCGGAGGTGGTCACGACGGCGACGCTGGGGCCACTCGGGCGGCGCATCCTCGAAAAGGCCTCACCGATATCCAAGAGTTCGTCGACATCGGGAGCGCGCGCGATGGCGAGCTGCCGCAGCACGCCGTCGACCACCCGGTCCGTCGCGGCCAGCGCCCCCGTATGGGAGGTCGCGGCGCGCGCCCCGGCCTCGCTCGTGCCGGCCTTCAGGACAGCGACGGGTTTGCCGAGCCCGGCGAGGCGGCGCCACGCCGGGCCGTCGGTCATGGTTTCGATGTAGCCGAGAAGGCCGGCGCAGTCGTCGAGTTGGGCAAGTTCGCAGAGCACCTCGACGGCGGTGACATCGGCGTCGTTGCCGGTGTTCACGATCCAGCCGAAGCCAAGACCGCGCTCGTAGGCGATGCTCACCGTCCCGTAGCCGAGCGCACCGCTCTGGGTCACGAAGCCCAGGCGGCCGTCGCGCATCCGCAAGTCCGGCGCCGAGAAGAGCGGCGAGAACGACACAACTTGGCGGTTGGCGGCACCGACCGCGCCGATGGAGTTCGGGCCGACCACCCGCACAACGCCGGCACGCGCTCGCCGTACAACCTCATCCTGAAGCGCGATCTCGCCGGCCTCGGCGAATCCCGAGGCGCCGACGATGGCGACACGAACGCCGGCCTTGGCACAGTCGTCGATCGCGTCCGGCACCCTTGGGGCGGCGACGAGCAGCAGCGCCAGATCGACCGGGCCGGGCGCGGCGGCGACCGTTGGATAGCACGTGAGCCCGAGGACGCTCTTGGCGTTGGGATTCACCGGGAGGATCCGCCCCGGGTAGCCGTAGCGCAGCAAGTGCTCGACCGGCAGCCGGCCGAGTGCGCCTCGCCGCTCGGAAGCCCCGACCACCGCTATCGACCGGGCCGCCCACAACACCGACAACCCTCTTGGCGCCGACGTCGACTGGTCGGGGGATGGCTCAGTCTGCACGGGCGACCCTTGTGCGGGACAGAACAGCTTTGCGCGCGAAGGACACGCCCACTCGCTCGACCTGTCCCTTTTGTCCAGCAGGTTCGCGCGTAAAGCCGTGCTCTCGCGCAGGATGCCGTGACCCACGCCGTGCAGGGTGGCGCGGGCCGGTCGATGCTGACGTGATCACGGGAGGACTGCTATTCCGTCGAGTTCGACCAGCGCTTCGGCGTCCCACAGCCGGGAGACACCAATCAGCGCCATGGCCGGGTAATCACCGCCGATCAGCCAGCGCCAGATGTTGCCGATCTCCGCCGAATGCGCCTTGTAGTCCTGCACGTCCACCGTGTAGATCGTCACCCGGGTGAGGTGCTCAGGTCCACCGCCGGCGTCGGCCAGCGCAGCGAGCAGGTTGCCGAGCGCTATCTCGAACTGGCCC